>JBIJCX010000155.1:0-18203 GCA_044344465.1 Opitutaceae bacterium
TCTTCCTCGAGCGCGCCGGCTTCGGCAGCGCCCGCAAGCTCACGGCCCAGTTCTACTTCAAGGATCTTGCCGTACTAAAGGTGATGTTTACGGCCATCGTCACCGCGATGGTCGGGCTCTACGTGGTGTCGCGCTTCGGCCTGGTCGATCTCTCGCTCGTGCACCTCACACCCACCTTGCTCGGGCCGCAGATCGTGGGCGGCCTGCTCCTCGGCATCGGCTTCGTCATCGGCGGCTACTGCCCGGGTACCTCCGTCGTCTCCGCCGCAACCGGACGCCTCGACGCCGTGGTCTTCCTTGTTGGCATGCTCGCCGGCCTGTTCGGTTTTGGCGAAATCTATCCGGCCATCGCCCGATGGACGACCGTCACTGCGTTCGGCCCCCTCACGCTGCCGGCCTTTCTCCACCTGCCCTACGGAGTCGTGGTGCTGGCGGTGGTCGTGATGGCGATCGGCGCCTTCATTGCCGCCGAGTGGGCGGAGAAAACATTCGGCGGGGTCCAGCCCGGCCCTGATTCGCTGACGGGCGCGCGGCGCCGGTTCAATCCCGCCCGCGTGTTGGCCGCCGGCCTCGTTGGACTCGGCTTGGTCGCTGCCGTGAGCGGCAATCCCTATCGCGAAGGCCGTGTCACCATCGAAACCCGGCGGCTCGCCCAACTCGCCGGCAACGTGTCTGAACACGTCAGCCCGGTCGAACTCAGTGCCTGGATCCTCGAAGGTCGCGCCGATTACACGCTCATCGATCTGCGCGGCGCGGCGGACTTTGCCCAGCACCGGATTCCCGGCGCGCGCAACGTTCCGCTCGCATCGCTCACCGACACCGTGGCGCCCCGCATCGAGAAGATCGTCGTCTACGCGCAGGACGACACCCACGCCGCGCAGGCGTGGATCCTGATGAAAGCGCTCGGCTTCAAGGCCGTCTACGCTCTCGCGGGCGGGCTTGACGCGTGGAATGCGGAGGTGTTGTTCCCGGCCAAGCCCGCCGAGGACACCGCGACCGCGAACGTCGAGTTCGCAAAGCGCGTCGCCGTGGCCCGGCACTTCGGCGGCACGCCGCGCGGCGCTGCCGCTCCGGGCAAAAACGACCTTCCCGCCCTCACCCCCCCGCCGCCCCCGCCCGCGTCGACGGCCGCTCCAAGCGCCACGCCGGCCAAGAAGAAACGCGAGGGCTGCTGAGCGGGGGACCGCACCCCTGGCCAGAGGAGGAATCATGGCACGGCCAACCGCCCACGCGCACCCAAACCGCCGCCAGCGGCGCACCTTGCTCGCGTTGCTCGCCAGCGCGCCCTTCGCCTGGGCGCTCGGCCCGATGCTGCGCCGCGTCCGGCTGCAAGGCCTGCCGACGCCCGTCCCGATTTCCCCGGATGTGCCCGCCGGGCTGAGTGTCGCGGGCGATGTCATCGTGAACCGCGGGGCCAACGGTGCGCTGCGCGCCTTCTCCGCTCGCTGCACCCATCTCGGCTGCCGCCTCGACCGGATCGTCGACGGTGCAATCGTGTGCCCGTGTCACGGCTCGCGTTTCGCGGCCGACGGCCATGCCACGCACGGCCCCGCCCGGCAACCCCTGGCGCCGCTGCGGGTAAGCCCCGACAACGAAACCGGAGGCTGGACCGTCCATGCCGAGTGAGCGGAGCCAACAACCGGACAAGATACTGGCCTTCCGGGGCGTGACGCTCGGCGACATCGCAACCGCCTCGTTCGCGCTCTGCGCGGTCTCCGGTGTCTTCCTCATCGCGCCCTACGACGCCCGCGACGGCGCCCGTTCAATCAGCGAGTGGCTTCTCGCCAATCCCGGTGCCGTGTTCTTCCGCAACGTCCACTATTGGACCGCGCAGCTTTTCCTCGTCACGACGGTCCTGCATATCTGGGACCACCTCCGCGCCGCCACCGAAAAA
This sequence comes from Opitutaceae bacterium, assembly GCA_044344465.1. Taxonomy (GTDB): domain Bacteria; phylum Verrucomicrobiota; class Verrucomicrobiia; order Opitutales; family Opitutaceae; genus ER46. Next base: position 1,895 of record JBIJCX010000155.1, read on the forward strand.
CGCGTCGGCTCCGGAGTCTGGATACGGCTGATCCTGAGCCTGCCCGTCATCGCCTTCCTCATGCTGTCCGGCTTCCTCCTGCGCGGCGACGCGGATGCCCGTCAAGCACAGCGGATTCTCGAGGAGGTTGTCACGCGCCTGCCGTTCTTCGGCCCGCTCGCGGCCACGTTTCTGTTCGGCGCCGGGGATCAGTTGATTGCGGTCTACCTGCAGCACGCCGCCACCGCCACCATCATCGTGTGGCTCGTCATCATCGAACACGCCCGCCGGCTCTGGCCGCGCACCGCCGCCGTCGCGGCGGTCGCCTTCGTCACCGGTGCGGTCTCGCTCTGCCTCTCGCCGGGTTTGCACGATGGAATCGATCCGCGGATGAAGGGGCCGTGGTATTTCCTCGGTCTGCAGGAAATTCTGCACTGGACGCCCCGGCCCTTCGAAATCGTCGCCCTCGGCGGCGTCGGCCTGATTCTCATCTGGGCGTTGCCCCGTCTGCCCACCGCGTGGGCTAAGCGCCTCAAGCTCGCTTTTCTGGTGGCGACGATTGGCTATGCGCTCCTGTGCGGCGTCGGTCTTTTCCTGCGCGGGGAAAACTGGAGCTGGCGCCCCAACTGGCCCGGCGGCCGCAGCGATCTCCAGCCCGGCTGGATCGTGCCGTCGGCGTCGCTCGCCCCGGATAAGGTCCCCGCCAAACTCCCCGTCGTCCTCGGCCGCGCCGAGGGTTGCCTGGTCTGCCACGGCAAAATCACCGGTCTGGCCGGCGCCCACAGCCCTGAAAACATCGGCTGCGCCTCATGCCACAGAGGCGATACTTCGACCCTCGACGCGCAACGCGCGCACGCCGCCATGATTCGCGTGCCCGGCAACCTCGCCGACGCCCCCCGCACCTGCGGCACCACCGCCTGTCACGGGGACATCATCCCGCGCGTGGAGCGGTCGATCATGTCAACCTTTGCCGGCGTCATCGCCGTCAACCGGCGCGTCTTCGGCGAACCCGTCCCCGCCGCCGCGCCGCCGCCGCACGTGCGGGAACTAGGCACCAGCGCAGCAGACAGCCACGTTCGCCAGCTCTGCGCCTCCTGCCACCTCGGCCAGGAGAAGGAAGCCTGGGGTCCCATCGGCCAGGAGTCGCGCGGCGGCGGCTGCAACGCGTGTCACCTGGTCTATTCCCCCGAGGCGTCCAAGGAACTCGCCCGCTACGAAGCCACCCCGCTCGGTGCGCGCACCGCCATCCCGAGCGTCCATCCGACCCTCACGCTCAACCCCGACAATGGCCACTGCTTCGGCTGCCACAGTCGCTCGGGCCGCATCTCGACCAACTATGAAGGCTGGCACGAACTCCGCGACCCGCCGACGTCCGCCGAATTGAAGTCCGCCCCCGCCACGCCCCCGCCATTCCGCGAGCTCGACGACGGCCGCTTCTTCACGCGCGTCCAGCCCGACGTGCATCAAACCCGCGGACTCGACTGCATTGACTGCCACACCGCCACCGAGGTCATGGGCGGCGGCACCGTCGTCAAACACAAGAACGAGCAAGTGCAGCTCCGGTGCGAAGACTGCCACGCCCGCCCGCTCGCGTCGCAGCCTGCCGCCGCGATCGATGCCGAGTCCCACAAGCTCCTGGCGCTCCGCAAATGGGAGGTCGCGCCCGGGCAACGCTTCGGCACCACGCGCGCCGGCGGCACGTTGGTGAACATCCTCGTCGGCACGGATGGCACCGGGCAGTTGCGCCGCAAGCGCACCGGCCAGTTTGCCGAACTGCGGGCGCCGCTCGCCGTTTGCCGCGAGGGCCCGGGCCACGACCGCCTGTCCTGCAACAGTTGTCACACGCCCTGGGCGCCGCGGTGCACCTCCTGTCATACGAAATTCGACCCGGCGCTCGAAGGCTTCGACCACCTCCGCCAGGAGCCGGTCAAGGGCGCGTGGACGGAATCCTCCGGCCCCTTCGAAGCCGCCCCGCCCACCCTCGGCATCCGTCTCGATGCCGCGGATACGGCGCGGCCGTCGGGCATCATCGACACCTTCGGGCCCGGGATGATCATGGAACTCGACCGCAACCGCACCGCGGGCGGGCCCCCGGACCCCGTGTTTCGCCGACTCTACGCCCGCCTGGCCGCCCACACGACCAGCCGCGCGGTGCGGTCCTGCCAGTCGTGCCACAACGATCCCGTCGCCCTCGGCTACGGCCGCGGCACCCTGCGCTTCGAAGTCGCGGGCCCGGAAGGCCGCTGGCGCTTCACCCCCGCCCACGCTCCGTCACCCCAGGACGGCCTGCCCGCCGACGCCTGGATCGGCTTCCTGCAAACCCGCGAGGGCATGGTCTCCACCCGCGACGACGTGCGCCCCTTCACCCTCGAGGAACAACGGCGCATTCTGCGCGTCGGCGCCTGCCTCACCTGCCATGCCGATGACTCGGCGGTGATGAAACAGTCGGTGAGCGGTTTCGATTCTTTGTTATCTCGCCGCCGCGCCTCGTGCGTCCTTCCCGTGTGGTCCACCTTCCCGCCTGCTCGGCCGTAGTCCCCCGCCGAACTCGCTTACGCTCCCGGTGCCCCGGCCCTGGAACCTTCACCCTGTTCCGAGCTTCGAGCGGATGCCTGTTTTCTTCCGGGGTTGGCGAGTCGACTAAAATCAGCAGATCTTATCTTCATTCAAACGTTCATTAGATAGTCTATCGAAAACAATCCTCCCAGTGATATCGTTAACGCTGTCTTACCTTTTGATAGACCAATATTCAAACGCTTGTCAGATTGTTTGTGTGAGATTGCCATCTAATCGCGTTTCGGCCCTTCGCGAACAGGGCATCTTGCGTGCCAACACCGCCCTCTGGCGCAGCGGCTCTGTGCAAAATCCCAAGCAGGGCCAACCAACCGCTAGAACATGAACTTATCCACCAACAAACTGGGCTTGCTCGCCCTTGTCGCCGCTTTGGCTGCACCGGCGCCGGTACTAGCCAATATCATCGAAGCGAATATGAAAAGCCTTGAGGTCCGGCTGCGCGGGCAGCTTCTGGCTGAAAACACCGATTATGGCAGCGGCACTGCCTTCGAGGGTAACCGCACCGATCTGCGTTTCGCCCGCTTCCGGCTGACGCTCACCGGCATGATGGACGAAACCTATGGTTTCCAAATCAACACCACGAGCATCAGCAGCTCCACCAAGACCGGTTCCACCGGCTATGGCGTGTCCGGTCAGGACACCGACTCCAACGACGGCGACATCCGCCTCCACGACGGTTACTTCATCGCCAATTATTACGACTGGCTGAACTTCAAGATCGGCCTGACAAAAATCCCGCTCACCCGCGGCAACCTTGACGGTTGTTTCGACCCGCTCGGGATCGACCGTTCCGCCTTCATTTTCAGCGCCTACGGTACCGTTCCAGCCAAAACCAGCCGTGACATCGGCGTGACATCCTGGGGCAGACTCGCCGACAATCGCGTCGTTTACCAAGCTTCGGTCTTTCAGGGGCGCGAGGGCATCACGCGGCTCACCCACCCCTTCACCCTTGCCTCGGTGACGTCCAGTCCGACCCCGAGTGAAAACTTCATGTATGTTGGCCGGGTGCACTACTCGTTCTGGGACAAGGAAGCCGCTTCAGGCTACGAAGGCTCCTATCTGGGAGACCTCAAGGTTCTGACCGTCGGCATTGGTGGCATCTATGAGCCTTCCGCCGTCTACCGGAATGTCACCTCCGCGGGCGTGGTGCAGAACAAGGAAACCGTCGACTACACCGCCTTCACGGCCGACGTGCTGTGCGAATACCCAACCACCAGTGGAACATACACGCTGACTTCGGCTTACTTGAAGAACCACTTCGACGACGCCTATAAGACCAATTTCAACCCTGGCGACCGTCTCGCCAACATCGGTGGCCTCAACGGCCAGAAAGAGGGTTGGTATGTGCGCGGCGCCTACCTCATGCCGCAGACGATTGGCAAGAAGGGCAAGCTGCAGCCCTACGCCTACCACGAGAGCTGGGATTTCGCCCAAATCTCCGGCGTCACTGAGCAGAACATCAAGCAACAAGCGGTCGGCATAAACTGGTACATCACCGGCAACAACAACGTCCGCTTCACCTTGGAATATCAGCGCAACAAGTTCGCCAAACCCACGGCCTTTGCCAATGGCACGGCTTCGCCGTCCGTCGGCACCAACACCGCCAACACCGCCATCCGCGGCATGTTCCAAGTCGCCTTCTGAACTGAATCTCCGTCCAACCAAAGAAAACCTACATCATCACCATGATCAAAAAACTGTTCATTTCCCTCATGATTCTCGCGTTCGGCCTGACCGCCGCGCGCGCCGCCGATGCCGCCACCGATGTTTCCAACGGCAAGGTAGCTGCCATCAGTGGAAACAACGTAAAGATTGAAATCGTCGGAGATGCCGCCGCCTGGATCAAGAAGGGCGCCTATGTTCGAGCGTTGAACGAAAAGGGGACGCTGGTCCTGCGTGGCGCCAAGATCTTGGCCGTGGACGGCAATGTCATCACGGTCCAATCCGCATTGGCCAAGGACCTGAAGGTTGGCGACAGCTACAAGATGAGCAAGGGTAAGCCCAGCGCCGGTTGCTAATACCGCCCCCAACGCGACCGCTCGATTTCCGGCAAAACACCGCAAGCGCCATGCCCTCGCCATGGCGCTTGCTTTTTCATCTGCGCGCCGGCCGCGGTCTTCCGTTTTGAATTCGAAATTGTAGCACCTGCCTCCGCCCAAAGAGGTTTTGACCTGACTCGCTCACTCGGACATCCAACCAACTGTTTGAATGAAGCTTGACGACCCACAAACCCCCTATGAGTTGATTGCCACCCTGGGCCATGTACTGGCGAGTCCCCAGCGCCTGCGGCTGATCCACATTCTCACCCAATGTGATCGCACGGTGGAAGATCTGGCGGAAGCGATCCAGCAGCCGGTGGCCAACGTCTCGCATCACCTGCAGTTGTTACTGAAAGTAAATCTTGTCTCGAAGCGCCGGATGGGACGCCACATCGCCTACGGCATCGCGGACGAGTCGGTGAAAGCCTTCTGGTTGCAGTATCGCGATTACAGCGCCACGCGCCTGGCGGAACTCCAGCAACTTTTTGCCGGGCTCGCCGCCCAGCGGAGCAAACGGGGCGGCACCATCAGCCGGGAGGCCCTATCCGACCTGATTAAGAAGGATGCCGTTGTCTTGGTCGATGTGCGGCCCAGGGAGGAATTCGATGCGGATCATCTCCCGGGTGCGATTTCGATTCCCCTCACGGAGCTGATCGAACGGGCGGGCGAATTGCCGGCCGACAAGATTGTAGTCATCTACTGCCGCGGGCCCTACTGCCTGCTGGGGGACACTGCCCAGCAACAACTCGCCACCCGCGCCATCCGGGCTCTGCGCCTGAGCGAGGGCGTCAAGGATTGGGTCGCCGCTGGCCTTCCGCACAAGCGCTCTCCCGGCCACAAGCCGCTGTTGCATCCCGATCAACCATGACTGCGCGGCCCGGGCACCACGATCCCGTGGATCCTGTTGTCGGCCACGCTGCGCCGGCTGCCACCATGCTTGTGGTCGAGCACCTCTTTATTTCGCCCGGCCACAATTTTATTGGCCACCATGGCGCGCCCGCCGGCCACCACCCGGCGATCGAGGTTGAACAACTGGAATGCGTCGCCGGCCGCGGCGTCCAGGGCGATCGCTTCTTCGACTACGCGCCCGACTACAAGGGTCAGATCACCTTCTTCTCGCTGGAGATTTTCGACATCCTGCGCCGCGAACTCGGCCTGCCCGACGCGCGACCCGAATCCGCCCGGCGCAACGTGCTCGTCTCCGGCATCGACCTTGCAACGCTGGTCGGCGTCGCGTTCGAGGTGCAGGGTATCCGTTTTTTTGGCACCGAGGAGTGTCGGCCGTGCTACTGGATGGACGGCGCCCTCGGCCCCGGCGCCAACGCCTGGCTGCGCGGTCGCGGCGGTCTCCGTGCGCGCATCCTGACCGACGGCGTCCTCCGCCGCTCGCCGCTTGAACCGTAACAATCCAATCGGAGCAACTAATCAGGTTCACGGTTCAAGGGTTCACCATTCAGCAGTTGGAAAAGCATGAAGATCGCGCGTTTTCTCTTCCAACCCTTGAACCGCGGAACCGTGAACCTGACAACCTGAGCTTCCCTGCAACCCGAGGGCAGCCGTGCTTTATCGGCGCTCAGCCGGCGTTGGCCACGAGCCAGACTCCGGCCAGGAGCACGAGAAGGCCGCACGCGCGCCGCAGCCATTTGGCGCCGGGCGTGTCATTTTGCCAGGAGAGCCACCGCTGCACCCAGGTGCTCGAAAAGCCGGCGAGTCCAATCACCACACAGTGGCCGGCGGCGAATAGCGCGAGCACGCCCAGCGCGAACACCGGCGCCGTGTTCGCCAGACCAAACGTGACCCCGAGCACCGGCGCCATGAAACCGAAGGTGCAGGGACCGAGCGCCACACCGAAGACAAGTCCGAACAAGAACGCCCCCAACGCACCCCGCCGCGGCTGGTGCGGCGCCGGTCGCCAGCCCTCCGGCATCGGCAGCAGGTCGAGCAGGTGAAAGCCGAAGACAAAGAAAACCGCCGCCACCGCGTAGTTTCCCCAGGGTCCGAGATCGCCCAGCATCCGCCCGGCGGCTGCCGTCATCGCGCCGATGAGCGCAATCGAGATCAAAATGCCCAACGCGAAGAGCGTCGACAGCCCGGCCGCGCGCCGCGGTGTCACTTGTTTCCCACCCTGGAGAAATCCAACAATCAGTGGAATGCTCGCGAGGTGGCACGGGCTGAGCACAATGCTTAACACGCCCCACGCAAACGCCGCCGCCAGCGCGACGAGCGGGGCGCCGTTGATGGCCTCGGACAAGGTGATGAAGAGGGTTTCCATGGATCGCGCTTTCGCTTCCTCGAGTTTAAAATGCCGCTGCGGAACTTAGTGCCAATGGAGGCGGAGTGCCCTCACTCCGCGGGTTAACCCGGATATTTCATGGAGACGCGGCGCCCTCGCCGCGTTTCGCTCGACCACCGCGGCGGCGGGGCCGCGGCTCCATCATGCAGAGTGCGCGAGAGGTTCATCGTGACTGTGAAATATCCGCGTTAATGGGTCCGCACCTGGCACCTCGCGCGGTGAGGGCACCGCGCTCCCATCAAGTCGTTCCCATTGGGCACCGGAGCTATTTTGCCAGCCGCAGCGCAAGGTCCGCGACGCGCAGCCCGGTGTTGCGCGCCGTCGTGAGGCCCAACTCGTCACCGTCGATGCTGTCCTTGGTCGACAGCACCGTGCCACCTTGGAAGGCGGGCGGCCGGGCGCCCACGGGAAGCATGCCGAAGCACAGCATCGCGACCTGGATCTGTTCGATCACCAGTTCCTGCCCGCCGTTGCGAAAACCGCCGGTGGCGATGACGCCAAGCGGTTTGCCGTCGAGCAGCATCTTGGGGTCGCGCAACGGCGCGCAGCGTTCGATGAACGCTTTGCACAGCGCGCTCAGACCCCGGAAGTACGACGGCGAGCCGATGATGAGTCCGCCCACCGCGGGGTCCTGCAGTTTCGGCAGGATGGCGGCGAAATCATCTTGAGGCGGCGTGGGCGAATAACCGGTGAAGCTGAGTCCGCCGAGGTCGATCAACTCGACCACGATGCGCGGATTGACGCTCTTCGCCGCGTCGAGTGCCGTTTGCACCGCCTTGGCGGTGGTCATGCCTTTGCGCGGGCTGCACGAGATGCCGAGGATTTTGATCGGGGAGCCGCTGGAAGCGGCGGCACGAACGGTGCTGATGGCGGCAAGCGAGCCAGCGAGCGCGGCTGTAGCCGTCGCACCGACGAATTTTCTGCGGGTGAGTTCGGTATTCATGGTGTTGCTCCTCTCAATTGCATTCTCCTAATTTGCAGGCCTTGGCGATTTGCGCAGGGCTCAGCTTCATCTTGTCCGCCAGCGCCTGGTCGATCGTGATTTGCCGACCGGTCATGGTCGGACGCGCGTCGAGCCATTGCTGGAGGTTGGCCTCGCTGGTAAAGAAGCCTTGCTTGAAACAGCCGGCGGAGGCCCAACTGCCATCGGGGGCCTGCTTCTGGCCAAACCAGGCCACGGCGGTCGTCGGTTCGAGTGCCGCGACACTGCCATTCAGAGTCTTTACACGGATCGGCTCTCCGGTGAATCCATCCTTGGCCGCGACTTCGATGTCCTTTTGCAGCCGCGCGGCCACGCCCATCGCGCAGTGAGTGCAGCAGCCGTAGGTGTGCATCTCGCCGACTTTCACGTCGCAGGCATCCTCCGGATATACGGCGCGGTCGCAAAACCCGCAGCGGGCCGCCAGTTCCTTTGCCCGCAGCACGTCCCACGACACGAGGTTGCCGGAATGGGCCGCCTGAGCCTTGGCGGCAGCATTCTTGTCGGCATACGCCCGGATCGTGGGGCGACCTTTGGCGTCCAAGCCGTAGAGATACGTTGCCATGGTCGCAGCGACGAGGCGACCGTTCGACCAATCCGTCACGCTGACCTTGGCCGCCTCGGCCTTCGCGTCGGCACCCACGAGGCTCGACTGGTAAATGAAGTAGCAGTGCGGCGAGCACAGGATGCGCTGCTCGCTCTTGCCCTTGACGACCGTCTCGGCCTTGGCGTCGACGTCGCCATCACACAGGGAACACACCCGTTCGCGCGGGCGGGTGTCGGCGGCGACGGGCTTTTCGCGGACGAGGCCCGCCGGTTTCCCAGAAGTCAGGTCAACCCCCAGCTCCTTAAACTTCTTCAGGATTTCCTGCTTCGCGATAAATCCCTCGTGCCGGAAGCGCTCCTTGCCGGCGGCGTCGTAGAATATCTGCGTTGGGATCACCGAGATGCCATACGGGGTTCCGGCGTCGCGGTTCTTCCACACGTCGATGAACACAACATCGAGCCGGCCGGCGTATTCTTTTTTCAGCTCCTCCAGGATCGGCGCCATGAGTTTGCACGGAATGCACTTGTCCGCGCCCAAGTCGACGAGTCGCGGCCGGCCGGCAGTCGGGGTGGCGGCAGGGGCGGAGTTGGCGAGGTTGATAGTACCAGAGACTAGGATACCGAGCAAAAGGAGATGAGTGATTGATCGCTTCATGGGGGATGGAATTCAGGCGAGGAGTTGCTTGGCCTCGTCGAGCGTCGGCACCTTGCCGGAGAGCTTGACCGTGCCGTCGACGACCAGCGCGGGCGTGAACATTACGCCGAAGGCGGCGATGTCGTTCAGGTTGGTAACCTTCTCGAGGGAATATTCGAGGCCGAGCGCCTTGGCGGCGTTCTCAGCCGTTTCAGCCAGGAGGCCGCATTTGCGGCAACCGGTTCCGAGGATTTGGATCTTTTTCATGTTACGGAGAGGAAAGAATTGAAACGAAGTGACTCGGGCGGCGGATGGTTCAGCCCGCCCATGCCCCGTAGCCCCAACCGACCAAGGTCGAAAGCACGACGACGAGGCCGACGTAGGCGGCGGTTTTCTTCAGTCCGAGGATCGAGTGGATCACGATCATGCTCGGCAGGCTCAGGGCCGGGCCGGCAAGCAGCAGTGCCAGGGCCGGCCCCTGGCCCATGCCGCTGCCGATGAGACCTTGGAGAATCGGCACCTCGGTCAGCGTCGCAAAATACATCGCTGCCCCGGCCACGGCCGAGAATGCATTGGCCGCGAGCGAGTTTCCGCCGACTGACTGTGCGATCCACTCGTTCGGAATCAGCCCCTCATGGCCGGGCCGCCCGAGCATCAGCCCCGCAACCAGCACGCCGCCAATCAACAGCGGGAAGATCTGTTTCGCATTATCCCACGACTGCGCGAACCACTCTCCGGCCTCGCCTGGACGACCGGCGGTCGTCCAGGCGAGGCCTAGGACGGCGAGAAGCACCGCCAGCGTCGGCTGCGTTGGTACAACAAGAGCCGAAAGCGCGATCGCCACCGCGGTGGCGCCGAGACGCACGGCCGACAGCGCAAACCAACGCCACAGGATCACGCCCAACAGTGCCGCGGAGATCGAGGTGAGCCACCACTTCGCGGCAAAGACCATGGCGAAGAACCCGACCTCCTCGTCGGATCGACCCCAGTTGGCGAAGATCAGTACCGCGACCATCAACCCAAAAAATACCGCGGTCTGCCACAGCGGGCGCACCGCCGACGGCACGGGCAATTCCGCGATCTTGGTCGCCTTGGCCCTCTCTTCGTGCCGGAACAAGAGGTGCATCGCCGCACCAATCACGACGCTAAACGTCACCGCACCCACGGCCCGCGCGATGCCGAGCTGAAGCCCGAGCACTTTCGCCGTGAGAATGATCGCCAGCGCATTGATGGCGGGACCGGAGTAGAGGAAAGCCGTGGCCGGCCCAAGCCCGGCGCCCATGCGGTAGATGCCCGAGAAGAGCGGCAGCACGGTGCAGGAGCAGACCGCGAGGATCGTGCCGGAGACCGAAGCCACGCCGTAGCTCGTCACCCGGGGCGCGTTCGGCCCAAGGTAGCGCATGACGGATTGCTGCGACACGAAGGCGCCGATGGCGCCGGCGATCCAGAAGGCCGGCAGCAGGCACAAAATCACATGCTCCCGGGCGTACCATTTGGTCAGCGCGAGCGCTTCCTGGACGGCACCGTCGAAGCGCGGCCAGCCCAGCGGCAGAAAATAGAAGGTGGCAAAGACCCCGGCCATCAGGGCGAGGGTGCCGAGTTCTTTCTGCTTATTCATCGTCCGGCAGTCCGCTAGTTCGCGAAAGGGTGAAATTAAGCCCGGTGCTATTTCGCCGGATCCTTTTCATGGGTTTGGCATCAGGAGGCGCGCTCGCCGCAGCAGGCACCGACCGTGAAGCTCACGTCCTGTCCCTCGCTCGCCGCGTGAAGGCAGGCCGTGAACCGTGCCACGCAGGGCAGCTTCAACCGGTAGAAAACCTGCAGCCCCCGCTTTTCGTCTTCGATCACACCGGCGGCCTTCAACACGGAGAGGTGTCGGGAAACGGTGGACCAACCCAGCCCGGTGAGTTCGACGAGATCGCACACACAACGCTCACCGTCCGCCAATTCGGTGACCACCTGGAGGCGCGCCGGATGTCCCAGGGCCTTGAAAACGCCCGCTTCGCGGCGAGGGACTGGCTGCTGTTTGCTGGATCGCATGTCGCGACTATTTCGCTGTTACGCGAAATAGCAAGTCCGTTTATTCAGGTTCCTCTCCTCACTCTGCCACAGGCACGGGGTGTCCAACTACTGCAAGTGCACCACCAACGGAGCCGGTCTACGGCAACGACAGGCTCTCGACATCTTCGGGCCGATTCCAGTTGGCAAACAACCGTACCTGCGACGCGCCGATTTCGTGGGGCGCGAGCTCTCCGGCGGCTATACCAGCTTCGACTAACCGGCAGATACTCAGCTCTCCGCAGGCCAGGTGCGCCTGTACGCGTGGCAGGATTGCTCTCGGATAGATTGCGGCGAGCGGCTCCCATCCAGACGCTGCCCGGGGCACAACCCCGCGAAACGGCCCAATCTGCCGCACGAGCATGGCCAGAAATTCCGTGGTCATATGCGGCATATCTACTGCCAGCACGAGCAGATGAGGCATCTTCGAGGCGGCCAGCAGGGCTGCAATCCCACCCAAGGGACCTTGGTTCGGCCCGGTGTCCAAGACGATGCGCACGCCAGGCACGTCATAGTCCGTGCCACGCTGGCCCGACACCAGCAGCTCCATCGGGCGCACTTCGCGTAGCGTCGCAAGTTGGCGATCCAACAAACGGCGACCGTCGTGAACAAGGAACGCCTTATTCCGTCCCATCCGGGAAGATCGGCCTCCTGCGATCACGGCGGCGGCAACAGGAATCCCACTGGGAGCAGTCGGACTCATGCAACGGCGAGGCCAACCTCAGTGCGGCGCAACCCGCTGTCCCCGACCGCCAAATCGCCGCCGCTGGTCACGCGCGCAAACAAAACCCGGACTGGCATGATGCACTCGCCGACCTTGGCCCTGGTGGCAATTCCGTCGGTGAAGCGTTCGCCACGTTTCTGCGGGAACGCGGCGCCGACCAAATCTTCGAGGACCCCCTTTTCCTCGGGGGGAAACGGATGCGGCGTGCGTGCGGGCTGGCCGTCGGCTTCGATGCGCAGGACTTCTCGTTCCAAGCCCCAGTGCCCCGTGGCCAGCAGCGCTCCGCCGCCATCTTCCTCGACGAAACGCTCGAAAGCGGGAAGTGGCGCGCCCGGATGAGCCACTTCCGCGGCGGTTCGAGTCGTCGGCATCGCGCGATCCTGCACCACCTGGAGGCAAACGGACATATTTTTCTGTGCGCGATGGATCGGGCGCGCAATGCGGCCGGTTTCTGTTTCAGATTTTAATATTCTCCTTGTAGAATATACCTTCTCAGGTATGTTTAATGCATGGACTTGGTTAAGATCTACGAATGTTTGTGCGACCGCACCCGGCTTCGCCTGCTGAACCTGTTGATGCCGGGGCCGCTCTGTGTGTGCCACTTTCAGGATATACTCCGCGAGCCGCAGGTGAAGATTTCGAAGCACCTCGGATATCTGAAGCGCAACGGCCTCGTCGAGGCCGAGCGCTGCGCCAACTGGATGATCTATCGCCTGCCGGAGAAGCGGTCCTCCCAACTCCAGGCCAATCTCGCGTGCCTGCAGGATTGCCTGCAGGAGGAGCGGGTCTTCCGGGAAGATACCGCGCGGCGGGAAAAAATTTGCGCCAAATTTGGCCCGGAAACGCCCGCATGTGTACGCGAGCCAGGCGCCGGCTGCACCCATTGAACCGATGAAAACACCAACCGAAAATCCCGACGCCGAAGCCATTCGCGCCCAGGTACGCGAAGGCTACGGCAAGATCGCCGTGAGCGGCAGCTCATGCTGCGGCGACACCCCTAATTGCTGCGGTTCAGCGCCGGCGGCATCCGAGATGCTGGCCCAGCAGATCGGCTACTCGTCCGCCGAACTGGCCGCCCTGCCCGAAGGAGCGAACATGGGACTGTCCTGCGGCAATCCCAACGCGCTGGCCGCTCTCCAACCGGGAGAGGTGATGCTCGACCTTGGCAGCGGCGGCGGTTTCGACGTGTTTATTGCCGGGCGCAACGTCGGCTCCACCGGGCGCGCCATTGGAGTGGATATGACGGCTGACATGGTGGCCAAGGCGCGGAAGAATGTCGCCACCTACCGCCAGCGCAGCGGGTTCGACAACGTCGAGTTCAGGCTCGGCGAAATCGAGCACCTGCCTGTCGCCGACGCCAGCGTCGACGTGGTCATCTCCAATTGCGTCATCAATCTTTCCCCCGACAAGCCGCAGGTGTGGCGGGAGATCGCCCGGGTGCTAAAACCAGGCGGGCGCGTCGCGGTTTCCGATCTCGCGTTGCTTCGGGCACTGCCCCCGGAGGTCAGCGCGATGGTGGAGGCGTTGGTCGGCTGTATCGCCGGAGCGGTGACCGTCGCGGAGACCGAGCGTATGGCTCGGGAGGCTGGACTCGTCGACCTCGTGCTCAACCCCAAGTCCGGCTACATCGACAGCATGGTGGACTGGCAGGATCCACTCTATCAAAAGATCGTCGGCAGTCTGCCCGCCGGGAGCAAGGCGAGCGACTACATCACCAGCCTGGAAATCACTGCGCGCAAACCTGCCGCGATGGCTGCATCAGGTGCGAACCGAGAGAACCTCAAGGCGACCGTTTCCCTCGCCGTCTACGATCCACCGATGTGTTGTTCGTCGGGCGTCTGCGGTCCGGACATCGACCCGAAACTCGTCCAGTTCGCCGCCGACTTGGGCTGGCTCGCCGAACACGGAGTAAAGGTCGAGCGGTTCAACCTTGCCCAGTCGCCGATCGCCTTCGCCGAGAATGATCTCGTGCGAGGGGCGTTGACGGAAAAGGGCGAAGCCGCGCTTCCCTTGGTCATGATCGAGGGACGCGTGGCAGTCAGCGGCAACTATCCGACCCGCGACACACTGGCGGCGCTGGTCGGGTTGCGCGCCGAGCCCGCGAGTCAGTTTTCCCCGGCCGTGGCGGAACTGGTCGCCATCGGTGCGGCCATCGCCGCGAACTGTGAACCGTGTCTGCGCCACCACACGCGCGAGGCGGAAAAAATGGGCGTCTCCGCCGCGGATATGGCCCGCGCGGTGGAACTCGCCGCCAAGGTCAAAGACGCGCCGCATCGGACCATCCTGCAACTGGCGGCGCGCCTGACCGGCAGAGACCGCACCGACGGCAAAGCGTGAAGGCCGCCAATCCCACGCGTGCGATGTCTCCGCCCGCGCCCGCCGAGGATTTCAGGCTTTTCCTGAAGCAGACCACCCGCTTTTTGTTTTTCACCGGCAAGGGCGGCGTCGGCAAAACCTCCCTGGCATGCGCGACCGCCGTCGCGCTGGCCGATGCCGGCAAACGCGTGCTGCTCGTGAGCACCGATCCGGCCTCGAATCTCGATGAAGTCCTCGGGGTTGCGTTGGGCAACGTGCCCTCGGCCGTGCCGGGCGCACCCGGCCTGTTCGCGTTGAACATCGATCCGGCCGCCGCGGCGCAGGCTTATCGCGACCGCATCGTCGGCCCGTATCGCGGCAAACTGCCGCCCGCGATTGTGCGGAGCATGGAAGAACAACTTTCCGGTGCGTGCACGATGGAGATCGCCGCGTTCGACGAGTTCGCAAAATTGCTCGGCGAGCCGGGCGCGACCGCGGGTTACGATCGTGTGATCTTCGATACCGCGCCGACCGGCCACACGCTGCGGTTGCTGACCCTGCCGACCGCCTGGACTGGGTTTCTGGATACAAACACGTCCGGCACCTCGTGCCTCGGCCCGCTCGCCGGCCTGCAAAAGCAGCGCGCCGTTTACGAGACGGCCGTGGCCGCGTTGGCGGATGGCGGGCGCACGACACTCATTCTCGTCAGCCGGCCGCAGAAAGCGGCGCTCGATGAGGCCGACCGCACGAGCAGTGAACTCGCCGCCATCGGAGTGCGCAACCAGCGGCTGATGCTCAACGGGGTATTCCGCGCCTGCTGCCCTGAGGACACCGTTGCCACCGCGATGGAGCGCCGGGGCACGAGTGCCTTGTTGATCAAGGCTGATTTCCTTTCCCGGCTGCCGCGCACCGACGTGCGGCTGCGTCCCCATAACATGATCGGCATTCCGGCGCTGCGGGCGCTCGCGCAAGACGGTGACGCCAGCGTGCCGGCGGTAGACGGACATCGACCTGAACTGCCCGAGATGGAATCCCTCACCGATCTCGTCGACGATCTGGCGCGGGCTGGACGAGGCGTCATTATGACGATGGGTAAGGGCGGCGTCGGCAAGACGACCATCGCCGCCGCCATCGCGACGGAACTCGCGCGCCGTGGCCGGCCGGTGCATCTGAGCACCACGGACCCGGCCGCGCACGTCGCCGCGGCCGCCGGGCAGATCGACGGCATGCAGGTCAGCCGGATCGATCCCCAGGCTGAAACCAAAGCCTACGTCGAGCAGGTCATGGCCTCGGCAGGACAGGGTCTCGACGCTGGTGCGCGTGCGCTGCTCGAAGAGGATCTGCGTTCGCCCTGCACCGAGGAGATCGCAGTCTTCCGCGCCTTCGCGCGCATTGTCGCGCAAGGCGCGGACCGGTTCGTCGTCCTGGACACGGCCCCAACCGGGCACACACTGCTGCTGCTCGATGCGACGGAGGCCTATCACCGCGAAATCGCGCGCAAGGCGAGCAATTTACCCGAGGAAGTGCAGCAACTCCTGCCCCGGCTACGGGATCCTGAATTCACCCGTGTTCTCATTATCACCCTGCCCGAAGCCACGCCCGTCCATGAAGCCGCCGCCCTGCAAGCGGACCTGCGCCGGGCGCAGATCGAACCCTTTGCGTGGGTGATTAACCAGAGCATGGCCCGGTCGGGCTCGCGCGATCCGGTGCTGCTCGCGCGAGGCGATGACGAGGCGCCCTATATTCGCGAAGTGACCGACCGGTTGTCCAGGCGCACGGCGATTGTGCCGTGGGTGGCGGACGAGCCCGTCGGCCCGGAAAAGCTCGGTCAGCTTTTTGCCGCCGCAGTTCTCAACTCATAAAGCAACGATTACCATGACAACCTACGTTTACGAAACGATCCCGCAGAAGCCCGGTGAAAAGCCGCGTCTTTTTGAAATCAAGCAGACCATGAGCGCCGCGCCGCTCACCAAACACCCGGAGA
Source organism: Opitutaceae bacterium (assembly GCA_044344465.1). GTDB lineage: Bacteria > Verrucomicrobiota > Verrucomicrobiia > Opitutales > Opitutaceae > ER46. The sequence continues at coordinate 18,000 of JBIJCX010000155.1, forward strand.
GCGGCGAGGCGATCCGCCGGGTCGTGCTGGGCGGCTACGGCGTGCTCAGCTCGGCGCAAAAGAAATCGGCGGCGAATTCCGGGAGCGAGTGTTGCGGCGGCACGGGCTGCTGCGGCTGATTCGTGAAGATGCTGTTGAAGCGGTGGGCCGGGCGCTCCGCTTCGACGGCATGGATCCGCTAAGAGCCCCCCCTTCGTCCAAAAT
>JBIJCX010000156.1:0-18153 GCA_044344465.1 Opitutaceae bacterium
CCCGCATCTGTCCCGAGCACCACATCGTGATCCGTTCGATCGATCTCGGGGCCGAGACGCTGATCCGATCGTTCGCTGAACTGGAAAACTGCTCGCAGGTGGGCGCGCAATTCTCCCTCGCCAAGGCCGCTTTCTGCCTGGCGGGATTCCACCCGCAGTTCAACCGGCACGCCCCTTCCAGCCTCGGTCAGCTGCTCGCGGACTTCGGGGGCGGAATCGAGATCTCGCTGCTCGCGGCGACGCCGAAGGGTTCCGGTCTTGGCACGAGCAGCGTTCTGGCGGCCACCCTGCTCGCCGCCCTCGGCTCGGTCGGAGGCATGGGCTGGGATCATGAGGAGATCTTTCGTCGCACCATGGCCCTCGAACAGATGCTCACTTCCGGGGGCGGCTGGCAGGACCAGGCAGGGGGAATCTACCACGGGATCAAACTCATCGAAACCTCGCCGGGGCTGGATCAGAAACCCGCGGTCCGGTGGCTGCCGGAGCAGTTGCTCGGACCCCAGACGGCCAACCGGATGGCGCTGCTCTACTACACCGGCATCACCCGCGTCGCGAAAACCATCCTCCACGAAATCGTCCGCGGGATGCTCCTGAACTCCCACTCGCACGTGGAGAAGCTTTTTGCGATCCGTCGCCATGCCGTCGGCGCCTACGAATCCATCCAGCGCGAAAACTGGTCGGCGCTGTGCGAGGTCATCCAGACGAGTTGGGAACTCAACCAGGCCCTCGATCGGGGGACCAACCCGCCCGAGGTCGCCGCCATCCTCGCGTCCATCCGCGACTGGACGGCCGGGGTGAAACTGTTGGGCGCCGGCGGTGGCGGCTACATGCTGCTCCTGGCCAAGGACGAGATCGCCGCGGGCCGGATCCGGGCGCAGCTCACCGCCCAGCCCCCGAATCCCCGGGCGCGCTTCGTGAATTATTCGATCTCCCCATCCGGGCTCCAGATCACGCGCAGTTGAAGGCGACTTTCCTTCGGGTCAGGGAAAGAAAACGGGCCTGGCCCGCAATCACCGCCGCGTCCAACTCGGCCGACGGAATCACCGTCACCGCCGCGTCCGGCCGAAGTTCCCGCAAGGCCGTCTCGTAGCGGCCGGCCAGGTGCTCGCCCGCCGCCAGCACCAACGGGATCGCGCCGACGGCGTCGAGCGTCGCGACCTCGGCCCCGATCAGCACTCCGCTCAGGAAGGCTGCACTGTGGGCCGCGGGCAGCTGCCCCAACACCATGCGGGCCCGGGTTTGGAAGAGCGCGGCACTCAGGACCGTCTCCCGGCTCGCCGTGACCCCGGCGCGAAAGGCCCCTTCATTGAACTCACTTTCCGGTGGCGGACGCAGGGTGCTGTGATCGCAAAGGATCGCATAGAGCTCTCCGGTCAGATGGGTCGTGAAATCCACGATCTGGCCGGCCCGCAACCGCACGTGTTTGGAGTGGGTCCCCGGCAGCACGACCAGACAATCCGCGGCCAAAGCTTCCCGCACCGGCGACGCAAAGAGCCCGACCAGCTGCGTTTCCTCGCCGCGCATCACGTCGCGGTCGGCCTGGAGTCCGGACACGAGTCGCACCGCCCGGCCGGCCTGCGAAAAATCATCGAAAACGAGGGTCCGTCCGTTAATCCCCGCCGGCAGCCGCGCGTAAGGGAGCGAATGCCAGCCGAGGGTCGATGAAGCCATGCCGGAAATGACAACCGGGATTTCGGGCTGCCGGTCGGCGTGCACCGCCGCAATCCCCGCTGCCAGCACGCGGCCGAGCGCCGTCCGCCGCGCGTCTCCCGCCGGATGAATCGCCGCAATCGATTGGATTCCGTCGTCGGTGCCGTGGTGGGCGAGGATGCGCAGCGTGGTTCGATCCACGAGTCGAAGCCGAAACCGGGATGTGCCCCAGTCGCAGGAGAGAAAACGATCGGTGCTCTTCATGGTGCGATCATGACGGTGGTGAAGCCTGCGCGGAGAGAAACGCATGGCCGGGGCCAAGGGCAATCTGAAGATGGAGGGAACCCGACCGGATCATGCCTCGACAGCGAACAACCCCGCCGCAAGCGGCGGGGCATCTGCCGGAAACTGTAGGAGCGGGTTCACCCCGCGATTTCTCGTCGGGCCAACTCGTGGCACACTGAGGCCTGAGGTCTTTGTCTCTTGGTTCCGAGACGGCGCGGGTGTTTTGGATCGGGCCCGACGAAGAGCACGGAGCGGGCGGGGTCGCGGTCTCGGACGGGCGGTGACAGGGGAATGGGGACAGAGGAATCAAGGCCGGGAAATTTTGGTATTATTCCCCTGTCCCCATTCCCCTGTCCTTTCCGAAAACTGACCCTTTTCAGACCTTCGGTCCGATTGGCTTGTGTGCACTCCTCGAATTGACTTGAATCGCGCAGCGTCACGTCAGCGAAACCTCATCATGAAAAAGTTACTAGCCCTTCTCTTGGTTGGGTCGCTGGCGACAAATATTTTTTTGAGTTACGAATTGAATCAAACGCACATTCGACCGCGAAAGAATAAGGACATGGGTATTGAAATGAAGAATAAGTTTTCGGGCTCTTACGATGAGGTCATTTTGGTGTATGGATACATGGAGAATTACCCTGCCGCGAAAGAAATACTTGAACATGTCGAAAAAACGGCTGGGCGAGAGCCCGGCAGTTTTCGCATTAAGATTCACTGACGGTCTTCATGGGTTCAGTGGCGGGGGATGGGGTCTGCCTGTTACATTTTTAGGAAACTGAGACCGATAGCGAGTTGAGCCGGATTAATCACGCGCATGGTCTCGTGTGGTGGAAAACTCATTTCATAAGACGCGTTAGGCGTCCTTTCCATCATGCATTCCGCCAGACTGGTGCCCCCGTCCAGACTCGAACTGGAATAACACGTTTAGGAAACGCGGGCTCTATCCACTTGAGCTACGGGGACCCAGGCCACAGGGAGCTAACTAATCACCGGGCCGGGTCAACTGCGGTTATTTGGCTCACGCCAACAGCGGCTTCACCACGCGGCCGTGCACGTCGGTGAGCCGGAACTGGCGGCCTTGGAAGCGATACGTGAACTGCTCGTGATCGATCCCGAGCAGGTGCAGCAGCGTCGCCTGGAAATCGTGCACGTGCACCCCGTCCTTGACCACGTTGTAGGCAAAGTCGTCGGTCTCGCCATAGGTGAATCCGCGTTTCACCCCGCCACCGGCCAGCCAGAGCGTGAAACAGCGGGGATGATGATCGCGACCGCCTTTGCGCTCGCTGGGATCGAAATCGCCCTGGCGGAAAACCGTGCGGCCAAATTCGCCGCCCCAGATCACGAGCGTGTCCTCGAGCAGCCCGCGCTGCTGCAAATCCCGCACCAGCGCCGCACTCGGCTGATCCGTGTCCCGGCATTGGATGTCGAGCTGCGTGAAGAGATTCTGGTGCTGATCCCAACCCGCGTGCATGAGCTGGATATAGCGCACCCCGCGCTCGGCCAGCCGGCGCGCCATCAGGCAGTTGTACGCAAAGGAGCCCTGACGCTTCACCTCCGGGCCGTACGACTCGAGGATATGCGGCGGCTCCTGCGAGATGTCCGTCAACTCGGGCACGCTCGTCTGCATCTTGTACGCCATCTCGTATTGCGCGATGCGCGTGGCGATCTCCGGATCGCCGAACTCGTCCAGATGCGCCTGATTGAGGTGCGCGAGGTCGTCGAGCAGGCCGCGTTTCACGGCCGGGCTCATGCCGTCGGGATCGCGCACGTTGAGCACCGGCTCCCCGCTGCCGCGGAATTTCACGCCCTGATATTTCGACGGCAGGAAACCGGCGCCCCAGTAGTAGTCGTAGAAAATCTGGCCGCAGCTCGCCTCCTTGTCCCGCGACGTCATCGCCACGAACGTCGGCAGCTCGCTGTTCTCCGTGCCGAGACCGTAGCTCAGCCAAGCCCCGAGGCTCGGCCGGCCCGGCTGCTCGGAACCGCTGAGAAAAAATGTCGTCGCGGGCGCATGGTTGATCGCCTCGGTGTACATCGACTTGATGAAACACAGCTCGTCCGCCAGCGCCTGCGTGTGCGGCAGCAAGTCCGAGACGGTGGCGCCGCTCTGGCCGCAGGCGCGGAACGGCGCGATATGCGTCTGCACGTTGTAGGTTTTCTGCCCCGACGTCATCGTCGTCAGCCGCTGCCCGCCGCGCACGGAATCGGGCAACGGGGTGCCGTGGAGTTTCGCGAGGCCCGGCTTGTAGTCGAAGAGATCGACGTGCGACGGCGCTCCGGTCTGGAGCAGATAGATGACGCGCTTCGCCTTGCCGGCGAAATGCGGCAGCGCCGTCAAACCGCCCACCCGCGGCCGCGCGCCGGCGCCCAGCAGGGCGGGCTGCAGCAGCGAGCCGAGCGCCAGCGCGCCGAGGCCGCCGGCGGTGCGGCCGAAAAATTCGCGGCGGGTCAGGTGGGCGGCTCGGGCTTGGGCGGGAGACATGGCGTCACTCCTTGGTCAGGGTTTCATCGAGGTTGAGCAGCAACGTGGCGATCGCGGTGTGCGCCGCGAGTTCCACGGGATCGAGCGCCGGATCGGGCGGGGACTCGCCCGCGGTGACGAAGGTCTTCGCCTCCGCCGGTGCAGCCGCGAATTGCCGGCGCAGTCGTGCGAGGGCGGATACGAGCCGCGCGGTCTCGGCCGGGATCGGCAGCCGCGCGGTGCAGAGCCGGAAGCCGAACGCGAGCCGCGCCTCGTCGCCGGCCCCCCCGGCCGTGAGCATCCGCTCCGCCAGGACGCGCGCCGCCTCGACGTAGGTCACGTCGTTGAGCGTGGTGAGGGCGTGGAGCGGCGTGTTGGTGCGCGAATTCGTCACGCTGCAGCTCTGCCGGTTGGCGGTGTCGAAGAACACGGTGGGGCCGACAATCCGCCGCCAGAACGTGTACACACTGCGGCGATACAGCGCGTCACCGTGATCCTGCTGGTATTTGATTTTCCCAAACGTCGCCTCTTCCCAGATGCCGGACGGCTGGTAGCCGTTCACCGCCGGCCCCCCGAGCTTTTCCACCAGCAGTCCGCTCGCCGCCAGCGCCTGATCGCGGATCATCCAGCTCGGCAGCCGGAATCTCGGACCGCGGGCCAGGAACCGGTTCTCCGGATCGCGTTCGAAAAGGGCCGGCGCGGCTTGCGCCGACTGGCGGTAGGTCGTGCTGGTGACGATCAAACGGACGAGGTGCTTGAGGTCCCAGCCGCTCGCGACGAACTCGCGCGCGAGCCAGTCGAGCAGCTCGGGGTGCGAGGGTTTTTCGCCCTGCACCCCGAAATCGCCCGCGGTCTTCACGAGTCCCGTGCCGAAAAACATCGCCCAGAACCGGTTCACGGTGACGCGGGCGGTGAGCGGGTGATCGGGCGACACCAGCCAGCGCGCCAGCGCGAGGCGGTGCGGCGGCGCATCGGCCGGCAGCGGCGGCAGGACCTTTGGCGTGCCCGGGGCGACTTTGTCACCGTGCTGATCGTAGGCGCCGCGCACGAGGACGAACGTATCGCGCGGTTCAGGCAGATCCTGCATGACCATCACCTTCAGCAACGCCCGGGCCGCGGCATCGGCCGCGCGTTTCGCCGCGTCGAATTTCTTGATCGCCGCCGCGCGCTCGGACGAGATGCCGAGGTAGAATTGCTCAAGCGCCGTGGCCAGCTCCGGACTGCGCTGGTCGGCCGGCAACGCCAGCGCCGCGAGTGCGGCGGTCGAGAGCGGGCGCAGGGTTGTCGGGTCGGCGTTGGTGACCGAGAGGCGGAACCGGCCCAGCACGCCGCGCGGATTCTTTGCGTGATGCTCGAGCCGGATCGACAGCAGCGATTCCTCGCGAACGCCCGCCGGGCGCACTTCGAAAATCGCGCGCCGCGGCTGGCCCGGCGCCGCCCGGCCCGACCATCCCGTGGCCGGATTGTCATCGATCGCGTGGGCCAGGGGAAATCCCTCGCGCTCCGAATCAGCCCGGAGTGCGACCAGGGTGAGCGGCCGGCCATCGGCCTGAATCTTGATCTCGGACAGGACGAAGGTCCCGTCATCGGCGCGGCCCGGCCCGCCCTGGGGCAACGAAGGATCCGGGAGAGCTTCAATTTGCAGCGCCGTGACGCCGCGGAGGCCGGCATTGCCCGTGAACACGAGATCGTCGATGGCCGGATTCGCGCCGCTCACGAGCACGCTGCCGTCGGGCAGCCGGGTGACCGTTGCACCGCGCGCCGAGCTGGATTCCTCGGGCGTGATGACCGTCCAGGGCGGCTCCGGCAGCCTGACCCCCTCGGCGAGCACCCGTTTCTCCCATGCGGGCTGCGCCGCCTTCAGCTCCGCTTCGAGCGTGTCGCGCCCTTCCTTCGCGGCCTTTTCCCCGGCGCGCAACCGCGCGACCTTCGCCTCCGCTTCGGGTGTCGCCAAGGACAGCAACGGATTCGCCATCGGATTGGCGTCGGCATTTCCCTTCTCGGGGACCTGGTTGAAGTAGGCCGACAACTGGTAGTATTCGCGCTGCGTCACCGGGTCGAACTTGTGGTCGTGACACCTGGCGCAGCCGACGGTGAGCCCGAGCCAGACGGTCGCGGTCGTGTCGACGCGGTCCAGCACGTAGCCGACCCGGCTCTCCTCGGGAATCGATCCGCCCTCGTTGTTGAGCATGTGATTCCGGTTGAAACCGGTGGCGAGTTTTTGATCGCGGGTGGCGTCAGGCAGAAGATCGCCGGCCAGCTGTTCGATCGTGAACTGATCGAAGGGCATATTGTCGTTGAGCGCCTTGATCACCCAGTCGCGCCACGGCCACATCGTGCGCGTGGGATCGCCCTGATAACCGTTGGTGTCGGCGTAGCGGGCGAGGTCGAGCCAGTCCCACACCATGCGCTCGCCGTAGCGCGGCGATGCGAGCAGGCGCGCAACAATTTTCTCGTAGGCGTCCACCGAGCGATCGGCGAGAAACGCGTCAACCTCCGCCGGTGTCGGCGGGAGACCGGTCAAATCAAGGGTGACACGGCGGATCAGTTTTTCCCGGGGCGCCTCGGGCGAGGGCGGGAGCTTTTCGACCGCGAGCCGGGCGGCGACAAACGCGTCGATGGGATTGCGGATCGGAAATTTCCCCGGCGGCACCGCCGGAACGATCGGCCGCTGGGGCGCCACGAAGGCCCAGTGCTCCGCCCACGGCGCGCCTTGTTCGACCCACCGCTGGAGGAGTTCCTTCTGCGCGGCCGTCAAGGTGCGATTCGACTTTGGCGCCGGCATCACATCTTCGGGATCGGTGGCAAAGATGCGGACGATGAGTTCGCTTTCGGCCGGCTTGCCCGGGACGACGGCGGTCGCGCCGCTCTCGGTCGAGCCAAACGCACCCTCCGGGCGATCGAGGCGGAGCCTGGCCTTGCGGGACTTCTCATCGGGACCGTGACACTGGAAGCAGTTCTCCGAGAGGATGGGCTGGATGTCGCGGTTGAAATCCACCGCCGCGGGTGCGCCGGACGCAGCCGCGCCACCCTGCAGCAGGGACGCAAACGTGACCAAGAGGGTGAGGCTCGGGGCAAAGCGCACGAGGTGGGAAGCGGAGTAGCGCAGAAAGACTACGGCGGCTCCACCACGGGCGAGCAAGAAGTACCCATTTCTGCCATTTCCCGAACCGCGCCCTTTCACGGAGAGCAGCCAGTCAAAAGGTCCAAGGCCGCGTCGAAAAAGCCCTGCCGTTCTGAGCGCAAAGAAGGCACCGAGCGAAGCGACAGGCTCGGTCATCCCGTATGGTGTACTCCGAGCTTACCCCGACGAACTCGCTGATGGATTCTTCGCTGGCGCTGCCAATGTACTCCCGTGTTTGTCATTCTGACCCGGAGCGGGAGCGGAGGGGAAGAATCCAGCAGGATCCTCGCATGCGGCCGTCGTGTTGGATCCTTCGCTGGGTCTCAGGATGACAGGCAAAAATGAGTTCATATAGGGTGCCACCCAACGGCTCGGCGTTGGTTTCTGGTCTCAGAATGACAAAAAAAGCGATAAGCCCGGGCCGAGCGGCATAATATCGCCTGCAAGCAGTCTCCTACAACCGAGCACCCAAACGATTTTCCCTTGCGCAACAGGCCCGCACGATCCGACCCCGTCGGACTGCGTCACACCGCGGAGTTTCCCACGATCCTCACGCGTACAAAACGCGGTCCATCTCGGCGGAAATTTCAGCGACCCGTTTGCGGTCGCCGCCGCGCACTTCCGCGGTCGCCCAACTATGGAGCCCGATTTTCCTCAACTCCTCGCGGACGCGTTTCCAGTTGATGTCACCCTGGCCAATGGGGACATCGAAGCCCTTCGACATCCCTTCCTTCATGGCGATTTTCAGGCTGTATTCCTTGATGTGGATCTTGTCGATGCGCGGGCCGAGCACCTCAATCCAGTGCTGGGGCCAGCCCCAGCGCATCACATTGCCGACGTCAAAGTACGACTGCACCCACGGACTGCCGATTTCGTCGATGTAACGGGCCATGGTCAGCGGCTCGATCAGGAACGTGGCCCAGACGTTCTCGATCAGAATCTTGACGCGTTTTTTCTCGGCGTGGGGAATCGCCGACCGGAGCAGTTGCTGCGACTGTCGGTACGTTTCCATGAACGGCTTGTCGGGATCGCCGCGGACGACGTGCAGCACCGTGGTCGCACCGTAGAGCGCCGCCTCGTCGATGGCGGCGGCAAGGTCTGGATGGCTGCCGTTCGACACGCCGTGAATGGGCAGGCCCACCTTCTCGCTGGCTTTGGCCAGGGCCTTGGGGTCGACCTCGTCAGTCTTCGACGCGTGACGCGACACCTCCACGCCTTCGTATCCGACATCCTTTGCCAGGCGAAACTTGTCCTCCACGGAAAGTTTCGGTTCGTTAATCATCCCCCAACCGACCGCCTTCTTGAACCGTCCGCCGGGCGCGGCGGCCGCCGATGCCAGTGGCATCAGCGGCGATGTGGCCGTGCCTCCAAGAAGGAGTGCGCTGGCCTGAATGAAACTCCGTCGGTCAATTTCTGTTCTCATGGTGGAATCCTCGCTTTGAGTTTGCCGCCGCATCGCGGCATTCGCCAGCGTCCTCGATTCCGTCCTCGATTACAAAAGCTTTTCGGCCGGCCACGGCTCAACGGGCGAGTCTCCCGGTTGACGGTCCCGCCTCTCACGAGGCGGGCTACGGGAATCCATTCCCAGCCGTTATAGCCCGCTTCGTGAGAAGCGGGACCGCGTCGGCTGCCGCTTCACTCCCGATGCCACGCCGGGGTGCCGAACCAGTCGTGCATCTCCTTCGCGAACGGCGCGACAACGGCGGCCGGCTCGGGGATGGCGCCACGGTCGCCGGTTTCGATCATCCACGTGTCGAGCGCGGCCTGCAGGCGGGCGCGCGCCTCACGATGCACCGGATCGGATGAGGCGATGAGGTTCTTGATCTCGTGCGGATCCGTCTGCGTATCGTAAAGCTCCTCGCCCGGTCCGGTGCGGGTCATCAGGTCCAGCGACGGGCCGCTCAGTTGCCCCTTCGCCTGCAGTTCCCGCATCAAGGGCAGGATCGGAAAGCACTTCTCCTTGTACCGGTTCAGCGAGGCAAACGTGGGGCCGGCCGTGAATGTGCGCAGGTAGTGGAACCGCTCATCATGGACCGAGCGAATTCTCTGCACGGTCTCATCGATGCGATCACGCGCCGCGAAGGCAAAGCGCCGCGGCGGGTCGCTCTGTTCGCCGAGGAAGATGCGTCCCTGCATCAGGGGCGGCTTCGCGATCCCGGCCAGGGCGAGCGTGGTGGCGGTGAGATCGATCAGGCTGAGGATGCGATCATCCACCGTGCCGGGCTTGATCTGGGACGGGGGCGAAAAATTCTTGGGCCACCTGATGATCAGCGGGACCCGCAGACCGCTGTCGTAGCACCAGTGAATGCCCCGCGGCTCCAGCCGGCCGTTGTCGCCGAAGAAGATGATGATCGTGTCGTCCTCCAGGCCGTCGGCCCGCAGCTGCGCGAGCACCTTGCCAAAACGCAGGTCCATGCCGGAGACAGAATTCAGGTAACGCGCCCACTCCTCCCGCACCAGCGGATGATCGGGATAATAGGGCGGCGGCGAGACGCGGTCCGGCCGCGCGTGCCTCACATGCTCGCGCTCCCCCACCCACTCGACCCGCGCCTTCGCGGCGCTCTTGCGGTCGTAGATATCGTATTCCGACTCCTCCGCGTTGACGACGGCGAAGAACGGCTGGCGCGACTTCACCGCACTCCAGTCATGGGAGTCCTCGTGGTAGATTGGACCCTCGTTGACGAAGTTGAGATCCAGTTTTCCCGTGCCGACGCTCTGCCCCTGCACGGTCTTGATGTTCGCGGTGTAGTAGCCGGCGGCGCGCAACCGGCGCGTGACGGGTACCACGCCCTCCGGCAGGCGAAAGCCATCGTTGCGGTGGGACCGCATGTGATGGGTGTCCGTTGTGGTCTGATACATGCCGGTGAAAAACGCGGAGCGACTCGGGGCACACGCCGGATTGGTGGCAAAGACGCGCGTGTAGCGGACTCCTTCGGCGGCGAGTCGATCCAGATTGGGAGTGTGCACGTGGTTTGCCCCGTAGCAGCCCAGGTCGTGGCTGAGATTCTCGCCGATCAGCCAGAGAACATTCGGTTTCCTCTCGGCCGCGGACGACGACGCGGCCGCCAGGAAAAAGCCGAGAGCATGGAGGAGCGTGGTCTTCATTCGATAATACTCGGCGCCAAAATTGGTTGCGGATCAAGGCGTCCCTGCGCTCACGCGCAGGGCTACTATAAAGGCGTAGCCCGCCGCGTGAGCGGCGGGACCGAAGGTGGACCCGCGAAAAGTTGTGTCGCCGTGTTTAAGCAGCCGTTGCGGCAGGCCACGCTGGCATTTCATCACGCCATCTCCCAGCCCTTGCGGTAGGGGCGGCGAATGATGGCCGCCGCCTCGGGGGCGCTTTTCGCGACGAGATTCTTCGCGTCCCATTGGACCCGCTTGCCGAGGCGCAGGGCCAGGTTGCCCAGCAGCACCGTTTCGCTGAACGGACCGGACGCGGCGAAGTTCGAGAGCGCCGGCGTGCCGGTCTTGATCGCGTTGAGCCATTCCACGTAGGGCCCGCCACTGTCGTCACCCTTGCCTTCGGGGGTAACGTCCGCGGTGCCGCCCGGCGAAACGGCCGGCGTGCCGCCCGGCACGCGGGGCAGCGACTTCGGCGGCTCGGTGAAGCCGGTTGTCAGGGACTCGGGTTTGAAGACCCAATCCTGCCGGCTGCGGCCGAAAAACATGCGGCCCTTCTCGCCCACCAGCAGCAGGTCGAAGCGGCGGAAAACATGGTCGGCGGTCGGGAAATCGGCCTTCCACAATTCCTCGGGCGGCGCGTGTTGGTAGATTCCCTCCTTGGACGAAACTCCATCGTACCACACGAACTTGACCGGCGCGCCGAAGACGCTCGTGGGAAAGCCGTAGGTGACCGTCGACCATCGTGGTCCGGAGATGGCCGTGCCGCCCTCCTGCTTGGCCTCGACCGAGTCCGGCGCCGTCAAGCCGAGCGCCCAGTACGGCATGTCCATGATGTGACAGCCCATGTCACCCAGCGCCCCGGCGCCAAAATCCCACCAGCCGCGCCAGTTGAACGGGGCAATCGCCGGGCTGTAGCCGCGAAACGGTGCCGGGCCAATCCAGAGGTCCCAGTCGAGTCCCTTGGGCACCGGCTCGGCCTGGGGCCATTCCGCCATGCCCTGCGGCCAAATCGGCCGGTTGGTCCAGGCGTGGACCTCGGTGACCCGGCCGATGACGCCGGTGCGCACGAGTTCGACGCCGCGCCGAATCGGTTCGCCGGCGTGCGCCTGGTTGCCCATCTGCGTCTGCACCTTGAACTTCGCGGCCGTCTCCGCGAGCCGCCGCGCCTCCCAGATCGAGTGGGAGATCGGTTTCTGGCAGTAGACGTGCTTGCCCTTGCGCATCGCCAGCATCGAGGCGTGGAAGTGGTGGTGATCGGGCGTCGAGACCGTCACCGCGTCGATCCCCGGCATGGCATCGAGCATCGCGCGATAGTCGGTGAAGAACCGCGCGTCCGGGAACCGATCGAGAATCGTGTCCCCGGCCTTGGCCTTCTTCCGCCGGCCGAGTCCCGGTTGCCGCGGATTGGCCACGTCGCAGAGGGCGACAATCGCCGCGCCCGCCGCCGCCGTTGCCATCGTATCCGAGTTGCCCTTACCGCCGACGCCGATGCAGCCGACCTGGATGCGGCTGTTGGCGCCGCGCGCCGAGGCGGGCAGGATGTGGAAACTCAAGGCGGCCGCGGCCGAAGCCCGGAGAAAATCGCGTCGATTCAACGAGGTGTTTTTCATATGCGTTCTACCCAGCGCAGGTGCTGACATTCCGCGCCGGAAGTGTCAGCCACGAATTCAGGGCGATGGTCGGTCCATGCGCAGCAACGGTTACGGCTGCGGGCTGCGGGCTGGGACGGCGAACCCAACGCCGAACAGGCCAACCCCGTCCGATCGATCGCCGTCCGATCGATCGCCGTCCCCGCGAAACGCGGTGAGCAGGACGCCAGCGTCAAGGGCGGACTAAATCGTCGCGGCAGGGTGGCAAGGTCGCCGTTTCAGCAAAAAGTGTTGTTGCGATGCGCCCCCATGGCCGGCGCCTCGGGGTGCACTTCGGGGCCGAAATACCGCAGGACGACGAGTGGCTCGACCGCGCTGATGTTCTCAAACGTGACACCCGCGCGCGCGGCCGTCTCCGTGCAGAACACCTCGTCCTCGGTGAGATCGTGAAACCGGATGAGCTTCGGGCAGTCGAGCGCCAGCTGGTTCATCCGGCCCTTGCCCTGGACCGTGATCAGGCCGTAGGCACCGCCGTCGCGGATGGTGCATTTCGCGCCGGGCTCGACGGTAAGTTCCTTGGCCGAGAATTTCTGCTCGCCCTTGATCCGCCCATAGACGATCCAGCGATCCACATAGCCCTCGCTGCGGGTGTCGGCGACGGGGACGGGCTCGAGGTAGTGGTTGTCCTTGAAATTCGGATCGAGGTTGGCGTCGAAGTCCAGCTGGTCGACGATGAAGTCGATGTCGTGGTGTTTCTCCGGCGGCATGTCCTTGACGAGAAGCGCCCACGGCACCTCGCGGCCTTCGACGAGCGACTGGTACATGCCGAAGACATCGGAGCCCCACTGCGGCTCGTAGGTGCAGAGCGAACCGGGGGCGTGAAGAATGCAGGGCGGGATGAGCCAGCCGGTGCCGGGCTTCAGCCGGTAGGCGCGGGCAAGATCGAGGATGCCGTTGTCGCCGCGGTTCCAGTGCTCGATGCAGCGCCGCACCTGCGTCCGCGTGGTCCCGGGCTCGAGGCCCATGAACGTGTAGGGGAAGTTATTGCCGACGTTGTTGTGCTGCGGCGGGAAATAGTACGACTCGGGCTTGCCCTCCCGCCCGACGAGCGCGGCCTGTTCGGCGGACTGGTGCATGTGGTGCGGGATGGGGCCCATGTTGTCGAAGAACTTCGAGTATACGGGCCACTTGCGGTACTTGTCCCAGATGGAGCGGCCAATCAGTTCGGCGCCGCACTCGTCGACGGCGGCGGCGAGGGTGAAGCGCCGGCCGCCGGCGATGACGTAACTCAGCCCCTCATCGGGCGTGCGGTTGTCGTTGGCCGCAGGCGTGGTCGAGGCAAACCAGCGCTCGTCGATGCCGCCGCGGTTGAGGCCGAAGGCGTAAAGATCGTCCGGATGGAGCTTCAGCCGCTTGCCGGGCTGGAGAAAATTACGCGGCACCCAGGCGGGCGCGAGGCGGAGGAGCCCGCCGGTTTCGGCGAGGGCGGCTTCGACGACGCTTTTCACGTTGGACTGGATCGTCGTCAAATCGGTGACGGAGACTTTGGGCATGTGATTGGTTCGGTTATCCGCCAGCCGGTAACGGCGGCGGTCTGGGCAGGGCGTTTGATACAGGACAGTCGGCCTGAGAGAGAGCAGGCTAATGCGGCGCAAGGCAACCGCCGAGATATCCAAAAGGCTCGAAAGGGCGCAGCTCAGTTTCTTGCGCCTGGTGTCAGTGGTGGGAATGCGGGCACGTCCTCGTGCCCGCATTCGAAACGCAATCGTGCGGGCCAGACATGCGGGCACCGGGACGTACCCGCCCACCCACGGGGATTCCTCGCGTGGCAAGAAACTGAGATGCGCCCGGCTCGATCGGGCGCACTGCGGCTTGCCAAGCGTCACGAAACCGGGCGGTGATCCCGTCTCGCCCCGCCACCAGCGCCGTGCTGGCGGATCACTCCGTCACCGTGGGCGTCAAAGGCGAATTTTGACGAACTGACACATGAAGACCTCTGTATTCACTCTCATCCGTTGGCCGCTCTTGGCCGGGCTCTGCGCGGCCGGCCTGCAGGCCGGAACGCCAGCGCGTGGTTCGATGGCCGGGGACTTGACCGGGCCCTGGCAACTCCTGATCGACGATGCGGTGATCGCCGAAAAGGCCGGGGTGGTGCGCCACTACCATGTGTTCAAGAAACACGCGGCCAATCCCGTGCTGATCGCCGACCGGCCTTGGGAGGGCAAGGTCGTGTATCTATACGGGACTGTCCTGCCGGCGGAAACCGGGGCCGGTTATCGGATGTGGTATCATGCGTGGGCCGATCGCGAATACCGCAATCTTTACGCGACGAGCCCGGATGGCGTCAGGTGGGAGAAGCCCGCCCTGGGCCTGCGCGAGTTTGGCGGGTCGATGGCGAACAACCTGCTTTTCCGCCGGACGCGGGAGGATCATATGCCGCAGGTCATCGCCACGCCCTGGGAGAACGATCCGGCGCGCCGCTACAAGATGATCAACTACGACTATGGGCGCACCAAGCCGGACAATCTGGTCAGCGGCTTCCGGGCCGGCTACTCCGCGGATGGCATCCACTGGTCGGATGCACCGCGGAATCCGGTGCTCCCCGACGTCGGGGACGTGGCGAACTTCATCTGGGATGCCCGCAAGAACAAGTATGTCGGTTACACCAAGGTGTTCGCCCCCGTGAACGGCTACCGGCGGCGGGCCATCGGTTACACGGCCACCGCTGATTTTGAAGCCTGGAACCCCGCCGAACTGATTCTGGTGCCGGACAAGTTCGACGATCGCTGGGTGACCCGGGACAAGCAGCATACCGACTTCTATGGGCTGAGTGCATTCCCTTACGAATCAGGTTACGTTGGCCTGCTCTGGATTTTTCGGATCACCGACGGCGGGAGCGACGGACCCATCTTGGTGGAACTCGTCTCGAGCCGCGACGGCGTGGCTTGGCAGCGGCAGGAAGGCGATCGCAACCCAATCCTCGAACTGGGCCCGGAGGGGGCTTGGGATGCCGGCATGATCTTCACGCCGAATCACCCGCTGGTGGAAGGCGACACGATCAAGCTGTTCTATGGCGGCTTCGGCGGCACCCACGCGGCCAAGCAGCAGACGGCGGGCATCGGCGTGGCAACTTTGCGCAAGGACGGCTTTGCCTCTCTCGCAGCCGGCGCGGTGGCCGGCACCATCACCACCAAGCCGTGGCGGCACCTCGAAGGGGAATTGCGCGTCAACGCCGCCGCGTCAGGCGGGGCGGTGAAGGCGGAAATTCTCGATCGCGACGGGCGCGTTCTTCCTGGATACAGCCTGGCCGATTGCGTGGCCGTGACCGGTGACGGCGTGGACCAGCCGGTGGCCTGGCGTGGCCGCAGCCGGCTGCCCGAGCCTGGGGGCGAACTCGCCATCCGGTTCGAGCTGGTGCGGAGCTCGCTGTATTCGTTCCGGGCCGGAGATCGATTGCAGCTCGCCGAAGGGCCCAAGTCTGAGCCGCCGCTTCTGACGTTCGACGATGAGACCTGGCGCCCCAGACTGTCCCTGCAGGGCCAGGCGGGGATCGAGTCCGATCCCGACGGTGGGTCCAGGGTGCTCGTGCTGAAGAAAGAGCGCGATGTCGCGGACATCGTCCACACGGCGCATTTGGGCCGGGAGTTCACGCTGGCGGCCCGGGTGAAAACCAGCCGGCCGCAACTGGCCCGGATCTTCAGCACGCACCGGGGCACGGGAGATTTTGTCACCGGCGAACTGGTCTTCGACCTCAATCCCCGCTCCGGCGTGCTGCGCTTTGTCGTCAACGGCCAGAGGGTCCAGTCGACGCCCCGCTATTGCGGCGACAAGGCCTGGCATCATTACGCGGTGACCTATGCCAACGGCCAGGTCACCCTCTACCAGGACGGAATCGTCGTAGGCTCAGGCCGGATACGGCAGGGCTCCGCGCACCTCTTCAACCGCCAGTCGGTCGTCGATCACTTCGGGCCGGTCGAGGCCCGCTCCGAAGTGGGCGTCCACCTGGCCGCGGATCTGCGGATCGGGGAAGATCAGGGGGGCCGGTTCATGACCAACAAGGAGGAGGACCATGATGCGCCGTCCGAGCAGCTGGTCGGGTCGGTTGACGATGTGCTGGTCGTGCGGCGGGTTTTGTCCGCCGAGGAAGTCCGCGTGCTCGCCCGGTAGCTTTGGACTTGTCACGTGGCGCCGCCACTTGTCACTTCGCGCATGACCCGCATCGTCACCTTTCACTACACCCTGCGCGATCCGAACGGCCGCGTGATTGACACGTCGGCGGGCGGCGAGCCCGTCACCTACCTGGAGGGCGCGGGGCAGATCATCGACGGGCTCGACGAGCAGCTGCGGGCGACGCTGGCGGGGGAAAAGGCGCGCGTCCAGGTCGCCGCCGCGCGCGCGTACGGGGAGCGGGATCCGGCGCAGGTGCAGCGGGTCAAACGGACCGTGTTGCCGGTGGAGGGCGAATTGCAGGTCGGCGATCAATTCAAGACCGACACCGACCGCTTTGCGCCCATCGTGACGGTCGCCGCGATCGAGGGCGACGAGGTGCTGCTCGATGCGAACCATCCCCTAGCCGGCGTCGATTTGACTTTTGAGGTCGAGATTGTGGCGGCGCGGGCGGCCAGCCCGGAGGAGCTTTCGCACGGCCACGCCCATGGGGGCGGGGGTGGGTGCGGGTGCGAGGATGGGTGCGAGGGCAGCGGGGAGTGCCAGGGTGGCGGCCGGGGCGGGTGCGGGTGTCATTGAAGCCGCGGCGCTCACCCGGAGGTTTTTCCGGTGGTGTTTTTTCCCTGGATTGGCGTGGATCAGCGCAGAGTAGCGGTTAAACAGGTCTGCAATTTACCATGAAAGCCCTCGGCATCGACATCGGCGGCTCCGCGGTCAAGGGCGCGCCGGTGGATACACGCACCGGCCGGTTCCTCGCGGAACGGATTCGTCTCGCCACGCCGCTGCCGCTCACCCCCGCCCAGATGTCGCGATCGGTGGCGGAGATCGCGGCGTTCTTCAAATGGCGCGGTCCGATCGGCGTCGGTTTTCCCGGCGCGATTGAGGGACCGCGGATCATGACCGCGGCCAACATGCATCCGAAGTTTGTCGGCTGTAACGGCCAAAAGCTCTTCTCCCGCACGACCGGGTGCCGGGTTGCGTTGATCAACGACGCGGCGGCGGCGGCGCTGGCCGAGATGCGCTTTGGGGCGGGCCGCGGATTCAGGGGCAAGACGCTGCTGCTCACGCTTGGCACCGGCGTCGGAACGGTGCTGGCCAGCCAGGGCGTGGTGGTGCCGCTGGAGCTCGGGCATCTGCCCTGGAAGGGCCGTTCGGCCGAGAAACGCGTGTCGTCCGCGGCGCGCGAGGACGGGAAGCTCTCCTGGTCCGAATGGGGCGGGCGGCTGCGCGAATATATCGCCCTGCTCGAGTCGCTCCTCTGGCCGGAACTCATCATCGTGGGCGGCGGGGTGAGCGCGAAGCACGAAAAGTTCTTCAAATTTCTGAAAACCCGCGCCCGCCTCGTGCCGGCGGAATTCCTGAACCGCGCCGGGATCATCGGCACGGCCATCTGGGGCGCGGAGCAGGCGTAGGGGTTTGTCGAACTGCCAATGACAGTTGGCGGAAGGTCCGGAAGTGTTTCAAGCCGTCGCCGCCTTCGTAAACCGTCACCGCGGGTACGGAAGGTGGAAAGGTGGGCCGTACACTCCGCGCGCGGCCCTGGAGTTTGGCCATTTCTTCCGGACGAAACGGACCTGGAGGTCCGTTCTCCGTAGAACGCGATCACATGCCAGGCGATCGGATGGGGTCACGGGGATTGCGCCCCGTGACCCTTCCACACCACCGGACGTGCGGTTTTCCGCATCCGGCGGTTGAAACAGGCGCCGGTCACTGGCGTGCCGGCGTCAGGATCCACGGAATGATAAACCCAT
>JBIJCX010000478.1:0-5543 GCA_044344465.1 Opitutaceae bacterium
CAGCCACTTACGCCCTCGGCTACCGCGTCAACCAGGCGTTCCTTGAAATGGAGGGCGGCTTCGCTTTTGGACCGGCGGACCGGGTGCGGCTGTGGGTCGCCGGGGGATACTCGTTTTCCTATTTCTTCCTTTTCCCGCTGCTCCTGTTCGGAAGCGTCATGGCTTTCTGGCGCGCCGGGCGCATCCAGCCGCTCCGGGTATTCTCGTTTGCCATCGCGCTGAACTACCTCCTCGCGCTGCCCTTCTTTCTGTTCCTGCCGGTGCCGGAGCGGTGGGCCTTTCCCGGCGCCAAAGCCACCCTGTTGAGCGACCTGCTGAGCACGCGTTTGATCGAGGGCATCCGGCCGATCAGCGGCCTCGACAATTGTTTCCCGAGCATGCACGTCGCCCTCACCGTCCTGGTCATTCTGCTGGGGTACTGGTGCCGGGTGCGATGGCGGCACAGCGTGCTCTGCCTCGGCGGAACGATCATCCTCTCGACCTTCTTCCTCGGAATCCACTGGGTCGCTGACATCGTGGTCGGCGCGGCCTCCGGCGCGGTGAGCTTTGCCCTCGCCGCTGCCCTGAACCGGCGCCTGTTCCCGGAGGATCCCGCACGACCGTCATTTTTCTCCGACTCCGCCCGCCCGGACGCCACGATGTCCGTCCCGCGGCACGCGGGGAAAATGGTCTTTATCAGCTACCGGCGGGATCGCGGATCGAGCCTGGCGCGGATCATCCAGACGGAACTGGAGCGGCGCGGGTTCACGTGTTTCCTCGATGTGGACGATTTGGGTGCCGAGCATTTCGACGACCGGCTCCTGCGCGAAATCGAGCTGGCACCAAATACTGTGGTCGTGCTGACGCCCGGTTCGCTCGACCGGTGCCACGACCCGGATGACTGGCTGCGCCGCGAAGTTGTCCACGCGTTGAAAACCGAACGCAACGTGGTACCGTTCCTCGCCGATGGTTTCCACTTTCCGACCGAACGGGAAATCCCGGATGGGCTGAAGGATTTGAACCGGCTCAACGGTGTCGTCTATTCCCACCAGTATTTCTCGGCCTCCTTCGACAAGCTACAGGGCTTCCTGAAGGATCCGCGGAACGAAGAGCGGCGGAAGCAGAAGCCGTAACCGAAGGCGGTAAATCCCGCGCCATCCGTCCGCCGTTCGGCATGAGGTGCTCGGCTTGGTTCGCGTGTTGGCTGTGCCGACCACTTGTTGGCCTCTTTTCATATGGCCAGCTTACGATAGTCGGCATCGACATACTGGCTGCCGCGGTCCGGAGTGATGGAGCAGGCCTTTGGCTGGTCGGCGGTGTTTGAGGGCGGCGTGCAGGGCCGCCAGGACCAAGCTGGCATGCAGGGTCGCCCCGCACGCCCAGCCGACGACCCGGCGGCTCCAAACCTCAAGGATCGAAGCCGACGAAAGACAACGCCATCTACCGACTCGCCGCAGGTCTCACGCGACTGGCACAGTTCGATTTCCCGGTGCAACTGAACGAGACCACCCGATCCTACTTCGAGCGGATGGCGGCGTTGGAAGAAGGGCAACTGGCCCTCGACATGAGGGCGGTGACACAGCCGAGTCCGCATCCTGGAGCCGTGGCCAGGCTGTCTGCCATTCCCACCCACAACGCACTGCTGCGAACGACCTGCGTCGCGACGCGCGTCGAGGCCGGGCACGCCAACAACGCGTTGCCGCAAACCGCCCGGGCCCTGGTCAACTGCCGCGTTCTCCCCGGCGAATCGGTCGACGCCGTCCGGCGAGCCATCATCCGAATGCTGGCCGACGATCAGATCTCCGTCACTCCGAGGGGTGAACCGATCCTCGGTCCGCGGTCGCCGTTAAATCCGGACGTTCTGCGCATCGCGGAGAAGCTGACCGCAGAATTCTGGCCCGGCACACCGGTGATCCCGACAATGAGTAGGGGGGCGACGGATGGCCTTTTTCTGCGCAACGCCGGCACTTCCACCTACGGCATCGACGGCTGTGGCACGGACATGTTCGAGAACCGCGCCCACGGCAAGGACGAGCGTATGCCGGTGAAGTCGTTCTACGAAGGTGTGGAGTTCAATAACTTGGCTTCGTGCAGAGCAGAGAGCCAGATTTTTACGACGTCGCGGGATTGAACTTCTGCACCGCGACGTTTAGCCGTCTCCTCATGGCGACGCCGGACACGATCACGATGCAACAGGTCGCCGACGCTGTCGGTCTCAGTCGCTCGGCAGTCTCGCTCGCGCTGCGCAACCATCCCTCAATCCCGCCCGCCACGCGTGCCCGAGTGACGGAGGCGGCCAGACGTCTCGACTACAGACCCAACCCGCTTGTCGCCGCACTGATGAGCCAGCATCTCCGGCTCCGCCCGCGACGGCGGCGACCTACGCTCGCCTATGTGACCTCACACCCAAAGGATGATCCGTGGCGCAATTACACAGCGTTCGTCCAGATGTATGACGGCGTCGTCCGCCGAGCGACCGAACTCGGCTATCGCGTCGAGGAGTTTGCGTTCGCTCGCCTGCAGTCGAATCCGGCCCGGCTGATCGAGATCCTGCGGGCTCGAGGGATCAACGGCATCTTTCTCGCGCCGCTGCCCGGATCTTCGCGCACCCTGGATTTGGATATCACCGATTTTGTCACGGTGGGATTGGGCCTGAGTGTCAATGCACCCGTGATACGCCGCGTGACGGCGGATCTTTTTCATGTCGGGCGTCTGGCAGCGCAGCGTTGCGCGGATCTCGGTTATCGGCGCATTGGTTTCGCCGGGAGCGCTGAAATGAGTTCCCGACTCGAACATCGGATGTTCGCGGGTTACCGGCAGGGACTGTGGGATCGAGGTCTCGCCGAAACTGTGCCGCCCCTCCTGGCGCCGCACACCGGGATTTTTTCCACGTTTCTTCCGTCGTGGTGTCGGTCCGCAAAACCCGAAGTGGTGCTCTTCGGCACCTTTGACCCCGGCTGCCTCCGCGGCGTGCCACCCGAAATCGGCTGCGTCGACCTCAACGTGGATTATCCAGGGAGCGACATCACTGGCATTTATCAGAATCTGACCCGCATTGGGGCCATGGCGGCCGATCAATTGCACATGGCGTTGCAGCAAAATGCAACGGGGCCGCTCGACCAACCCCAGACCTCTCTCCACGGGGGCCTATGGGTTGCCGGCACGACCGCCCCCGGCGTCGGTGTGCACCGTCCTGCCACCTGCTAAAGCCGCTCGTTTCGCCCCTGCCCAGGCCCACCGCGGCAGGTTTACTCAACGGGTGTAGTAAGGCGGGTGTTGCTTGTGGCACCCCCGGGACAGATTCATCCCGGATTAGCCCCTTTAACACCAACCCGTCGGTTGATACCCAATGAAGACCCGCAACTTGGCCACTCTCGTTTTGCTCGCCCCGGCCGCGCTCCTGGCCCAGGTAGTCGCCCCGCCCGCGGCCAAGCCCGCCCAGGAGGAAGCGGTCGTGCTTTCGCCCTTCGTCGTCAATACCTCCGCGGACAACGACGGTTACCGTGCCACCTCGACTCTCGCTGGTAGCCGCATCAAGACCGACCTGAAGGATGTTGCCGCCTCTGTCTCGGTGCTGACCAACGAGTTCATGGACGACCTCGGAGCGAAAGACGTGGCCAGCGCGATGGCATTTGTCTCCGGCGCCGAGAATGATTCCACCTACCACCAGGAGAGCATCGCCGCCCTCGGCAGCGCGAACGGCTATGTCGGCGGAGACTTCGGCGACAACAACACCCGCAGCGGGGAGATTCGCGTGCGCGGCCTGGGCCGCGCCTCCAGTGTGGTCAACTTCATCGAGGTCCTCGGTTCCACGGACCGCTACAACACTGATCGCGTGGAATTTCTGCGGGGCCCGAACTCGATTCTTTTTGGCCTGGCCGAACCCGCCGGCCTGGTGAATTCCTCCACCAAGGTCGCCGGCCTCCGCCGGAATGCCACCAAGGTTGAAAACAAGGTCGATAACTTCGGTTCCAACCGGGTGACGCTGGACCAAAACCTGATCCTGATTCCCGGCAGGTTGGCCGTGCGCGGCGTCGCCCTCTACGACGACGCACGCTACAGCATCGACGCGGCTTACCAGCGCGACAAGCGGGGCTTTGTGACGGCCACCTATCAGCCGTTCAAGGGCACGACGATACGCGCGTATGCCGAGCAAACGGAAAGCGTTGGCCGCCGCCCCAACTATCGCACCGTGCAGGACAACGTCTCCGAATGGCTGAAGGCCTACAACACCTACGCCCCGCAGATGACGGCGGCCCAGATTGCGCAGGCCTTCTACTGGGACCCCACCGTGCCAAACGCCGACGGCCTTGCGCCGGTGACGTCCTTTACCCTCGCGAATGGCACGGCGGTGAATCTCGGTTTGATCCGTCGGCCCTTGGATGGCGGAGGCAGCCCCAATCAGACTCTGCTCATCTACAGCGGCAACGGCAACTGGACCAACCTGCTGGACAACCTCATCACCGTTGGCGCCAACCGCACGATCACGAACGCGGCCGTCACCCCAGCCAGCGCCCGCAGCGCGTTTATGCGGTCCGGGGCCGCGCGGGAAAACAATCCGGCTTTCCGGGCCGATCCCCAGGTTACAGATACGGGAATCTTCCCTTACGACAAAGTGGAGATCGCCGCCCTGCCCGGCAACCTGCGCACCGAGAACGACCGCAAGCTGAACCTCACGATCGATCAACGCCTCACCAAAGATCTGTACATTTCGGCGACGGTGCAGCGGGAGAAGCGCAATTCCAGCCAGTATTTCGCCTCGATCACCCAGACGAACGAAATTCAAATCGATATCAACCAGAAGCTGCCCGATGGCCGCACCAACCCAAATTTTCTGCGGCCGTTCATTTTCGGCCGCAACATCGGCGAATACGGCGATACGACCTACACGAACTACCTCGTGCAGGCCAACTACGACTTCGATTTCGCGAAAAAGACCACGCGGCTCGGCTGGCTCGGCTCGCATCGCCTGACCGGAGTCTACACCAACGCGAAGCAGGACCGTTTTCTCACCCGCTTTAGCTACATTTTGGACAGCGACATTCCCGGGGCGCTGACAGCGGCAGGGGTCCCGATCACCAACTCCGCCCGGTGGGCCCATCAAATGTGGTATGTCGGCGATGCGGTCAAAGTGGGCGACACCGCCCTGCGTTTCACCGGGTTTCCCGACACGCTGACCGCTCAGTTGGACAAATCCTACGACTATCGTTTCTACAACAATCTGACCACGCCCCCGGCCTGGCAGACCGCCGCGCAGAAGATGCATATCGGCAAGGTCGTTCAAGCAGGCGGCAGCTGGACCGTGGCGCGCAACTCGAGCTTTGGCACGTCGCTCCAAAGCTTTTTCTGGAACGGCCGCATTGTGACACTCGCCGGTTGGCGTCGGGATACGGTGAAACAATTTTTGGGAATCGTAAAGCCGCCGGCCTCGTTTGCTTTTCCGGGTTACCCGGGCCGCGACCGCAGCGACTTCCTCTCGACCGGCACCAACTTCAGGAACGAAGCCGACACCACCACGCAGAGCGTCGTCTTCAAGGTCACCGACCAGGTGCGGCTCTTCGCCA
>JBIJCX010000183.1:0-15667 GCA_044344465.1 Opitutaceae bacterium
CGTCGTCTCGACCGCCCGCGCCACCTCTACCGCGACCTCCGTCACGGCTCTCGCTTTCGCACCCCAGCCAAAAAAACTTAAGTGCCATTCGGCTGAAGCTCCGCGCTACTCAAGGCGTTCGCGGGCAGTTTGGTTGCGGCCCCGGCCGCGGTGCGAGATATCCGGGGTCTCACAACCACCGGTCGAACCACGCAAAAGTCTCGTCCTGCATCTCCGGCTGGTAGCAGTGGGGCGCGTCGTAAAACGTCCCGCGAAAGCGATCCGGCAGCCCGGCCTTCGCATAAATGTGCGTCAGTTTGTCGACCGCGGCCTCCATGCCGGCCAGCGGATAAAGCGCGTCTTGCCGGCATTGCTGCACCAGCAGCGCTCCCGGTGCGTGCAGCGCGGCGACGTCCGGCAGATCGAGATCGGGATAAAGTCCGGGGACGTACACCGCCCACGTGTGGTGAATGTGATTTCGCAGCTGGTGCGCAAACTCCGTCATCCAGCCGGTGACCGAGGCCGCCTTGATCCGGGGATCCATCGCGGCCAGCAGGGCGCTGCGCAGACCGCCGCCCGACAATCCCGCGCAGCCGATTCGCGCCGGATCGACATCGGGGCGGCTCGCCAGGTAGTCGACCGTCCGCCTGTCATCCCAGAGATTGAGGCCCGGCCAGGTCGCACCCGTCGCGGTGATCGCCTAGGGTGAAGCCGTCGCGTTCCTCGCGGCTTACCAATTCGGCCGCGAGCGGCACCGGCGTCGGATTGTAGCTCAAGCGTTGCCTCAGCACGTGGCGGGCCGCGGTCTTCCATTCGTCGAGTACGGACCAGCGGGACTCGAGAAACGAGAGGCGGGGCGCATGCTCGCGGGCGATCCAGGCCATGATCGCGTGGAGATTGGCAGGGTGGGAACGGGCGGGGAAGGAGTCTTTCCGCCAGCGGTTGTCGCGGCCGGAGTGTTGGAAGCGATCCCGGTCATGGCAGCGAGAGGAGTTGTCGGATCCACGGCTCCTTCGTACCCAACGCGAGTCGCAGACACCAATGGAAAAATTGCAGCCCCGGCTGCCATGGTCGTGGTGACACGGCCTCGCGACCGGGAAACAGCGGCCGCTTGAAAGGTGGGCCGGGCGTTCCGTCGCCCGGCCTCGGGCGGGGATTGAACCCTCGAACGGGAAGATGGCCGGGCGCGGAGCGCACGGCCCACCCTGCAAAGCCAGATCTATTGGCTGGCAATCCCGACCGGAGGCGGAAGATTTTCGCCCGGTGCCAAGTCGACCCCAAAAAATGCATCCCCTACCCACAAAGATCACGGACACGATTGCCGCTTGTTGCGCGCTGACCCTGGCCGCTTCGGCACCCCTCGCCGCGTACGAACAACTCGCGCCGCCGCCTAACGTCGTCCTGCCGGCGGGCCGTTCTCCGGCGGAATCGCTGGCGTCAATCAAGGTCGCGGCCGACCTGCTGGTCGAGTTGGTGGCCGCCGAGCCGATGGTGCGGGATCCGATCGATGTGTCGTGGGGCCCGGACGGGCGCATGTGGGTGGTGGAGATGGCCGACTACCCCCTCGGTCTGGAAGGTCGGGGCAAGCCGGGCGGACGCGTCCGGTTTCTCGAGTCGACGAAAGGCGATGGGCACTATGACAAGTCGACGCTCTTCGCGGATGGGCTGAATTATCCGAATTCGGTCGTGCCCTGGCGCAAGGGCGTGCTGGTGGCGGCAACGCCGGATGTTCTGTATATGGAGGATACCGACGGCGACGGCAAAGCCGACCGCGTGGAAAAGATTCTGAGCGGGCTGGGGGAGGGCAACCAGCAGCACCGCGCGAATGGCCTGCAATGGGGCATGGATGGCTGGCTCTATGTGGCCAACGGCGACAGCGGCGGAAAAATCACGCTGGCCAAGTCGGGCCAGCTTCTGGATCTGAGTCAGCGGGATTTTCGCCTCAAGCCCGACGAGGGCGTGGCGGAACTGCAGTCCGGCCGCACCCAATACGGCCGCAACCGCGACGACTGGGGCAACTGGTTCGGATGCAATAACTCGAATCCAATCTGGCATTACGCCCTCGAGGACCACTACCTGCGCCGCAATCCGCACCTCGCACCGCCGAACTCGACCGTCACCGTCTCCAAGACCCCCGGGGCGTCCCAAGTTTTCCCGCGGAGCGAGACGATTGCGCGCTTCAACGATCCCTTCGGGGCCAATCGCTTCACCTGCGCCTGCGGCACCATGATTTATCGCGACGATTTGCTGGGTGCCGCCTACGCGGGCAATGTCTTCATCTGCGAGCCCGTCCACAACCTGGTGCATCGCGAGATCATCCAGCCGGCGGGCGTGACGTTCACCAGCCAGCGCGCGCCGGAAGAGCAGAAATCGGAATTCTTCGCCTCCACCGACAACTGGTCGCGCTTCACGGCGCTGCGGGCCGGACCGGATGGAGCGCTCTATATCGTCGATATGTACCGGCTGGTGATCGAGCACCCGCAGTGGATACCGGATGCCTGGCAAAAGCTGCTCGGGGATCGCCTGCGCGCCGGCGAGGACAAGGGGCGTATCTACCGGGTGCGGCCGAAGGACGGAAAGCTGCGCCCGATCCCGCGGCTCGACCGGGCCGACGCGGCAGGTCTGGTCGCCGCCTTGGAAAGCCCGAGCGGCACGGTCCGCGATCTGGCGCAACAGCAGTTGCTGTGGCGCCAGGAAAAATCCGCGGCGGACGGGCTGGGCAAACTTCTGACGGATTCGACCCGGCCGCAAACGCGGGTGCAGGCATTGTGCAGCCTTGATACCATTGGGGCGCTGCAGCCGGCCCACGTCGCCCGTGCGCTCAAGGACGCGCATCCCGGCGTGCGGCGGCAGGCGGTACGCCTCAGCGAGGGTTTTGCCGGATCAGCTCCGGAACTGCTCCCAATGATCGTCGGACTGGGCGGCGATTCTGATGCGTCCGTTCGGCAGCAGGTGGCCTACAGCCTGGGGGAATGGAAGCAGCCGGAGGCGGGAATGGCCCTGGCACGTTTGGTGCGCGAAAACCACCAGGAGCCCTTCATCCTCGCCGCCGCCATGAGCTCCGCGCTGCCTCATGCCGAAACGATGCTGGCGCAGATGAGTGCCGGTGGCGGCGGCGATCGCACCATGATCGAGATCGCGATTGCCACGCAAAACACCCGGGCCTTGGTCCGGTTGCTGGATGGCATCAGCGGCTCCCCCGGTGCCTCGGATCCATCGGGGCAGTTTGGCTCGATGGCCCGGTTGCTCGACGGTTTGAGGCGGGCGGGCAAATCGCTCGCCCAGCTGCAGTCGGGCGCTGATGCCGGGCTTAAATCGGCGGTGAACCGGGCCGCGGGAATCTTCGATCGCGCGCGGGCGACCGCGATTGACCCGGCCGCTTCGCTCGCGATTCGCGCCGCCGCCCTGCCGCTGCTGGGCCGGGGGCTCGGTCGCCAGGACGAAGATCTCAAAACGTTGCTGGCGTTGCTGGCCCCCCAGACGCCGGTGGATCTCCAGCTGGCCGCGGTGGCGGCGATCGGGCTGCTGAACCTGGCGCCGATCCCGGACCGATTGCTGGCAGGCTGGGATGGATACGGGCCAAAAATCCGCGCGGGCGTGCTGGACCTGCTGGTCAGCCGGCCGCCGTGGGCGAATGCCCTGTTGAATCGGATCGAATCGGATCGCGCCCTGTTGGCCCAAATCGATACGGCGCACCGGGCGGCGCTTTTGCATCACAGCAACAGTGGCGTCTCGGTGCGCGCGGCCCGGGTGCTCGACTCCGGCATCGACCAGAACCGCCAGAAGATCATTGACGAGTACCTGGCCGCGATGGGACCGCTCAAGGGTGATCCTGCCCGGGGTGCCGCGGTGTACGGGAATGTCTGCACGGCCTGTCACAAGCTCGGCAACGTCACGGGCCTGGCGATCGGTCCGGATCTGGCCACCCTCAACGATCGCAGTGCTTCCTACCTCGTGACGCACACGCTCGATCCGAACCGGGCCGTCGTCGATATATACATGCTCTATACCGCGGTGACCACCGATGGCCGGACTCTGACGGGCATTCTGGCGGGGGAGGCGGGCAACAGCATTACGTTCAAGGGACTGGACGGGGTCGAGCAGGTCATTTTGCGGAGCGAAGTGAAAACGCTCACCACGATGGGCCGCTCGCTGATGCCCGACGGTCTCGAGGCGGCGATCGACAAACAGGCGATGGCGGATCTGGTGGCCTTCATTTCCAGCGGAACCGGCGCGGGCAAGGCACCGGGCAAGACGCCTTGACGTCGCGGGCGCACCTCAGTCTCTGTTACGCGAAGAACCCCTTTAGGTGGGCGGGCACGTCCCTGTGCCCGCCTGTCTGGACCGGTCGATCGCGTTTCGAATGCGGGCACGGGGACGTGCCCGCCCACCTGCGCAGACCGGCGAGAACCTTTTCGCTTTCATGGCCGGATTCATCGGCTACGCTTCGCGCCTCCCCATGAAAAAATCCCCACTGGTCAGGCTGTCCCCGCTGGTCCTGTTGGCGGCCGTTCTGCCCCTGCAGGCGCAGGACAGGGCTGCGCTCGGCCGATCGCTCACGCTGCATGCGTCCTTTGATCACGGCCTCAATGCCGACTTTTCGCGCGGCGACCGGACGTTCTATTCCCATTCGCCGGCGGCTCCGCTGGCCAAGGGCGGCATGGCGGGACTGCCCAATGATGAGGTGAAGATCGACCAGGGCGCCGGGCGATTCGGCGATGCGCTGTGGTTCACGAAGAAAGGCAACGTGAAACCTTTCTTCAAGGGTCCGGGCATTCTCGACTACAACGACAAGAACTGGAGCGGAACCGTTTCGGTCTGGCTCCGGCTGAACCCGGACGTCGATCTCGAGCCCGGCTATTGTGATCCCGTCCAGATCGTCGGCCACGACGGCAAGAAGGGTTTTATCTTCCTGGAATGGTCGAAGGATGAAAATCCCCGGCTCTTCCGCTATGCGATCCGGCCGCTCTTTCACATTTGGAATCCGACCAACGTGCCATGGGGCGACATCCCGTTTGCGAAGCGCCCGATGGTGCAGGTCGCGCGCGCGCCGTTTTCGCGGGAAAAGTGGACGCACGTCGTTTTCACCTACGAAAACATCAACGACAAGGCGAAGAAACCGGTGGGAAAACTCTATATTGAAGGCCAGCTGCAGGGTGCGATCGAGAACTGGGACCTGACGTTTGGCTGGGAGGCAAACAAGGTGCTGCTCACGCTGGGATCGGCCTATATCGGCTGGATGGACGAACTGGCGGCGTTTGATCGCGCGCTATCGACGGCCGAGGTCAAAGTGCTGTACGGACTCAAGCACGGTATCCGCGAGCTGTACTAACGGGCCGGCGGCCGGCCGCGTCAGAACTTCAGGTGCTTAACCGTGACGCCCTTGTTGATGAGCTGCTTCAGCGAATCGATGCCGATGCGGAGGTGATCCTTGACGAAATCCTCGTCCACGCGGCGGTCGCTTTCGGCGGTCTTTACGCCCTCCGGGGTCATGGGCTGATCGGAAACCAGCAACAGCGCGCCAGTGGAGATGCCGTTGAAAAAACCGGTCATGAAGATGGTCGCGGTCTCCATGTCGATGCAGATGGCGCGGATCTTCTTCAGGTATTTCTTGAAATCCTCGTCGTGCTCCCAGACGCGCCGGTTGGTGGTATAGACCGTGCCGGTCCAGTAATCCCGCGCATGCTCGCGGATGGTTGTCGAGATCGCCTTCTGCAGGGCGAACGCGGGCAGAGCCGGCACTTCCGGGGGAAAGTAGTCATTGCTCGTGCCCTCGCCCCGGATGGCGGCGATGGGCAGGATCAGGTCGCCCAGTTCGGCGCGATGCTTGACGCCGCCGCACTTGCCGAGAAAAAGCACGGCCTTCGGCTTAATCGCGCTGAGGAGATCCATGACGGTCGCGGCGGTGGCGCTGCCCATGCCGAAATTAATGATCGAGATGTCGTCGGCGGTGGCGCTGGGCATCGGCTTGTCGCGGCCGACGATTGGCACGCGATGCCACTGGGCGAACAGCCGCACATAGTAGTCGAAGTTGGTGAGCAGGATGTAATCGCCAAACTTGTTCAACGGCACCCCGGTGTAGCGCGGCAGCCAGTTCTCGACGATGGTTCGGCGGTTGGTCATGGATGAGGTGTAGCGGACGGATGGCTGCGAATACACCGAAAAAGCGTTCCGCCTCGGGACAGGATCGACAGCGGGGAGGCGTTCACTATGCCAGACCCCATGGCCGATACCCATCATCCAACCTGGACCCGCCGCGCGCCGGAAGCGCGGATGCGCTGACATGGCCGCCAAGTGGAGGACATTCGCAGGCGGAGTGGCGTGGCTCGTCTATGCGGGCCTGAAGGTGCCGGGCCTCCAGGACGAGGCCACGGTGCTGGCGCTTCTGCTGTTCGCGGCGCTGGTGCTGGTGCCGCTGGCGCTCGACTTGAACGTGGATCCCGATGAGCCGGGCGGCGTCACACGCGGGGCACGGTGGGCGCGCGCGGTGCAATTGCCGGCGGCGGGGCTCCTGACCCTCGCGTGTGCGGCGCGGCCAGGTCTGGTCGCGGCCGTGTTGGCGCTGCCATGGGTGATCTTTACCGGGCTGCTGGCGGTCATCGGCTGGCAGCGGGCCGCGACCGGAGGATGGGGCAGGTCGCCGGGACGGCTTTGCGCTGATGCCGCTCTCCTCTTTGCCGGCATGGGTGGGGCGGGTGTGTTGGTCGATCGCGCGGGCTGGCGTCCGCTGAATCCTGACGCCGCCCTCGTCGCGGCGATGGCGGTGCATTTCCATTACGCGGGCCTGATTCTGCCGACCCTCGCGGGCCTGGTGCTCCGGCGGTATCCCGACGTGCGTTTTGCGGTGACGGCCGGCGTTGGCGTGGTGCTGGGCGTGCCGGCGGTTGCGGTGGCGTTGCTGGCGCGGCAGCTCGGGGGCGGCCCGGAGCTCGTGGGCGCGGCGGGTTGCGGGCTCGCCCTAAGCGGCATGGCGATCGGGATTCTCTACGTGCGCATGGCGACGGAGGATTTCGGTTCCCGGCTCGCGCGCGGCTTGTGGGGCGTCGCGGGAGCGGCGCTGTTTTTCAGCATGGTCCTCGCAGCGCTCTATGCGATGCGGGGCTTTGCGAAACCATTTCCCTGGCTCGATGGACCGGGGATGCGCGCGCTTCACGGAGTGGTGAACGCGTTCGGTTTCGGACTCTGCGGCGTGCTTGGGTGGCAGCTGGCCCGGCGGGCGATTGCCGCGCGAAAGGGGGACGGTGCCTCACCCTGACTTCAGTAAGGCTGAGATGCACGGGGGTCGCTTGCCGACCCCTGCCAGACTTCGCCTCTGATTGGTTGAAGGTAGGAGCCTGCTTGCAGGCGATGTGACACGTTGTTTGTGGCGGGCCGAAAATCGCCTGCAAGCAGGCTCCTACCCTCGGATCAATGCCTCGGGGCTGACCCTGAGAATGCTTACTCGTGCCTCACGCCTCCGCCAGCGCGTTGGCGGTGTTGAGATGTTCGGGGCCGGTGTATTTTTCCGACTGCTCGTCGGCGTGGTAGCTCGACCGCACCAGCGCGCCGCTTTCGACCACGCCGAGGCCGATCGACAGGCCAAACGTTTTCCAGCGCTCGAACTCCTCCGGCGGCGCCCAGCGCGCGACCGGCAGGTGCTTGGGCGTGGGCTGGAGATACTGGCCGATGGTGAGGATGTCGGTCCGGTCCGCGGCGACGTCGCGCAGGGTCTGGGTGATCTCCGCGGGGGTTTCGCCCAAGCCGAGCATGATGCCGGTCTTGGTCACGAAGCCGCGGCTCTTCGCGTGGCGCAGCACGGAGCGCGAACGGTCGTAGCGGGCCTGCACGCGGACGGGTTTCTGCAGCCGCTCGACCGTTTCCAGGTTGTGATTGAAAATGTCCGGCTGCGCGTCGAGCACGAGGTCGACATGGCCGGTGTCGCCCTTGAAGTCGGGGGTGAGCACTTCGATCGCGGTGTGGGGGTTGCGGTGGCGGATCGCGCGGATCGTCGCGG
This sequence comes from Opitutaceae bacterium, assembly GCA_044344465.1. Taxonomy (GTDB): domain Bacteria; phylum Verrucomicrobiota; class Verrucomicrobiia; order Opitutales; family Opitutaceae; genus ER46. The sequence continues at coordinate 7,973 of JBIJCX010000183.1, forward strand.
CCCACACGCTCGCACCGCCGTCGGCGAGCTCATCGCGCGCCACGCTCGTGATCACGCAGTGTTTCAAATTCATCTTCGCCACGGCATCGGCGACGCGTGCCGGTTCGCCAAGGTCGAGCTCGGTCGGGCGGCCGGTGGCGATGGCGCAGAAGTTGCACGAGCGGGTGCAGATGTTGCCGAGAATCATCACGGTGGCGGTGCCGCGCGCCCAGCATTCGCCGAGATTCGGGCACTGCGCGCTCTGGCAGACGGTGTGCAGCTGGTTGTCGTCGACCAGCCGGCGCGTCGCCGCATAGCCGGGGCCGCCGGGCAGCTTGGCCCGGAGCCAGGAGGGTTTGCGCGTGATATCCATCAGAGCGTGAACTGTTGCCCTCGAATTACGGGGGGCAAGATGGATTATTTTTCAAATGATCACAGGAGCCGGCAAGTCCGAGAGAATTCCAAGGCATCCAGACTTGTGGCCCACGGAACACACGGAATACACGGAAGCAGACGATCGAGGTTCCGTGTATTCCGCGTGTTCCGTGGGCAGTAATCTCTCCGTTTCTCTGATGCCCAATTCAGGCATGGTCGGTTTCGTTTCGTCGTTCGTTCTTCCCTTGGCCGCCTGCGGTCAGATACCCCGGCAGCAGCCGCCAGAATTCGGTGGCGAGCATCGATTTCACCCCACCAAAGTCGAGGTCGCGTCCGAGTTCGGCCTGCAGCGACGTGATGGTACCTTCGGCGGCCTCGATTCCGCACGGGACGATGCCGGCATAGGGCGCGAGGCCGACGTTCACGTTGAGGGCGAAGCCGTGGTACGTAACCCAGCGGCGCACGGCGACCCCGATCGCCGCGACCTTCCGCGAACCGAGCCAGATGCCGGTCTTGCCCTCGCGTCGTGCGGCCGCGAGCCCCAGCGCGCCAAGGGTGTTGATCAGCACCTGCTCGAGAAAACGAAGATAGGCGTGCAGGTCCTGGTGTCCGGCGAGCGAGACAATGGGATACCCGACAATCTGCCCGGGACCGTGGTAGGTGATGTCGCCGCCACGATTGGTCGGGACGACTTCGATGCCTTCGCGCGCGAGCCGGGGGGCATCCCAAACGAGATGGTCAGCAGCACCGCGACGGAGACCGACGGTGAATACCGGTTCGTGCTCGGTGAACACCAGAGTGTCGCCGATTTCTCCCGCGATGCGCCGGGCCACGAGCTCCTCCTGCCGGCGCCGGGCCTCCGCATAGCGCGTGCGGCCCCAATCGAGGGTCGAGGGCAGAAGGTTTCTCGGCAGGGCGGTCATGGATGCGAGCGTCATCACATTCGTCGTGAAGGCAACTTGGGTGAGTTTGTAAAAAAACAAATGGCAGCAACGCGAGCACCTCGCCAACGTCCACCGGCCGAGTTACAAAGCGGTCGCACTCCCCCGCGATCCGCCGGACTCGGCGAACGACGAACCTCTGGAACCATATCTATGACCGAACAATTTGATTCCCTCGCACCGCGGGGCTCGGCTCGCCGGGCGTTTCTCCGGCAGGCGACCGGTGCCACCGCGGTGGTGGCCGCGACCCACCTGCTGACGACTCCCGCGCAGGGGGCCAGCCAGGCAGCTTCATCTGTTCGCGGCAGCGGTGCCACCAACATCGTTGACGCCGGCGGGTTGCAGGCCGCGCTCGATGCCCTGCCGAAACACGGCGGCACCATTTTCATCCCGGCCGGCAAACACCCGATCGAGCGGCCGGTGACGAAGCAACTGCTCGAGGGCCAGCACCTTGCCATCGTCGGCGAGGGGCGCGGCAGTGTGCTGGTCAATGCCAACACGAACGGCGAGCCCTTGCTGCAGATCACGGGCGTGGTCGGCTCATGGTGGCCCGACCTGCGGATCACCCTTCGGGACCTCGCGTTCGAGGGCAACCACCGGAGCGGCGATGGATTGGTGGTCATGTTCCCGAACGACACCTTGGTGGACACCTGCTTTTTCATCGGCCACGGCGGGCACGCCATCCGGCTGGGCCCGCAAGGGACCAACGTGACCGTCCGCGATTGCTGGATGCGCGACTGCAAACGCGGCGTGCGGGCCGACGGCATCCACCACCTGACGCTGCACGGCAACCAGACGCGCCGGCTCAACGGCGGGCAGGTGCAGGAGGAGCACCTGTACCTGGGTTGGAGCTGCCGCGAGATCCGTGTCGTCAACAACCACTTCGCCTACGGCGACCACACCGCCATCATCCTCGACGGCACCGCCCAGCACGTCATCGCCAACAACACGATCGAGGGTTTTCGCATCGGCATCGAAGCGCGGGGCGTCGACGCGAAAAAGCCGCGCGACCATTGCCGCGACATTGCGATCACCTCGAACTATGTGCTCGCCGGCATCGGCGTGCGCCTGACCGGGCCATGTCGTGGCTTTGCCATTACGGGCAACGAATTCATCAACAACCCCGAGGCCGCCGTGCTGATCGAGCAGGCCGAGGGCGCGGGCAAACACGCCATCACCGGCAACATGATCCGCAAGAGCGTCTATGGCGGAACGTTCTTTCCGATGCCGACGGAGCGGCCGGCGCAGGGCGGGATCCTGTTGGGCAACGCGGGCGACTGCATCGTCTCGAACAACCTGCTCGACGCCGTTGATCCCGGCCCCGCGATCGGCGCCGGCCCCGGCGGCGGCCGGCACCTCATCACGGGCAACCGCATCGTTGGCGCGAAGGGCGAAGCGCTGGCCATCGGCGCGCCGGGCTGCATCGTGGAGCACAATCTGGTTACCGCGTAGTCCTACTTCGTGCGCACAACCGACGCGCCGGTCGCGGTGGGCGTGCCCGCCCAGCCCGCCTCCAGACGGGCCGCGGCCTCGCCCAGCAGGAGGCCGACGTGTTCCGGTGACGGCATCCGATGGTCGACCGGCCGCTGGATGAGGATTTCCCAGACGAAAATTTCCGCGCCCGGTTTGCGATCGCCGACGTCCCAGGCGCGCAGAATCAGGGAATCGTAAGCCAGCGGTTCCGAGGTGGCCGTGGCTCGTTCGCTGTCCTCAACCACACGCTTCCAACCGCCGGTCGGAACGATTTCTCCGTTTGGCCCGACCAACAGAGATCCGCCTGATTCGTTGCGTTCAGTCAGGATCTGACTGTAACGCCCCTGGCCGGCCAGCGCGGCCACGTTCTGATAACGGATTGAATCTGGATTCTCTTCGGGGCGCACGGGGCTTTCGGCGCGCGGGCCGAAACCCATTTCGACTTTGATATTGTAGGTGGCGGCCTTGGGATCCATGGCCTCCTCGTAGCCCAGTTTTTCCAGCGAGGCGCCGAAGGCGACCAGGGCTTTCGGGTTGGAAACAAACCAGCGCTGGACCAACGCGCTTTCACAGGTGATGGAATACGTCTTGTTGTCCCGCTGGGGGGCCAGTGCGTTGTGCCCGGCCTTCACCTCGAGTTTCGACACCTTGGTCACGGACCCGCATGCCGACAGGAAAATGCCGGCCAGGAAGACCAGAACAGGCGCAGACCAGGACGGCACAATTCCGGGGTGCTGGTTCATGACGTGGGTTCGAGGCCCGATGACCTACGTTCGACCGGCGAAATTGGCAAGCCGAGGATAGTTCGTCCCCATCGTGTCGGCGCCCGGGGAACATGCTCCCGTGGTCGCATCGGAACCGGCCGCACCGACCGGACGAACGCGTGCAACGCATCACCCACAATCTGCGGCGACGCGCCCATCGAAGAAAGTGATCTGTTCCGCTTGCGGTGACGGCGGATGCGGCGCCAAGGTTTTCTGCCCTTATGACAAAAGTGTACCTGACGAACGCAATCACCGGAGCGCTGGCGATTCTCGCCGCCAGTGCAGCCGTTGCCTTCATGCCGGTGGCCTCACTCTTCGGGGCGGCTCCTGCACCGGCCCAATCGATACCCGGAACCGCCGAAAACGGCGAGCTTCCCGGCAAACCGTATAACCGCGAAAATTTTGATTCGATGCGGGTGACGGACACCTGGAAAAAGTACGCGGGCAAACTGACGTGGGGCAGGGGACAGTGCCTTGCCATCCTCGACGACGGCTGCACTCTCACGCTGCCGCAATGGCAAGTCGTCATGCCCTGGGGCAAGAAGGTGATCGCCACCTACGACAGCATCGACGGCGACGAGGATCCGAGCCCGGTCAAGCCGGGTTACCACGGCACGACCATGGGCTATCCCTCTTCGCTCAATTTCGAGGGGACGCTCGGCGTCGCGTTCAACAATTTCGTTGCCCACGTGCGCTGCGTCAGCGTCGTCCACTTGCGCAAGGACGAGTCGAAGACGATGGCCGCCGGCCTGCAGTGGGTGATCGACCATCACCGGCAGTACAACATCACGACCGTCAATCTGTCCCCGGTCGACGACCAGAAGCACCGCGAGCCGATGCCGACGGTCATCGACGCGAAGCTCGAGGCGCTGCGCCAACTCGGGGTGTGGGTGAGCGCACCCTGCGGAAACCATCACTACACCGACGGCATCTCGTGGCCGGCGTCACAGCCCCACTGCTTCGCCATCGGCGGCACGATTCCGCTCAAGCACGAGGCGCATCTGGACCGCCACGCCAAGACGGCGCTCTTGGTCGCGGCCACGGCGACGTCGTCCTCGAACGGCCACGCCGCCGGTTGTTCGATGATTCTGCGCGAGGCGATCGAAAAGGCCGGCTATGACTGGAAGCGCGACGGCGCGACGTTGCCCGATGCGATGATGGCGATCTTCCAGAAAACCGGACACGTGATTGCCGACCCCAAATCGGGGCTGACGTTTCGGGAACTCGATTTGCTCGCCGCGGTTGACCACGTCTTCGCCGGGGGCCGGTGAAACGGACCGCCCGGCTTGCGCCCGGACGTTGGCCGCGGAGAATCGCGGCATGGACTGTCGTTCAGGTTGCGGGGCGTGCTGTATTGCCCCTTCGATTTCATCGCCGATTCCGGGCATGCCGCACGGCAAGCCGGCGGGGATTCCGTGCGTGCAACTCCTGCCGGATTATCGCTGCGCGATCTTCGGCCGGCCGGAGCGGCCGGCGGTGTGCGCGAGCCTGCGTCCAAACGAGGAGATGTGCGGCGCGAGCCGGGACGAGGCGTTGCGAGTGTTGCAGGCGCTGGAATTGGCGACGCGCCAAGCCGGTTGAGGGGCGGCGGCCCCGTTGATCATTGCCACGAAACGGTTCTCGAAAAATCCCTCCTCCCCGCCAGAGTCGCGCGCGATTGACTTCGCTGCGCAAACTCATCCTTGGCTCGTTGGCCGCGCTGGCCCTGGTCGTCCGTGCCTCGGAAAACCCGCTGCCGGCCCGCGTCATTCTCCTGGCGAACAGCGAGGATCCGGACTCCCTTCGCATTGCCCGGCATTACGCCGAGGTCCGGGGCGTGCCGGCCGAGAATCTGATCGCGCTGAAGATGCCGCTCACGGAGACGATAACGTGGCGCGAATTCGTGGTCACGATCTGGGAGCCGCTCCTCGAGGAATTGGTGCGTCGCACCTGGATTGATGCGATTCCGATGGCGCTGGACGATGCCGTCGGCCGCCGCAAATACGCGCCGCATGGCCACCGGATCGCCGCACTGGTCACCTGCCGCGGCGTTCCGCTCCGGATCGGGCATGACCCCGCGCTCTTTGCCGAGGTCCTGCCGTTTACCACCCGCGGCGAGTTTCGCACCAACGCCGCCGCCGTCGATGCCGAGCTGTGCCTGCTGGCCCTGCCCAATCATCCGATCAACGCCTTTGTCCCCAACGTGCTTTTCCAGAACGAGCGCCCGACCCGTTTCGAGCTGGCCCAGGTCGTGAAGGTGTCGCGCCTCGACGGTCCATCTGCGGACGACGCGAATGCGCTCGTGGATCGGGCCGTCGCCGCCGAGCGCACGGGCCTGCTCGGCCGCGCTTACGTCGACATTGGCGATCGCGATCCGGTGGGCAACGCGTGGCTGGAGTCAACGGCCCGGCAGCTCGCGGATCTTGGGTTCGACACGAGCGTGGATCGCGAGCCGGCCACGCTGCCGGCGACCGCGCGGATCGATGCCCCGGTGCTCTATTTCGGCTGGTATGCCGGCGATCTCAACGGGCCGTTTGCGTTGCCCGGCTTTCGTTTTCCGCCCGGTGCCATCGCGCTGCACATCCACAGTTACACCGCGGCATCCATGCGCTCACCGGCGTCCGGGTGGAGCGGGCCGCTGGTCGCCCGGGGCGTGACCGCGACGGTGGGTAACGTCTATGAACCCTACCTGACCTTCACGCACCGGCCCAACCTGCTCCTGCGTGCGCTCTCGCGCGGGGCGACGCTGGTCGATGCCGCCTATTTCGCCCTGCAGTCGCTCAGCTGGCAGGCTATCGTGATCGGCGATCCGCTCTATCGTCCGTTTACCGTGACGCTCGACGCGCAGCTCGCTGATCTCGCCGGGCTGCCGCCGCAACTGGCGGGCTATGCGGTCCTACGCCGGATGCGGTTGCTCGAAGCCGCGGGCAGGTCCGAGGAGGCGACCCGGCTGGCCGTTTCCGCCCAGCGCACGGTGCCGGGCCTCGCCGTGGGGGTGGCCCTGGCGCAGCGCCTGCGGGAGGCGGGTGACACCGGGTCCGCGGCGAATGCCCTGGGTTTCGCACCCCTGCTGAAGTCATTTCGTGCGAACGAGTGGGCGCTGGCCCGCGACGCCGCGCAATTACTCGATCTCTGCGGGCGGCCGGCGCGGGCGCTCGAAGTTTGGCGGACGCTGCTTGGCACCGACACGCTCCCGCGGGAGCTGCGCATGGCCTGGCTGCGCGACGCGCGTGCAACCGCCCTGGCGGCCAAGGACGCCACGCAGGCCGGCACCTGGCAGCAGGAGCTCGATGCGCTGACGACTCCCGCGGCGGAAAAAAAGTGAGGCTCAGACCTGGTCCACAATCCGGTCGGCGAGTCCGTATTCGATCGCTTCCTTGGCGTTCAGGTAGAAATCGCGATCCGTATCGCGGTTGATCTGCTCCAAGGGCTGGCCGGAAGCGTCGGCGAGGATGTTGTTCAGTTCCAGCCGCAGTTTTTCCATTTCCTTCGCCTGGATGTTGATGTCGCTCGCGGGCCCGATCATCCGGCCGGAAATCAACGGCTGATGAATGAGGACACGGGAGTGCGGATACAGCAGGCGCCGGCCCTTCGCCGCCCCGCATAGCAGGATTGAGCCCATCGAAGCGGCCATGCCGGTGACCACCACCGTGATTGGCGAGGTGACGAGCTTCATGGTGTCGAACACCGCCATGCCCGCGGTGATCGAACCGCCGGGCGAGTTGATGTAAAACGTGATGTCCTTCCCCGGCGCGGCGGACTCGAGATAGAGCAGCTTTTCCGTGATGTCCTTCGCGGTCTCGTCGGTCACGGCGCCCCAGAGGAAGATTTTCCGCTGAGCGAGGAACTTCTTCTGGATCAGCATCGCGACGGGGGTGTTCCTCCGCGCGAGCCGTTCATCCTGCTGGTCATCGTCGTCGTCGTCATCGTCGAGACGCGGCAGTGGGGCGGAGAGTGCGGGTTGAAGGTGGTCGAAATGCATGGGTGGCAAACGTTGGGAGCGGTCCCGCGGTTGGCAAGCGCCGAGGCGGAATCGACGCGTTAAGCACCAAGGTCCAACCTCCAAGTTCCAGAGGAACACCAGTCAGCAAGGTCCAATTTTGGGGTCTGAAGCATTCGCTTTGGGTCCGATACCCCGAAGCTTGCTACGGCTTGGTTGGCTGTAGGAGCGGCTTTATGCCGCG
>JBIJCX010000157.1:0-18133 GCA_044344465.1 Opitutaceae bacterium
CCCCGGAACCGGTGCTAACAAGTAACGGCCCGACCCCATTGGACCGCCGCTCAACCAAGGGCTGAGTCTGTTTACGACGCTCCAGCGCAAAGGCGTGCCGTCGAAGCTGCTCTATATTCCCGACGAAGGGCACTGGGTGCTAAAGCCGCAGAACAGCGAGCGGTGGCACACGAAGGTGTTTGAGTGGCTCGACGGGTTTTGAAGAAGTAGCGGGCGAGCGTTTCGTCGGAGAACGTGCGGCTACTCACATGTGCGTCCGGCGTTTGGGATGCGACGTATTCTAAGGGTTTTTCGTCGCGCCAAATCGGACGGGGGCGGTGGAGGTCGACGTGGCCGTGGAGCCGTCCGGTCCGGTGGTCGTTACTTCGAGACGGACGTCCATGTTTTCCCGCGAATTGACGGGTAACTGGGCGGTGAGGGTGCTGACGGTCCAATCCCGCACGTTGATGATGTCGCCCGGTCCGGTGACATTGTGGACGTGTTGCGGGCCGTCGGAAATCACCGTGCCGGCAGCGAAGCCGCTAAGAGTGGTGCTGGTGATTTTGTCGCCGGTATCCGCCGGGGCCGTGATGAGCGTGTCGAGACGCAGGCGGGCGCCGGGGTTAGGTGAGGCAATGGCGGTATCCACCATGACGTTAGCCGACACGATTGAGCCCTGGGAGTTGATCTGGTGCCTTCCAGTCGTGTCGATAAAGCCTTGGCCCTGGGCCTGAATATCGATGATCAGGTCGTTCGAACCGTGCAGCACGTTGCCGAGGTTGTTATTGGCCAGTTGGGCGGCATCCACTCTGGTGCGAGCCATCGCCGCGTTGAAGATCTGACCGCGAAAGGCGTCGTTCGGGCTGAAGCCGCCACCATAGGCGTCTTGATCTTGGGCGAGAACCAATTTGCCGTCGCCGGGGATCGTCGTGCCGCGGGCGATGTTGTCGAGGTGCTTGGCTACTTTGCCGTCGACGAACACGTCGAGACCTCCGGTGGCGGAGTCCCATTGCACGGTGTAACGATGGCTCGCGGTATCGAGAGTCGTGTTGATGCCGGTGGCGTATTCGTGACCGCCAAGACGGACGGTGAGGTCTTCGGGTTTCCACACGTAGAACTCATCGTTGGTGCGGGTGGTCGCGTAGCTGATGAAGGTCGCACCGTGACTGCCCACCGTTTGGACTTGGGGACCGCCGATGACGGTGAATTCCACGGCCAGTTGGCTCATTGGGCCGCCGCCTTGCAGGTTGTTGCGGTTCATGACTGCGCCGGTGCCGGCGGCGTCGAATTTCATGACTTGCTGTTCGGCCACGACGCCAAGTTTCGCGACGGGGGCGTCGGTGACCGGCGTCACATCGAGGCGCGCCGTGGCCGTGGTTTGACCGGCGGCGTTGGCGACCTGCACATCGAGGTTGAGATTGCTGCCGTGGAAGTTGGCCGCGGGGGTGAAGACCCAGGAACCGTTCGCTTGTTTGACGACGGTGCCGACGGAGGGATCGACCTTCACGCCGGTCACGTTGGGCGTGCCGCCGGTGGGATTGCTGGCGCCCACGAGTTGGAGCAATTCCGCTTCGGTCAACGTGCGGGGCGTGTCCTCGCGGACGGGCGCGAGAGCGGCGGGCGTGGACGCGACCCACGGCGCGTTGGGCGTGCTGCCGGCTTTGAAGCCGGGCGGCGGTTGCGGCGTGACGGGGGCCTGAGTGGCGGATTGGGCAGGCGTCGAAGTTTGCGCCGTGGCGGTGGCAGGCTGGCCGGCACTGGCGGGAAAAGTCGTAGCGAAGGAAGTCGGTGGGCCGGGGTAGTATTCGGCGATGGCAGGCGGATTGCCGGCGGTGGGTTGGGCGCCTTGGTAGGCGTAGGTGGGTTCGCTGGCGACAAAGCGGCGGCCGTAGTGCCAGCCCATCTTGGTTTCCAATGAGCCGGAGCCGAACAGGCGATCCTCGATTGACGGCTTGAGGTAGCCTCCCGCAATCAGTTGCTTGATGCCAACGGTCCCGCCGGCGCCCGTTTCGATGAAGTAGTATTCCTTGGCTTGGTAGAGTTGCTTGAGGTTGTTTTGGAGCAAGGAGTGGGCAGTCCGCTCTTTGATTTTCTTGATTACAAACACGGCCAAGAACGACAGCAGGGCGACGACGCCGACGACGATCATGATCTCGACCAAGGTAAACCCACGGCGGCACGGAGAGGATTTGAGACTGCGATTGGAGGGGCTCATTTGCCGCCCTCCTTCTTTTGGTTGGTGCGGAAGACCAGCCAGAACCCGCCGGTCAAAACGATGACGGTGGCGAGGCGCAGCGCGGTGAGTGGCACGCTGACGGACCACTCAAGGGGCACGTCCCAGAGGTAACTCCAATTAGCTTCGAGGCGGGTGCCGTCGGCGTGATTCAAATAAGTAGGGGGGAGGAGCCAGACCGCAATAAGGGCATTGCAGCCGAGCCAGAGGACGATCCGTTGCGCGAGGTTCATGGTGAGCGGGAGCGAATGGCGAGGGAAGCTATGTGGCGCGTCAAACCAGTCGAGTGCTTTTCCCGCGGGTGAAGGATTTCGACTTGAAGGCTGTTGTCGTGACCACACGTTGGGCCGGCGACCGAGGGAGATCGTTGTTCTCGGCGCCCCTTCTTGATGTCGCTCTCAAAATTCCTCTCCCGCCAGAGCCCACGGATGCTGGGCGTGCTTTTTTTCGGAGTGATGTTTGGTGGGACGGTTCTGGTGCTCGGCTATGTTTTCATCGGCGGCCTGCGGCATCGTGAATCAGAGATCCGGCGGGAAGTCCGCGCGCTGGCGATCTCGGCGGCCGGCTTGGTCGACGTGGTGGCGCACGAGCAGCTCGTCCGGACGGAGCAACTAAACGGCGCCGAATATCGGCGGCTGCTTCAGCCGCTCATCAAATTCCACCGTTCGCATCCAGAGATCCAATATGTTTGGACCACGCGAACACGGGAGGATGGAAACCAATTACTCGTCTTGGAGACCTCGACCGATCCGGGCGTCAGGACTTGGCAGCTCGGCCAGGGTAGGAGTCAGGATATCCTCCCGTTCCTCGGCCCGGATCCGGTTACGGACGCGGGCAAATCCTCGATCCCGGTGCTCCGGACCGGACAGGCGTGGGTGGCACCCGATTTCTACACGGACGCTCACGGGCGCTACCTTGAAGCGCGGGCTCCTTTGTTGGATCGCGAGGATCGTCTGGTGGGCTATCTCGGTGTGGACTACGCGCTTGACAGCTACTTTGCACAAATCAACGAGGTGCGGTGGACCGGTGCGGCCGCGCTCGCGATGGCGCTCGGGGTGAGTCTGGTCGTTGCGCGGACCGTGAGCGGTATGCGGACGCAGACCTTTTTTCATTTGGAACAGATTCAACGGGCCGAGGCGGAGATGCGGGCGCAGCGCGATGTGGCGACCAAGGCCACCGCCGCGAAGAGCGAGTTGCTGGCAATCGCGACCCACGATCTCAAGAATCCCTTGAGTGCGATTGCCGGGATGGCGGGGCTGATGCTGCGGTTGAAGAAAATGCCGAATCCGAAGTCGTCGTCGGCGGACGAACTTGAGATGCTCGACAGCATTCACTCATCGGCCAAACACATGGGCGAAATCGTGCGCGGGATTCTCTCGAATGAAGGGCTGGAGCAGGGCGGAGTGGTGTTTCACCCGGTGCCAATGGATGTGGCGGCGTTGGCACAGGAGGTGGTCCGCTTCAACACGCCCTCGGCGGCGCGCAAGCGCATCACCTTGGAGGCCGATTTGCCGGGAACGTTGCCCGCGGTGGCGGACCCCAAACTGCTGCGGGAGGCGTTCGACAACTACCTGAGCAACGCGGTCAAGTATTCGCCGGCCGATACCTGCGTGCGGCTTTCAGTGAGGCTGCTGGAGGCCTCGGGCGAGATTGAGTTTGCGGTGCACGACGCGGGGCCGGGCCTGTCCGAGGGGGATCAGGCGAATCTCTTTCAAAAATTCAAGAAACTCACGGCGCGCCCCACCGGAGGTGAAAGTTCGACGGGATTGGGCCTGTCGATCGTTAAGACGATCGCGGAGCGGCACCACGGCCGGGTCGGCTGCGAGAGCGCGCTCGGTCATGGTGCGCGCTTCTGGCTGCGATGGCCGGTGAATTCCATCGCGACGAGCCCGGGTGAAAGTTCCGGCTCGACGTGAGTCGTTTGCTCGGCACCTTTGCCCCCCCGATCCATGGCCGTGACCACCAAAGTTCTTGTCGTCGATGATGAGCCCCACCTGCGCACGTTTGTGCGGATGCTCTTGTGCTCCACGTTTGCGGACTTGGAAGTCCATGAAGCCGGCGACGAGACAGCCGCGCTCGCCCTTTATGCCGAGACGAAGCCGGATTTGGTGCTGCTCGACATTAACTTGATCGGGTGTTCGGGCATCGACGTGTTGCAGCGGCTGCGGCAGTTGGACCCGGAGGCTGAGGTCGTGATGCTGACCGCCGTGAACGTGCGGCACACCATTGAGGAAGCTCAGGCCAAGGGCGCTGCGGGCTACATTCTGAAGGATACGGACGAGGACGAGTTGACGACAGCCCTCTTGGAAATCGTGCAGTCGCGATTTGGCGGCGCGAATTCAACGCCACCGTCGTCATGAGCAGTGCTCCGCAGAAACCGTTGTCGGCGCGCGGCGAGTCAGCGCTCAACGAAGTGCGCTATTCGCTGCGGGAGATGATGGTCGAAGTCACGACCGAGCGCCAGTCGGGGTCCATGGGCGCGGAAAAACTGCATCGCAAAGACATCCGGAAATTGTTCCGCGCCAAACCGCGCAAGCCCCGTGACACCCAAACTTGACGCTCCCTTCCTCGCGGCCATCCGGGCGCTCCGCACGTTTACCCACGAGTGCGATCTCGACGGGCTGGCGGCCTCCGCCGAAGGCCCGCTGGCGTTGCTGGTGCGCCTCGTGGAGCAAGGGGTCCTGCGGAAGGACGATGCGGGTAAACTTTGGAGCCGCCTGATCGGTGTCGCCTACGTGGATCCCTTGGACGTGGCGATCAGCGAAAAAGCCGTCGAAAAGCTGCCGGCGGACGTGGCGAGGAAAGTGCAGGTCCTCCCGATTTACCTGCTGGGGGACGCGCTCACAGTGGCGATGCCGGATCCCACCGACCAGAAGCTCGTCCGGCGACTGAGCGGGATCGCGGGGATGGCGATCAGCCCGGCGTTTTCGTTTCCCGCCGATGTGCACGACTTGGTGCAGTTGCACTACTCCAGTGAGGAGTCACTGGCGGAAGCGCTGCGGTCCGCCGAAGGAGTGGACATGTTTAAGGCGGGAGCCGATCTGAGCAATCGAGGCCGCGAGATCGCGCAGATCGCGGATAACGAGCAGGTCATTCGCTTCATCAATGCCCTGCTCTTGTTCGCCATTCGGCGTGAGGCGAGCGACATCCATATCGAGGCGTGGGCCAACGAGTCGATCGTGCGCTACCGCATCGACGGCAACCTGCACGACGTGCTGAGGTTCTCACGCAAGCTGCATGGGGCGGTCGTTACTCGACTGAAGATCATGGCGATGATCGACATCATCGAACGGCGCTTTCCGACCGACGGTCGTTTCTCCGTGCCGCTGGGGTCGACGAGCATGGACTTCCGGTTCTCGTCCATCCCGTCCCAATACGGGGAAAAAATCGTGGTGCGCCTCCTCGGCAGCATGAGCCGCCGCTCGCTGCTGAGCCTCGACCGGATGATGATTTCCCGTTCCATTTTGGAGCCCTTCCGGCGCGTGCTGAAGAATCCTTCGGGCATCATTTTCGTGATCGGTCCAACGGGCTCCGGCAAGACGACGACGCTCTACGCGGCCCTGTCTGAGCTCAACGACCGCTCGGTCAATATCTCCACCATCGAGGACCCGATCGAGCTGAAGCTGGAAGGCATCACGCAGACGCAGGTGCAGGCGAACATCGAAATGTCGTTTGCGCGCATGTTGCGGGCGCTGCTGCGGCAGGATCCCGACATCATGTTGGTCGGTGAAATCCGCGACGTCGAGACGGCCAAGATCGCGACGGAGGCCGCGCTGACGGGGCATCTCGTGCTGGCCACGATGCACACCAACTCCGCCCCCGAGGCGCTGGTGCGATTGGGGGAAATGGGCGTCGATCCCTTCATGGTGGCCCCGACCGTGACAGCCGTGCTGAGCCAACGGCTCGCGCCGCGGATCTGCGAAAACTGCAAGGAGCCTTACCGGCCGACGGATGAAGTGCTGCGCCGCTATTTTAACGACGAGGAGTTTCCCGAAGTGACCTTCTACCGCGGTCGCGGCTGCCAGTTGTGCAATCGCACGGGATTCAAAGGCCGGATCGCGTTTCATGAATTGCTGCTCGTCAACCGGCGGGTGCGCACGCTGATCGGCCAACGCGCGAGCCAGACGGAGCTGGCGGAGGCGGCCGCCCGCATTGGTTATCGTCCTCTGCGCTACGACGGGCTGGTCAAGGTGCTGCTCGGGCTGACAACCATCGAAGAAATCGAAGCGCAAACTCCGGTGGAAATTGAGGAGGCGGGCGAGAGCTAAGTCTGCATAGTGGTAAAGGAGATTGGGCCCACGCAGACTCGGCCCGGCCGTCGGCTGCAGCGGAGCAGGTCGGACTGGGTGCCAGGCAGGGCATCCGCGATCAACCGGTGCGACAACTGTCTCCGCGTGCCTGTGGATCAGCCAAATTTTTCCGACGGTGACGACTTGCGGATCGTTCGCCGGCGTTTCTAGTGATGCGCGAACCGACGTTCATCCATGACCATACAATTCGATAGATTTTGGCCTGCGCCCGTGTTGGGCGCGATCCCTGAAATCGCGCTGTATTCCGCGATTCTTTGGGCGGTGGCCGCGACAGTGCTGTATGCAGTTGGCGGAGCAATAATTTGGCGTGCTCGGCAACGGTTACTGCTGTGGCTCGACCGGCAGTCGGTCGAGTGGACAAAGCGCATAACATTGTGGCGACTGCGTGTGCTGGGCGTGAAGCAGATTCGGAGTTTGGCCCGTGTTTTTGTCCGAGTCGTGTCCGTGGGGCTGCTGCTGGGTAGTGGTATTTTGTGGCTCGCTTTTGTGCTGGAGCTTTTTGCGGAAACCCGGGAATGGGGCGACCGGTTGATCACCGCGATCATGGGGCAGTTTTCCTCGATCATCCTCGGCGCACTGGCGGCCGTGCCCGGTGTCGGGGTCGTGGTCGTGATCATCTTTTTTACCCGCCTGATTCACGAATTCCTCAACCACTACTTCCGCTCGATTGAAGAGGGTGAAGCGAAGAGCGAGTTCTTCGATGAAGTCACGGCCGAGATCACCCGGCGGCTGGCGGGGGTCGGGCTTTGGCTGGCCGCGTTAATTGTGGCGTATCCGTATATCCCGGGCAGCGATTCGGCGGCGTTCAAAGGAGTGTCTCTTCTCGCCGGTCTCATGGTTTCGCTTGGATCGACGAACCTCATCGGCCAGCTGGTGAATGGCCTGATGATCATCTATAGCCACGCCGTCCGTCCCGGCGACTTTATCCAAGTGACCGAAGTGGAAGGTACGATTGAGCGGCTCGGGCTGTTTTCATGCAGCATCCGAACCGGGCAGGGCGAGCTGGTGGTCGTGCCCAACTCGACGCTCGCGGCGGGATTGAAGAACTTTTCGAGGTCGCTGCCCGGATCAGCGATACAGTTTGTGACGGCGGTCACCATTGGTTATGATGTGTCATGGCGTCAGGTGCGCGAACTTCTGTTGGCAGCCGCGGCCGACGTGCCTGGTGTGCGACGTGATCCGGCGCCTCTCGTGCGGCAGGCGGCATTGGAGGATTCTTATGTGCGCTACGAATTGCTCTTCGCCCCCGCTGATCCGGCGAGACGGCGGGCGCTGCTGTCAGAAGTGCACGCCGCAATCCTGGACCGCTTCCATGCGGCCGGCGTGCAAATCATGTCGCCAAACTATGAGAGCGATCCGGTCCAAGTGAAGATTCCGCCGGCGGCGAAAACGTGAGGGCGTGGAGCGTCTCGCTCCGTGCGATGACACACTGCGACTTTCCTGCCCCGCCAGCGCCTGGGCTCCTCCGCCACAACTATCCGCCTCTGCTTGGGCTCGGTCACATTTGCACGGCGAGAACCGGGTGCCCCGAAAACCAAGAGGTTGGGAAACGCCAACTGCGAAACCCTGCCTTTACCCGGGCGCGCGCGGGTTGCTTTTGAAAGGGGTGAACCGCCCGTCAGATCACTTCGACCGGATCGTCGATCTGCAGTGTGCCGGACACGGTTTCGTGGATTAGGTTCTGGCCGAAATTGACGTCCGTTGGGTCGAGGGAGTCGCGGCGGTAGGCGGCGAGGGTGCGGAGCGGCTCGTGGGTGCGCCCTGCCGTGAGTTGGTCCGTGGTGGTGACGACGCAGCGGGCGCACGGGCCGGCGGCGCGAAAGATCACCCCGCCAATCCGGAAGCGCGCCCACGTGTCCTCGGCGAACGCCGCGCAGCCCGCCACAACCAGGTTGGGACGGAAGCGGTCCATCGGGATTGGATCTTCGCCCTGCGCGGCGAGCCGGTCGTTGAGATCGGCGAGCGAGGCTTCGCTGATGATGAGAAGCGGACAGGCGTCGGCGAAACCAACCGTGTCGCCGGGGCGGGCGGCCGGCTTCAGCACGGCGCGGTTAAAGCCGGCGCCGATGCGAACGAGGCGGCAGCGCGTCGCGAGGAAATCGCTGAGCCAGGCTGCGGCGGGTTCGCCGCAGTCTTCGGCCGGGAGGTTCCCGCTCTGCCACACGCTGACGGAGCGGATGGGCGCGTGGGGATCGGACGAGCGCGGCACGGCGATGCCCTCGGCGCGATCCGCGGAGAGCGTGAGGGTGTCAGGCGTGAGGGCGGTCGCAACCAATGCCATCCGCGGCAGCGAGCGCTGGGTGAGGAACCGGCCGGATTCGTCGACGACCATGAAGCGCCGGTCGCCGACGAGCCCGAGGGCATCGACTTCGGCCGATCGGACGGCGCAGGCGCGCAGTGACTTCACGGGGTGGATGAAGAGGCCGGAGAGGTGCATGCGCGGGTGGGGTGTAATGCCGGATAGCGGCCGAGGATTGGTTTCGCGGCGGCGGGATCCGTGCAACGCCAAAGTGGCGTGGTGAATTTTTACTGCAAAGGGCCGCGATTGGCTCCCTGTTTTCCAGTCGATGAAAAATGAGCTGCCCCGGGGAAGCGCACCGGCAGGGAAGGTGACCGTACCGCCGCTGGCGGCCCCGGTCCGTCAACTCGGTTTGACCACGGCGACTGCGCTGGTGGTGGCAAACATGATCGGCTCCGGGGTTTTCACGACCAGCGGATTTCTGCTCGGCGACCTCGGCTCGCCGGGGCGGGTGCTGGCGGCGTGGGCGGTGGGCGGCCTCATCGCCCTGCTCGGCGCCCTGAGCTACAGTGCGCTGGCGCGGGAGATTCCGGAATCCGGCGGCGAATATCTTTTCCTGGCCCGTACGTTGCATCCAGCGGCAGGATACCTCGCCGGCTGGGTTTCGCTGCTGGTGGGCTTCTCCGCGCCGCTCGCGGCCGTCGCAATGGCGTTTGGCGAATACACCAAGGCATGGTTGCCCGGCTGGCATCCAAAGGTGACGGGCACGGTGTTGCTCGTGCTCTTCGCGATGGTGCATGCGGTGCATGTACAGCGCGGGGCGTGGATTCAAAACGCGACCGTGATCGTCAAGCTCATCCTGATTGGCGTCTTTCTGGGCTTCGGATTTTCCCGGCTGCAACCACCGGTGGAACTGGCGGCGGGGGATTTTTCCTTCGGGACGTTTGCGGTGTCGCTGGTGTGGGTGTCGTTCAGCTACTTCGGTTGGAACGCCGCGGTGTACGTGGGCGGTGAAATCCGCGACCCGGAGCGCACGATGCCGCGCGCGATGCTCTGGGGCACGCTGCTGGTGACCGCCCTGTACCTGGCGCTGAACGCCGTGTTTGTTTACTCTGCGCCGCGGGCGTTGCTGGCGGGCAAACTCGACGTGGGCCGCATCGCCGCCGAGGCGCTCGGCGGACGGGCCTGGGCCGACGGGATAACCGTCATCGTCGCGCTCGCGCTGATCACGTCCGTGTCGGCGATGGTGATGGCCGGACCGCGGGTGTACGCCCGGATGGCGGCGGACGGGTACCTGCCGCGCTGGCTGGCGCCGACCGATGGCCCGCCGCGGAATGCCATCGCGCTCCAGCTCGCGCTCGCGCTCGTGCTGTTGTGGAGCGCCGCCTTTGAAAGCCTGCTGACCTACATCGGTTTCACGCTTAACCTGTGCACGGCGGCGACCGTGGTCGGGTTGATCCGCTTGCGGCGCAAGGCGGGCGATCGCTTGCGGGTTACGGGCTGGCCGTGGGTGCCGGGGCTGTTCCTCGCGTTTGTGGCGTGGATGACGGTGTTCACGGTGGCGCGCCGACCGTGGGAAAGCGCCGTCGGACTCGGCACACTAGCCATCGGGTGGCTGGCGTGGCGGTGGAGTCGGGTGGCGAGCAGCCCGGCGGGCAAACAGAGCGTGACAGAGTGAACCGGTCAGGTGAGCGGTTGGTGCATCGCGAGCAATTTTGGCGGCGCGGCCAGAATCAGTTGAGAGTTGAAAGCTGAGAGTTGAGGGCTGAGAGCTGAGGGCTGAGAGCAAAACCAAGGGATGAATTTCATTTTCATTCAGGCGGCGGAGAGCTGGTGCCGTTTGCTCTTTCGGGCCCGGTAGGCCGCGTTCAACATCGCGTAACCCGGGCGCACGACGCCCCAAGGCGTAAACTGTACAAAGCCGCTTTGGGCAGCGACACGCATCAGGTCGCCCCGATGTTGGACGCCGAGCTTCCGATGAAGTTCGCGCCGCACGCTCGAAACGGTCGCTGGGCTCAGGCCGAGCTCGCGACCAGCCGCCACGTCGTCGCTGCCGCCACCGATGATGGCAAGCACCAGTTGCTCACAGGTGGTGAGCAGCCGCGACAGCGAGTTGCCGCGTGCGGCGCTGGTGTGGATGAGGTCCAGCAGGCTGCGGCTCCAATAATAATCCCCATTGGCGATGGAGCCCAGGGCGGCGAGAAACTGCTCGGGCGGCTCAGTCGTGGAATCAAAGACGCCGCGCACCGGCAGGGCCCGCAAGGCGCCGAGCAGGCGGGAATCGTGATGCGTTGTAACGACCAATAAAAACCGGACCCGGGGGTTCCGGCCCGTGCATGCCGCGATGAAGTCGAGGGCATCACCGCCCAGCGACGTGCCGACTCCGGTCACCAACAAGTCGACGCTCTCCATGGCCAGAGCCGTGCTGGCGGTGCACAGCGAGGCGGCCAGCCGGATCTTCGCTCCGGGAAATATCTGCAGGGTGAGTTGGCGGAGCGCTTCAGCATAGAGCCGGTCCGCCTTGACGATGAGGACCGAGCTGACGGTGGTGGGGGGAGTGAGTTCCATGCGAGCGGGAGTTCCAGACCGGACCACAGGGGTGGCCCATCGGTACGACAAACCTCTCGATTCCAGCGCAGCGGCCAATCGCCCGGTCGTAATTTTTCTGTAAGCAGAAAAACAATCCGCTGCCCGCTCCGCCATCGTTCGGCCAGCGCAATGGTCGGCGCCATGGGCCGCGACCCGTCGGTGTCCTCAATGAACAATATGTTCCTCCCCGTCCGCGTTCAATGCGAGGGGAGCGTATAGCGATAACCGGTCTTGGGAATCACGCGGATGCACGTGCGGAGGCTCAGGCCGACGGTGCGAAACGAAGCGTCCAATTTCCCCAGCAACACCCGCATGTTGCTCGTGTCGCCGCGGAAACGGCGCCCGAGGATTTCACTGTACAGGGTTTCGTACGACACGACGGAGCCTCGGGCTTCGTCGAGCAACTGCACGAGTTCGATCTGCCGCGGTGTGAGTCGGGTAACTTTGCCGGCGTTTTTCAGGCAGCGCTCGATCACGTCGACGACGGCGCCGGCGAACGGGACCTCGTTTGACCCGGCCGGCGCCGGGTGGGCCGGACTCGTCGCCGGCGCAACCCGGAATTTCTCCAGGTACGCGCTGATCACCTCCGTGCGCACTGGATCGCGCTGCACGACATCCGCGCCGAGGGCGATCTGGCGGGCCTCCGGCCCGGATGCCGTACCCGCGCCGATCAGGACAATCGTCCTGATGCGTTCGGGCGGGCCAGCCGCACGGAGCAGGGCCATGACATCATCGGAGTACCCGTCCCCCAGCTGGTGTCGAGTGAGGATGACATGGGGCCGCACGTGGCGGAGGAGCTTCTTCAACGCGCGCAGTGAATCGCACTCGACAAAAGGCCAGCCGTGGCTTTCGCACAGGTTGGCGAACGCGAGACGCTCGCGCGCGTTGCTCGAGACAAGGGCGATCACGCGGCGTCTGGTTTCATGGGTTTCCCGCTTCAGGTGGGAAGCGCGAGCACGATTCGAAACTGAGTCGTCTGGGGCGGGACGGCCAATCCGAGCAGTCCCTTGCATTTTTGGATGCCGGACACGAGGCCGCGGGCGGTGATGGTTGCCAGCGCGGTCTCTTCACCCCGCAACCATGCTTCGGCTTGCGGGCGTGGGATGGCGGCAGCAGGGGATGCAATCGTGATGACGGTGCCCGGCTGGCTGGCGAGTGCGCTCCGGCGGTTAACCCAGAGGTAATTCCTGAGCCGGGTGTCCCGCGATGCCGCATCGAGGCGGGAAAGTTGCTCGCTTTCGACGCGCACCGTGCTCCCGGCAGGTGCTGCGTTCAACGCGGCGGCGATGGCCGGCGCCATCATCAGCAGGAATTCGATGCCGGATAGCCCGCGAACCGGAAACCGATCGTCGAGGCCGGCGCAGTCGACGGTCTTGTTGTCCGCTTCGGCGTGGGTCATGCGGCTGGCGATGCTCACAGCGTGGCGCAAGCCCGTGGCGACGAGAGCGGGCGCCGAGTCGCGGTTGCCGTAGCCGGAGTCAAAAAAGCCTGCGGTGACACTGACGGCGGCGTCGGCCGTCTTGCGGGCTTCGTCCAGACTGCGCCAGAGGTGCGTGACGGTGCCGTCCGTCCTGGCGCGTGCGGCAAGAGCGGCGGTGGCGGCGACGAGATGAGCCTGGATTGTCGTCAAGAGACCGGCGGCTTGAAGTAGGGCGTCGCGCGCGCTTTCCGATGCCACCAGTTCGACATCGCGTTCCAAGCGTGCGGAGTCGAGATCCTGGGAAATGAGACCGGCGTGTTCGGCCAGGGAGTGGTCGTGTCGCCGCCGGCGGGTACGCGCGACCCAGTCGGGAATCCGGGCCTCGAACCCGTCGCGCTCCGGCAGAGGCTTGCCGAGGAATTCGTAAACTTGCAGGGGGATGGCGCGGCGGAGATTCTCATCCGAGTCGAATGCGCTCAGCACCACGAAGCCGAGATGTGGATCGATTTCCCCGGCCGCCGCGATGAAGGCAAGTCCGTCCATATTGGGCATGTGGATATCCGCGAAACACAGATCAAACCGTTCGCTGGCCAACAGCTTCAAAGCGTCGCGGGCGCTGAAACAGAACGCCAAATCGTAGGTGCTGCCGAGCCGCAGGCGGAGGGAGGCGTGGATCTGGCGCTCGTCGTCGACGATCAGAATTCGTGGTATCAGGAGATCGGTCGACAGGCGAATCATCGTGAATGCGACATGGGGGCTGGGGGGCGCAAGACCATCAGGGTCTTGGTGGGGATTGCAAGGGTGGCAGGGCTTGGGACAATGGTAAATCGACGGTAAGTGTGGTTCCGCGGCCGGGTTCGCTCCGCACCGAAATGGAGGCTTCGTGCAGTTCGGCGATCTTCTGGCAGATGGTCAGGCCCAGGCCAAACCCGCGGGTCTCGTCGCCAAATTCCTTCGTCGTAAAATAGGGATCGAAAACCCGGCTGAGATTTTCCGGCGGGATACCGCAGCCCTGGTCGGTAACCTGAAGTCTTACCCAGCCGGCCCGGCTCTCGCGGATCGAGAGCGCCACGGTGTTCCCGGGCGCCGAGGCATCGATGGCATTCGCGACCAGGTTGACGAGGAGGCGCTGGATGAGAACGGCGTCGGCAAGGAGTGAAATATCGCCCGCCGGGGCGATGGAGACGATGACATCACGAGGCGCGGCCAGGGGAGCCGTGAGTTCGTGCACTGCCGTAAAGGTGTCATGGAGGCGGATGTTTTCGAATTTTGGGGCCAGTCGCTTGGCAAAGAACATCGCCTCGCGCACGTAGTCCGTCATGGTGCGAATGGAGCGTTTGGCGGCGGCGTGAACTTCCTGTTCGGCGCTTCCGGCGGTATAACGATCTTCGGTGTGTACAAGGAATGATGAGATGGGGGTAATGAGATTGTTTAGATCGTGTGCGAGCCCCCGCGACATCATGGCCAGATGCTCCACTCTGGCCCTCAGGGCCGCATGGGCTGACAGGCGCGCACGGATAAGAATATTGTCCATCAGTTCGGCGATATTCTGCAGTCGCTGGACCTCCGGGTAGGTATAGGGCCATTGGTTGGTCTTGGTGCCCAATGCAACGAGCAGGGACGGTGTTTGGCTGCCGCTCGGCACGGTGACAATCAGGCCGAGCGAATGCTGGGCGATAAACTGCCGGAGATCGGCCAGCCGGGGGGTGGATCGCCGGCGCTGCAAACTTTCAGGTGTCGCCCAACCGCTTTCGCAGAGGGCTGTGTGGCCGGGTTTTTCCTTGGCAAGTTCAAGTTTGTCGGACGCATGAACCTCGCCGCAATCGAAGAGCAGGGATGCAAATGGAGTCTGGCATCGATCGCGTAGCAGTTGTTCAAATGTGGCGACGAGTCGATCCGGGTGAGGTTCGTTGCGGGAGATCTCGATGACGGCGGCTCGAATTTCAGCGAGAATTCGTTCGCCGGTGAGCCCGAGCCAGTCCCGGGACTGGCGGTCGAGCCAGAACGCCCCGGAACTGCAAAACGCGATACTCAGAAACAGGCCGATCGAAGTGGGCATGAATCCTCCGAAGAACTGCGAGAGACCGAAGATGCAGAGGGTTAGGCCGAGCGCGACAGCGAGGCGCTGGCCGAGGGAAAGAAAGACCTGGCGCGCATCAAATATGCGGTGAAAAGTAATCGCCCAAGCGGTCAAGGCAAAGGAACCGGCGAAAACAAAAAGACTCAACCTCTTGAGCGCGGGGATATGGAATAGATTTCCGATGCTGGTTAGCGCAACCACTAGAATGCAAGCGGCGCCAAAATTGAGCGCTAGAAATTGGAGTTCGATACGTCGGATGCCGATTTGTCGACGCACTTGTCGAGTGATCTGTACGATTAAGTAAATATACGCTCCAATGCCTAAAAATGTATAAACGACGTAGGCTGTGCCACGGCTCGCATAAACTGAGTTGACCTGTATAACCAAGAAGGTGCTGTGATAGCAAAGAGACGCCATGACAGTGCCAAGACCGAGCCACGGTAAGGAACGCGCAACCAAACTGGGTTGTGAGTTCTTGGCAGCTACCAGCGATTCCTTTAGCAACCAAATTGTCCAAGGAACGAACGCCCCAAGCGCAGCGTTTGCCCTGAGCCAAGGGAAAACATTTGCGAATACTTGATTCGGAGTGGAAAGTGCTCCTACTCGTATTGTTTCGGAGACAATCCAAAGCCACGCGGTGACAAACAACGACAATAGGAGGAAAATCTGATTCGTTAAGCGTCCAGGATTTACCCAAAGGACTGTTATCCCAATGCCGAGACAGCATACCGCTGTTAGCAGAGCTATTGTAAGCATGAGCGTGCGGGACTGTCAGCGCGAAGGATGGAACTACGTTCGCCGTTCAGCGTGATTTGGGCCTGAACTCGTTTCGAGGGGATGAGGGAAAGTCCGAAGCGTGATTTTCTCGGGTGCTACCATGTCTCTCGGCGGGGAGGTCGTCTTTCAATGTGGGCTTCGTCGCAATAATAAACTGGCAGTGGTCCCGACTTTGTTCGCGGGAGGAGACTGGCTCATTCGCGCTCAAACGGGTGCGAACGGGATGAATTCTTGCCTCTTGCCAGTTCGGATCCTCAAAACACCACTTGAACAAATTCCGTGCGACCCGGATTACCCCGCGATGATCATGAATGAAACCCTTGTGCTCGTTGACCGCCATAACCGGCCAATCGGCGAAGCCGACAAACAAACGGTCCATGAATCCGGCCTCCGGCATCGGGCTTTTTCCATTTTTCTCCTCGACCGATGTGGACGGTTGCTGCTGCAGCGGCGTCATGCCTCCAAGTATCACTCGGGCGGGCTTTGGGCGAACGCGTGTTGCGGCCACCCGCGACCGGGCGAACGAATCATCATGGCCGCCCAACGGCGTCTGCATGAGGAACTCGGGGCCAGCGCGCGCCTGCGCTTCGGTTTCATCGCCCGCTACCACACCACCTTTTCGAACGGGCTGAGGGAGAATGAGGTTGTCTATGTTTACTTCGGAAGAGCGGAGGGACGAGTTTCACCAAACCCGGCGGAGGTCGATTCACTCTCGGCGGTGGCGATTTCAAGAATTCGTCGTGATGTCAGGATGCGGCCAGAAGCCTACGCGTTCTGGTTCAGGCACTATCTGGCGCGACACGGTCGCAGAATTGACGCCTGCCTGCTGGAGGTTGCGGCGGGGGGTGAAAAAACGCGTTGATTGGCCTTCCGCCGCGTTTTACACGGATTTCATAAACGGAGACGTGCAGTTCGGAGGGACTTGTGCGAAAATCCATCCTGCAAGAGGAAAGAATGACAGCAGCCCCTACCATCGCGCCTGCCACTCCTGGCCCGCCGCTTCGCATTCTCTATGCCGAGGATGTGCGGGAATTGCGCGAACTTGCGCGCATGATTCTGTCGCTTCTCGGCCACTCGCTTGAGTGTTTCGACAACGGACAGATGGCCTCGGATCGGGTGCGGTTGTCGCCCGATGACTTCGATTTGATCATCACCGATCACCATATGCCGGTCATGAATGGCTTGGAGTTCGTCATGCAGCTGCGCACGCTGCCGTTTCACGGCAAGATCATGGTTTTCAGTTCCGATTTGGATCCTGGCACCGCCGTCTTGTATCGGCAACTCAACGTCGACCGGATTCTCAACAAACCGGTCACCCCTCAGGTGTTTCGGCAGGTCCTCGCCGAGCTCTTCCCTTCCGGCGTTTCCAGCGGTTGATGGCACGCCGCCGGTGGCCGCAGCCGGTATGGTTCTGGTCCCGGTAGCGGTGCGCCAATCTCGATCCACATTGTACGTTTTCGCGACGACTTTTCGCGACGCGTAGCCGCGTTGGAGCGAAGCGACAACGTGGTCTCACGTTCGGCCACGCTTTCGCCTTCGGCTGAAGCGCGGCTACGCCTTTGGTTGCAGCCTCTGGCCGCGTTGGGAATAAGGGGCCCTAAGCCACCTTGCGACGGTAGGTCACAAGGTAGCGTTGGTGCTCGCCGGCGGTGGCAAAACCGGTGGGTAAGGTGCCGTCAAGACCGTAGCATACGCGGAGGCGATCCCCGACGACCTGGTACAGGCCTGGAATTGTGCGACCGGCGTTGGGGCCGGATTCGCCTCTGAGCACCATTATTTTTGCATTGGCCGCGACGCTGAGCGCATATGAGCCGCGGTCGACGACTTCGCCGTCGAAAGAAACTGCGTAGACGCCGGCACCAAGTCTGATTTCAATTTTTCCGGTCACGAAGTCCGGGGCCTTCATGCCATCGAGTTCGGCCCGGATCATCTGCCAGGTGCCGTCAAGCAGGGTTTGGGCATCAATCATGTCGCCGGCCTCGGTGGGCGCCAAACTTCGCGGTCCCTCTAACCCCGTTTCACGAGGTCGCGCGGGGCAATCTCGAGCGGCGGTGGCTCGGGCAGTTCCTTCGCTCCCTTGGCGCCAAGTTCGGCGAGCTTGCGGGCGCCGGGCAGCAGCGTGCTCTCGTAGGAGCCCACGGCCCGGTTATAGTGGCCCAAGGCCGACTTGAGCCCGGAGCCGACATTCTCGATGTGCTCGGCGAAGGTGGCGACGCGATCGTGAAGCTCGCGACCCAGCGCGGCAATGGCATCGGCGTTTTTCGATACGGACTCCTGGCGCCAGCCGTAGGCGGCGGCCTTCAGCAGCGCGATCAACGTGGTTGGAGTGGCGAGCAGGACCCGACGCGAAAGGGCTCGATCCATGAGCGAGTTGTCGGCCTGTAGCGCGGCGGTGAGAAAGTGATCGCCGGGCAGGAAGAGCACGACGAACTCGGGGGCCGGTTGAAACTGCTCCCAGTAGTTCTTTGCTCCCAGGGCGTCGATGTGCCCGCGGACTTTTTGCGCA
>JBIJCX010000158.1:0-18130 GCA_044344465.1 Opitutaceae bacterium
CGCCCGCGTCCACGTCGTAGGACGGGCGTCGGCCAGCGACGCCCCTACACTCACCATTTGGTTTATACGGCTCCAGAGGTTAACGGGGTCTGACGGAATGGATACGGATAAGATCGGACAAGAGGGTGGACATCGCATGCGGCAGGAGAGCCACCCGGCGGGATATTTTCAAAGGCTTTCGGTCGTTAAGCGATTCCGGTTCAGAACGACACCCCGGAGTGCGGGCAGGTCAACGTGGACCGTCTTTCCCGTTGCTGGCGATGAGGCCCCGGGTCTCGATCTCCCGAGCCCACCCCGTCATGGTTAAGCGGGCCATATCTTCTTTACGTGTTCATCGGAGTACCCGCGCCTCGACAAATGGCATGAAGCCCGAAGCCAATCTCCAAAGCCGGTTCCAACCCGAGGCGGAGCAAAATTTATGAATCCCAATCCCCGCTTTTCTCTCAGCCGCCGTGCGTTTCTGACGCAGGGAGGCACGGCCGGCGCACTGGCGTTCGGAATTCTGCGGTCGCCGCCGGCGTTGTTTGCGGCGGAAGCTTCCGGCCCGGTCGTAGCCGCATGGCCGCGCGCCGTCGTGCAGCGCTGCCATATCAGCACGGTCTGGTCGGATGGCCGGCACAACGCTTTTCCCGGCATTGCCCGGGTCGGCGATTATTACTATGTCACGTTTCGTCACGCGGAGGGGCATGTCAGCCCGACCGGGTCGGCGAAGATCTTTGTCATCCGCTCCAAGGTCGGCGACCTGAAGCAATGGAGCAAGGTCGCGGAGTTTACCCACGAACACGATGCCCGGGACCCACTGGTCTTCGACAACCATGGCAAGGTGCAGGTTGTCTTTCACTCGCGGGAGGATTTCTATTCGCAGTCGGCCGATGGCGTCACGTGGAGTGAGAAGCGGGAACTCGGGACGGAGATTCCAGAACCGAATGCGGAGCTTAAAGCGAGGCTGACCTCGAATCGCCGCTGGCTTTTTCGCATCCGGCGCGGGCCGGACGGCGCGTTCTACAGCCTCGGGCGCTGCGGCATCGTTCCGACGGCAGGCCCGCGAGGCACGTTCGGCCTGATCCTGTATCGTTCCGAGGATGGGGTGAGATTCAAGGCCATGCACACGTACGGCGAAGGTCCGTCGGCGGGGATGGGTCCCGGACGCGGCACCGGGCACGAGGCGGATGTGGCATGGGGGCCGGATGGCACGCTCGTCTGCGCCATCCGCGACTCACGACGGGATGCGGCGATCGTAATGGGGCAGTCGCCGCGCGGGCCGTGGCGCACGATCGGGACCGGCTCGCTGACGGCCGGAGGGCCCGCCCTGCACCGGACAAGAGGCGGCGGGATGCTGTTTGCCTCGCGTCATGTGTCGCAGCCCGGGTACGCGCTCTGCCGGGTCCTGACCGTTACGGAGCAGGGCGTCGAAAACCCCTTCATCGTCCCGAGCGGCGGCGATTGCGCGTATCAAAGTTTTGTCGACGGTCCGGGTGACACGGTGCTGATGGCATATTACTCCACGCACGAGTCTCCGGGGCGGAACTCCGCCAATATCTATCTTGCCCACCTGAGCGTGCGCCATGAGACGGCCAAGTAGCTGTTTTGGGGCGCCAGTGACAAGAAATGGGAACTCTACGATTTGACCACGGATCGGTGTGAAACCGTTGATCTCGCTGTGAAGTATCCTGATCGGACTGCGGCCATGGTCGCGGGTTGGGCGCAATGGGCGAAACAGACCGAAGCGCTGCTGAAATAGCGGTCGACAAGGGCGTTTGGCCGGCAGTCAGTTTCCGGACGGCAGATCAGCCCGGAGTGCGCGCCGGTTTCTCCGCGCGTCGCGTCCGCCGCTCGCTCGAGGTCCGGCGGAGGGAGAAGCCGTCCACCCAGTGGCCTTCGAC
Organism: Opitutaceae bacterium; assembly: GCA_044344465.1. Taxonomy (GTDB): domain Bacteria; phylum Verrucomicrobiota; class Verrucomicrobiia; order Opitutales; family Opitutaceae; genus ER46. Next base: position 1,884 of record JBIJCX010000158.1, read on the forward strand.
CATCTCGATGCGCGGATTGGTGGGAAAGCCGAAGTCGCGATTCTCGATGCGATTGACCAGCAGGTCCACCGCGCGGGTCCCCATCAGGAAGCGATGCGGCGCCACGCCTGAATAGTGTGTGCCGTCGAGGACGGTGCTCACCACGGCCACGCCGATGTTATCCGGCACCTTCAAGGCGCGATCGCGGAGGACGGTTTCGATTTCCTTTAGCTGATCGTGCAGATGTACGACCACCAAGGCGTCGGGCCGGAAGCGATCCAGCCAATCTCTCATCGGCCTGAGGTCGGTGTTTTCGAGCCGCAGCACCGGCACAGTGCCCGCGGCGCCCAATATATAGTCGCACCAGGCAAGATACGCGCCGGTGTAGGTGTGATTGCAGCGAATCTCCTCGTCGCGACGTACCACCAGGCCGGGACGCCGGTAGCCCAGCTCGCACAGCTTGTTCAGTGTATGCGTGGTGTCGGCGTAGAAATGGCTGATAATCCGATGGAGCGGCGTCTGGATGCTCAGCCCGATGGTGACGATGGCATAGCAGTCGAGTTCCTCGGGAAATCTGGCCTCGAAGTCGCTGCTGCCGAAACACAACAGGCCCTGGATGCCGCGCGCGTCGAGGATCGAGCGCAGCCGGCGCAGGGTCATGCCCGGTGCCTGCGGCCAGAAGGACTCGAGGCGGTAACCCAGCGCCTTGGCCCGGGTTTGCATGCCGTTGAATGTTCGCATCGAGGGCCGGTGTTCCCATGGCCGCGGGGTGTCGTAGAACGCGATCGCGCCGAGACAGGCGTTCGTCCTTGCCTGCGGGCGCGAGCGAAGATGCGACATCAGCTCGTTGATCTTGGGATTCGGCTGGTAGTTCAGTTCCGCTGCGAGCTGGCGGATGCGCAGCTTGGTCTTCGCCGAGATTTTTGGACTGTCGTTCAGCGCCAGTGAAACCGTCGAAAACGACACACCGGCCAATTGGGCGATTTGACGGACACTCATCGGAAGGACGCGGGCAAGGAGGACGCAGCCTAAAGTCGCGATGTTCCTTTCGGCGCCGGGCAGGTCAACGTTTAACTCGGATTCGCTGGCAAAGGAGCAAACCGCGCGCGTATTTTCAAAACTCCTGGCTGGGCCAAAATTTAAAATGCCGTCGATACCCTATCTGGACCGCAGCGCAAAGCACCCCCTCCTGGGTATGTGCATCATGTATCCGAGTGCGGGAGCGCTGGAACGGATCGGACCCGACTGGGACTGGATCTGGATCGACGCGCAGCATGGCGATATGGATTTTCGGGATGTGATGAACCTGATCCGGGCCTCCCATCTGATCGGCCGCCCTTCATTGGTGCGCGTGCCTGCACATGATGCGGGGTGGATTGGCAAGGTGTTGGATGGTGGCGCGGCCGGCGTGATTGTCCCGATGATCGAAAGTGTGGCGGAGGCGAAGGCCATGGTGGGGGCGGCGAAATTCCCCCCCCTGGGGAATCGATCCTATGGCGGCCGTCGCATCGTAGATTTTCTCGGTCGCAGTTACTACAAGACCGCCAACCGGGACACCGTGCTGATCCTGCAGGTCGAGTCGAACGAGTCGGTGGCGATCGTGGATGAGCTCGCCGCCATCGAGGGCGTGGACGGCCTCTTTCTGGGCCCGGACGATCTCCTGATTCGCGATGCCCAGGATGTGGATACGCCAAAAGATCCCGCCACGCTTGGCCGCCAGTATGAGATTCTCGTGGACGGCTGCCGGCGCCACGGGAAACTCAGCCTGGGCCACGGCGTCACCGATGTCGCGATGCGGATGGCCCGCGAGTATGGCTACAATCTGGTCATGGGAGGGGGCGATGTGAACTTTCTTGCGAACGGCTCGAAGAACTGCGCGCAAAAGCTGAGGAATTTTTTCCAATGAAAGAAGTCGCCCTGCGCGAATTATTCAATCTGGCGGGCAAGGTTGCCCTTGTGACCGGCGGGGCGCGCAACCTTGGTTTCGACATGGCCCTCGCGCTGGCGGAAGCCGGCGCCGACGTCGCGATCACGAGCCGTGCCGCCGAGCGTGCGAGCGCGGCCGCGGCGAAGATTGCCGGGCAGACCGGGAGGAAGGTCGCCGGCTTTGCCTGCGACGTGCGAAGCGAGACCGCGGTGGCGCAAACGATCGACGCGGTGCTACAGGAATTTCAGGCGATCGACATCCTCGTCAACAATGCCGGCAACGTCGTCAGCGTCCCCGGCACCGCGCTGCTCGAGGATCGCCCGTTCGACCAATGGCGCGAAACGCTCGCGGTCAATCTGGACGGTGCCTTCCTGTGCTCGCGCGAGGTGGTGGCGAAGGCGATGAAACCCGCGGGAAAAGGCGTCATCATCAATATCGCGTCGACTGCCGGCATCATCGGCAAGGATCGCAGAATCTATGCAGGCACTGGCATGGGCGGCGCCACCGTGGACTATCATGCGGCCAAGGGTGGCTTGATTGCGATGACGCGGGACATGGCGGTCTACCTCGCGCCGTTCGGCATCCGGGTGAACGCGATCAGCCCAGGGGGCTTCTGGCGCGGCCACAGCGAGACGTTCACCCGCCAATACAGCGCCCAGGTGCCGATGGGGCGGATGGGACAGGACGGGAAGGAGCTCAAGGGCGTGGTGGTCTTTTTTGCGTCCGAGGCATCGTCGTATGTGACCGGGGCGAATCTGCCGGTGGACGGAGGGCTCACCGCATGGTGACGACGGGCGACAACCTGCGGGTGCTGATCGCGGGCTGCGGGAGCATTGGCCGGCGGCACGCTCGCATCCTGCGCGAACTGGGGGTGAAGGATCTTCGAGTCTGTGACCCGCTGCCCGCCCAGAGCGAGATGCTGATCCGGGAGACGCCGGCGCCCGTGTATCAGTCGTTCGAGGCCGGGTTGTCCGACCGCCCGGATGCGGTTTTCGTGGGCACGCCCTCGCGGATGCACATCCCGATGGCCATTCAGGCACTCGAGGCTGGCGCCCATGTCTTCTGCGAAAAACCGCTGTCCGACACGAGTCGTGACATCGATCGCCTGCTCGCGATCTCCCGTCGGACGGGGCGCCAAGTCATGACCGGGCTCTGTTTTCGCTATCACCGTGGCCTCGTGAAGGCCAAGGCCATGCTGGAGAGCGGCCGTTTCGGGCGCCTGGTTTCCATCCGCTGCCTGATGGGCGAACACCTTCCCACCGTGCGGCCCGACTACAAGTCGCTATATACTTCCCAGTATAGCGGCGCCTTTGATCTCACCCACGAGGTGGATCTCGCCGTGTGGTTCGCGGCGCGGCCGGTGCAGAGTGTCCGCTGTGTGGCCGGCGTCTGCAGCGATGTCGCCATGGAAGCCCCGGACAATGTGGAAATCGCGATCGGGTTCGAGGACCGGTGCCTGGCCGGGATCCACCTGGATTTTTTCCAGATGCCGCGGCGGCGTCAAACGGAGCTGTTGTGTACCCAAGGCGTGATTCTCGTCGAGTTTGCGCGGTGGGATCATTGCACGATTTCGACTGCGGGCGGCGACGGCGTTTGGTCGCGGGAAGAAATGACCACGGATCGGGACGACATGTTTCGCGCTGAGGATCGTTCGTTTCTCGATGCCGTGGCCGCCGGCCGTCCGGTCGAGTGCGGCATCGAAGAAGCGCGGAAGTCGGTCGAGATCGTGGAACGGGCGCAAGCCGATGCTGGGCTCGTCAACGGACCGGCCGATGGGGCTTGATCTGGCCTCATACCGTGGGCCGCGAATGGCCTCCAGATCATGATCACCGAAGGGTGCCGGGTCGGCAGGCCTTTGGTTGAGCCGTAACGAGGCAGTTGAGATGGAGGGGCGTCGCTGGCCGACGCCTGTTTCCACGTCGTGCGATGGGCGTCGGCTAGCGACGCCCCTACACTCACGATTTGGTTAATCCGGCTCCATGGGTGAACGGGGTCGGACTGAATGGATACGGCCGAGAGGCGCGCCACGACCAGGGTTGCTGGTGGTCACGCGTGCCGGTCGCAGCTCCCTACGGTGTCGGCAGTGCCGGTTCCGGCCGGGCCAGGGTTCCCATCGGCAGGAAATCAGGAAGGATCAGGAAGGCACGGCGACCGGGTTGCGATACGGTCAACTGCCGCTCGATTTGCCGGAACACGCCGCGGGCAAACTTGATCGGAGGTCGCGAATAACGCGCGGGCGCTGGCGTGACGAAGTCCAGCGCCGGATCGTCATCCCGGCTGATCACCGATATCTCGCGCGGCACGCGGATGCCCAGGTGCACCAACCGGGTTATGATGGCGATCGTTTGCATGCCGCCGGCCGAGAAAATCCCGGTCGGTCGCGGCCTGAGGTTCACCATCCGTTCCACACAGCGGATGATATCCGCCGGGCTCCCATCATGCCTGACCGTGTCGGCCTGCAAGGCGCCGCCCTCGTGGTCCTTGGCCCCGGCGTTGAATCCTTCGACGCTGGCTTCGTCTCCCGCCAGCCTCGAGTCGGGTACGATGATCGCGATCCGGCGGTGCCCGGCGCGGCCGAGCACCATGGCGGCGTGCCGGGCGGTGGCGACGTGGTCGATGTCGACGCACGGGCTGGCCCCAAGATCAAAGGCACTGCCGACGACGACGTGTTTGTAGCCCTTCCGGTGAAACCATTCCTGCATCGGTCGCGTCGAGCGCCAGAGCAGCCAGACGTTCGGCCGGAAATCGCGGCACAGGCGTTCGAGGGATCGTCTGGGACGCGCCACATAGCATTCAGCACGGGTTTCGATTTCCAGCAGGATGTTTCGCCGGGCCAGCAGTTCCCGCAGATGATCGAAACCCAGGAGGACGAACGGCTCGATGCGCTGCAGCGGGATCGGAGATATGAGCACGATGCGCGCGCCGGGAGCCGGAGTCCGGCCGGCCTCGCGACGCCGGGCGATGGTGCGCCGCCGGCCGGGCGAACGACAGACCCAGCCGAGGCGCTCGACCTCGCGCAGCGCGGGCCGCAGCGTTACGCGGCTCACCTGGAGAATCTGGCACAACTGCCGCTCGCCGGGCAGATCGCGCGACCAACGGCCCGCCTCGATCGCCTGGATGATGGTCCGGGCCACCGTCGACGGCAGCGACTCCCTCCGGCAGGCAAGCTCGGCAGGGGCGATCGACCCGGGGCGTTCGGACTTCGGCGGCATGGGCGGCGCGGCGCCTGATCGGTCTTAATTTAAGACCAGTGTGTCAAGGTTGTGACGGTGTGGTCATGCGGCAGAGACGTGTTCGCAGTTCCTGGTTCCATTCGCCCGCATTCGCTGCATCCCCGGTTAGAATTTCGCCCTTTCGCTTACTCCCAGTTCCACTCCTGAACTCCGCTGCCCTGCCCATGAACACCCGATCCACCCGACTTCGCTCCGCTCCGGCCGTGACCTTCCCGCGCCCGCTGCGCCGCCTCCCGATCGTCCTCACCTCAATGCTGGTCATGATCGCCGGCGCGGTCATCCCGGCCGGAGCCGCCGGCGCGGCGCCGGCCGAAATGTCGCGCGCCGCCGGTACGGGTGTCATCCAGGGCCGGGTGACGAATGCCCAGACCGGCGAGTATCTGGAGCGGGCGCGCGTCACGGTCGAGGGCGCCGGCCTCGAGACGTTTACCGACACGCTGGGCCGGTATTACTTCGGCAATGTTCCCGCGGGCGAGGCAAAGGTGAAAGCGTTTCGCACCGGCCTGGTCGTGGAAACGGCGACGGTGGCCGTCGCGGCGGGGCAGGTCGCGTCGCGCGATTTCAATCTCTCCGGCTACGGACTGAAGCCGGGGATCGACGAAGGCGCGATCGTCAAGCTCTCGCAGTTCGTCGTCGCCGAGGCCCGCGAACGGGATGGTGCGGCGATCGCGATCAACGAGCAGCGCTTCGCGGCGGACATGCGCAACGTGATCACGGCCGACGAGTTCGGCCAGACGCCCGAGGGCAACGTCGGCGATCTCCTGAAATTCGTCCCCGGCATCACCATCAACACCGGCTTCGGGATGTCGCGCGGGATCTCGCTCAACGGCGTGCCGGACAACAACGTGCCGGTGACGATGAACGGCTTCAACGTCGCCAGCCCGCTCGAGGGAACCTCGCGCCAGGTCGATCCGCAGAATCTCTCGACCAACAACATCTCCCGCATCGAGGTCCTGTATTCGCCGACTCCGGAGACGCCGGGCATGGCGCTCGCCGGCTCCGTGAACGTCGTGCCACGGAGCGCCTTCGAACGTTCGAAGCCGGTCTTCAACGGCAACGTGTTCGTGCTGATGCGCGACGACGAGACGAGCTTGAGCCCGACGCCCGGCCCCGGCCCGAAGACCACGCGCAAGATCCACCCAGGATTCAATTTTTCCTACCTCGCGCCCGTGAGCGATCGCTGGGGCTACACCCTGTCGGGCGGGATGTCGCGACAGTACCTGAACGTTGATTTCGCGCGACCGACCTGGCGCGGCGTCGGCACCGTGACCAACGGCACGACCTATGTCGACACGACGCCGGACAAGCCCTATCTCAGCGCCTGGTCCACCCAGAGTTCGAACAACACCGACACGAGCCGCTATTCGCTGGGCACGTCGGTGGACTACAAGATCGGCCCGCGCGACCGCGTGTCGTTTTCTTTCAACTACGTCTACTACGTCGGGGATTACTACAACCGGTACATGCTCTTCGACGTGGGCGGCGTGCAGGCGGGGAATTTCGGCCCCACGTTTACCCGCGGCACCGCGGGTCTGGGCAGCATCCGGGTCGTCAACGATCTCTACCGGCGCGCCAACCTGAGCTACTCCCCCAACATCACGTACCGGCACGACGGCCCGATCTGGAAGGCCGACGCCGGGCTCGGTTATTCGCGGGGCATGACCTCGATCACGCACGCGTCGAGGGGTTATTTCTTCAACGCCCAGGCCCAGCGCACCGGCGTCACCGTCGCGCTCGAAGACATCGCCTACGATCGTCCGGGGCGGGTCACGGTCACGGACGGCCCCACGGGTGCGCGGGTCGATCCGTTCGATCTCCGGAGCTATCTGGTGGCGAGCGCGTCGTTCCACACCCTGGATGCCAGCCCCCATCTGAACAAGAGCTGGGATCTCCAGCAGAGCGCCTACGCGAATCTGGGCCGGGATTTTTACGGGCGGGTGCCGCTCTCGGTCAAAGCGGGGGCGGATGTGCGGCAACTCAAGCGCGATCTGCGGATTGGCGGCCAGACCAGCTTCACCTATGTGGGCGCAGACGGCCTCAATGCAGCGCAGGCGCCCTTCGCCACCAGCGACAACGGCGCCGGGGCTTTCGTGGACACGGTCAACACGGGGCGTTCGATCGGCTTCAGCCTGCCCGCTGCCCAGTGGCTGGACAACTACAAGCTGTACGATCACTTCAAGGCCCGCCCCGCCTATTTCACGGTCAACGACGTGGCCACGCATACCTCGAATGTGAACAATTCGAAGTACGCGGAAGAGACGATTTCATCCGCGTACCTGCGCGGTGACCTGCACTTTTTTGAACGGCGGCTGAAGGTCGTGGGCGGTGTGCGCGCCGAGCAGACCAACGTGACCGCGGAAGGCCCGCTGAACGATGCTTCGCGGAACTTCCAGCGCGACGCCAGCGGCAAGCCAATCTTGGGCGCCAACGGCCGCCCGCTGCCGATCACGACCGATCCCCTGGCCAGCATCAGACTCACGCTCATCGATCGCGGCATGCACGCGGAGAAGGAATACCTGCGGCTGTTCCCCAGTCTCAACGCCATTTACAATGTGCGGGAAAACCTGATAGCCCGCGCCGCCTACTACCAATCCCTCGGCCGGCCCAACCTCAACCAGTACGCCGGAGGCATCACGCTGCCGGATCTCGGGATCGTCAACACGGCGACGCAGCGAATCACGGTGCAGAACGCGGGCATCAAGGCTTGGAGCGCGCAGACCGTGCGGGTGATGCTGGAATATTATTTCCCGCGGGTCGGACTGGTGTCGGTCGCCGCCTTCCGGCGCGAGTTTAAGAATTTCTTCGGCAGCACGGTATTCCGGGCAACGCCGGAGTTTCTCGATCTCTACAGCCTCGATCCCGCCATCTATGGGATTTACGACGTCCAGACGCAGGAGAACCTGCAGAGCCGGGTCCGGATGGAGGGCCTCGACATCAACTACAAGCAGGCGCTCACGTTCCTGCCGCATTGGGCGCGCGGCCTGCAGGTGTTTGGCAACGCCAGTTCGTTGCGCGCCCTCGGGGAGGCCTCCGCGAACTTCACCGGTTTTGTCCCCCGAACCTTCAACGGCGGCTTCAGCTTCGCGCGGGAGAAGTACAACATGAAATTGAGTTGGAACTACCGCGGCCGGAACCGCGGGAGCCTCGTGGCGGCCGGCCGCAGCATTGCCGCCAACACCTACCGCTGGGGCGCGGCCCAGAAATATCTCACGTTCACGGGCGAGTATTACTTCCACAAGACCTTCGCCGTCTACGCCGACCTGCACAACGCGGTGCAAAACGACGACGAGATCGTCGGTGCGGAGACGCCCGGCTTTGCGAAACTTACCGCCCGCCAGCAGTACCGCGGACTTTGGACTTTTGGGGTCCGGGGGTCCTTCTGAGTCGGATTCGCTTTCAAGATGAACTGATTGGTCTGGCTGTAGGAGCCTGCTTGCAGGCGATAATGCAAGTTCGCACCCAGTGAAATCGCCTGCAAGCAGGCTCCTACAACGCCGCGGGCCGGGCCCGCTCCGGTTTGCGAATGCCCGGTCTTCCTCGTCCCGCCGTTTACTGAACCATGCAGAATCTCCGCCACCTCCTCCGCCTGCTTGTCACCCTCCTGCCCGCGGTGGCCGTTTACGCCGGTGCTCCCCATCAGATCGGCTTCGATCCGCTCAAGCAACTGGTCCTCGACCACCGCGTGATTGCCCGCGCGGAAAACGCCCGACTGGTGCTCGGCACGCCCGTCAAGGATCCGCACAACCCGCTCTTCCAGGCCAATCTGCCGTGGGAAAACGCCACCAACAATCTCTACCCGAATGTCCTGTGGGACGAGCAGGAGCAGATCTTCAAGCTCTGGTACAAGAACGTCCTCGCGGACAAGGAGGTCATCGCCCGGATGGACCGGCCCAGCACGGTGCACGACGTCGGCTGGTACCTGTTGTATGCGACTTCCAAGGACGGCATCGCCTGGCAGAAGCCCGCGCTCGGCCTGCACAAATTCGACGGCAGCGACGCGACCAACATTGTCGCGCGGGATACGCCCAACGTCGGTGTGTTCAAGGATCCGCACGACGCCGATCCTGCGCGCCGGTACAAGATGGTGTACGACGTGGGGCTGGGGAAATTGCGGGTGAGGTTCTCGGCGGATGGCATCCACTGGGGCGAGCCGGTCGAGGTGAAGGGGTTCTCGGCCCAGCATGGCGACACCCACAACAACGCGTTTTGGGACGCGCGCATCGGGAAGTACGTCTGGTTCACCAAACTCTACATTGGAGAACGGCTGGTGGCCCGGTTTGAAAGCGACGACTTCATCAACTGGAAATCATCGGGCATGGTCCTGCGCTCCTCCGTCGAAGAAGGGCGCACGAGCCAGACCTATTGCCTGCCCGTCTTTCCGTACGGCAACATCTATCTCGGCTATGTGATGATGTACAATGTCGGCAAGGGGCGGACCGTGGATTGCGAGCTCGCCTGGAGCCACGACGGCGTCCGCTGGCAGCGCGTGGCGCCGGGCACGCCCTTCATTCCGCGCGGCCCAACCGGCGCCCACGACTCCCTGTGCATCTACGCCCAGGCGGGTCCGGCCACCGCCCAGGATGGCCAGTTGCTGATTTTCTATGGTGGCAGCGACGTGCCGCACACGGGTTGGAAGCGCCACTGCCTGCCCAGCCTGGCGCGGTTGCGCGTGGATGGCTTCGCGGGCTACGAGGCCGTCGATCGCGCCCGGGCGGCCGTGCTGACGACAGCCCCCATGACAATCGTGCGGGAGCGCATCACCCTCAGTGCGGACGCGGCCAACGGCAGCGTCGAGCTGGAACTTCTCGACGACCGCGACCGTGTCCTCGCCCGGGCCGGGCCGATCACCGGCGATGTCACGGGGCAACCGATGGCGCTGGATCTGAAACCCCATGTGGGCCGCACCGTGCGGCTTCGCTTCACGCTGGCGCAAGCCCGCCTCTACGCGTTTGCCGGCGTCCGGCTGGTGAACGAGGCGTTGCCGCCGCCCGTCATCGAACCGCTGCCGCGGTTCCCCGTCCGGGCTGAACCGATCCGCGTGAGTTTCGACGCCGAAGCCGCGGGCTGGACGGGCGTCGACCGGGCGGAACATCGGCCCGACGGTGGCGCGCAGGGTGGCTTCATCTCCGTGATCCGCGCGAATAAATTGAGCCCCATCGCCCACTCCCCGCGCGACGCGAAGGCCCTGCCGCTGGCTGGCGACTGGCCCGCATTGTTTGGTGGCGAGACCGCGACCGTCACCTGGCACACGCGGGCCGACCGGGCGGGCAAGGTCCAGTTGGAGCTTTTTGCCCAGGATACCCAGTGGAGCTTGGTCGTGCCGCGGCCCACGTCACCCGGTTGGACGCGGCACACGGCCACGTTGCGTTACGACTGGTCGGATGCGGAGGCGGCGGCCGCGGGCTGGAGCCGTTCGCAGAGCGCCTTTTCCTGGCGGGACACGATCCGGCACATCGGCAGGGTCACCGTGCTATTCGTCCCGGCCGAGGCGGCGGGTGAGCAGCGCTTCGATCTTGATGAACTCGCCGTGCGCGGAAAGTAGCCCATGACGTCCAATCCCCTCAGTTTATCGAAGGAGATGATTTTCCCATGAGATTCCCCGTTCCCGTTCGCCCCTGCCTGCTGTCGCTCGCGCTGACTTTTCTGCCATCCTGGCTCTCCGCGGAGGTGCGGGTGACGCCGACGACGACGATTGTCGTGCCGGCCCAACCGAATGACACCGAGCGCGCTGCCGCCGAACTGCTGCAGGTTTGGCTGCGGCGCGCCTTCGAGGGCGGGAGAGGCTTCGAGATTGTCAGCGACCCGAACTTCAGCGCGGGCGGCACGAAGCTGTTCATCGGCGCCACCGCGCGCGCGCCCGACGTCGCCGGTGTTTACCGGGACGGGTTTGTCGTGGAGACCCGCGACGGCGGCATCGCAATCAAGGGCGGCGGCGAGCCCGGCACGTTTTACGGCGCGGCGTGGTTTCTCGATCGCTTCGCGGGGATTCGCTTCTATCTGCCGGGAGATTTGTTCACCCACGTGCCCAAGCAGCCGCGGATCGCGGTGCCGGACGGGCGCATCCGCGAGGAGCCCTATGCGTTGAACTCGATGATGAGCGGCACCGGGGGAATGTCGGGCACGGGCGGAACCACGGGCGAAAATCCGCGCGGCGAGGAGGGCGCGTGGCTGCGGCGCAACGCGGCGTTTCGGAAGGAGGCGGTGACCTTCTCGCACCAGCACAGCATGTTTCAACGGTTTCCGCCGGCCAAGTTCGCCCAACGCTATCCGGAAATTTATCCGATCATCGGGGGAAAGCGCCACCTCCCGGAAACGGGCGCCGATCAGGGCTGGCAGCCGTGCCTGACCGAGCCGACGCTGATCGACGCGGCGGTCGAGTCCGCGGTCGAGTATTTCAAATCGCACCCGACGCTTCGCTACCTCTCCTTCTCGATTCAGGATTCGCACAAGTTCTGCGAGTGCGCCCGCTGCAAGGCGGAGATGGGCAAGCATCCGAACAAGACCGACGCCCTGACGGCGATGAACGCGCGCTTCCTCAACGCCGTGGCGGAAAGGTTCGAAAAGGATCTGCCGGCCGCCGGCATCCCGGCGAACAAGACCATCGTGTACATCGCCTACTCCGATGTCCGCGAAGTGCCCCCGTTCCGGATTCACGGCTCCATCCTGCCGGTCGTGGTGTTCACGATCGGCGACGCGCTGATCGACAAGCGTTTCGAGCCGGGCTCCGACATCATCGAGCTCTGGGCCAACGCGGTGAAGCAGATGGGCAACCACGACTGGGGCCAGGGCCACATGTATTTCATCCCCCGGATCTACACCGGCTTGACGAGCCGGCTGTTTCGAGCCGCCAAGGCGCGTGGTTTGATCTGGGGCTATCAACACATGGAAGCCTATCCGAACTGGGGCCTCGACGGCCCGAAACTCTGGGTGAGTGCGCGGATCTTCTGGAACCCCGATGTGAATGAGGAGGATTTATGGCGGCAATTTGCCCGCGATCTCTTTCCCGGGGCGCACGTCTCGATCGACGGCTATTTCAGCCTCCTGCGGGCACTTTGGATCAAGATGGACAATGATGCGGAGCGAAAGCTGAAGAAGTGGTCGAACCAGTTTGAGTTGCGGAGCGAGGAGCAGCGCGAGATGGCGCGGGAGTGCCGCCGGCTGCTGGACACGGCGGCCCGACAGAGCCGGAGCGACGCCGAGCGGGCGCGGATTGAGCTCTTCTCGAAAACGTTTCGGCTCACCGAGTATTTCTTCGAGTTCGCCAACGCCAAGACGATCCCCCGCGCACGGGTGGAGGAGGCACGGAAGTACGCCCTCACCGTGGTCGCCGTCGATCCGATGGCCGTCTATTCCGGCGGCAACCTGGCAGAGTTCCAGACGGTTTTCACTCCCGCGCTGGAAACGGTGACGAAGGGCAAGATCGTCGACTAGGGTCCGCGCTTGGCCCCGACGGTCAGCCGTCCCGGCAAATCTGCTCCGCCCCGTCGATCCGGCCCGTCCATGAACCTGCCGCCTGCCCATCTCCCCGATGGCCGAACCCATCGGATCGTTGTCACCGGCCTCGGCTCAATCGGCCGGCGGCACACCCGTCTGCTCAGAGCGCGCGGAGATGTGGTGGTTGAGGTCTGCGAGCCGTCCCCCGAGGCGCTGGAGCGGGCCCGGCCGGAGATCGAAGGTTTGAGGGTTTATCGCGATTTTTCCGCCGCGCTTGCCAGCCAACCGGACTCGATGGTCATTGCCACGCCCCACTCGTTGCATGCCCGGCAGGCAATCGCCGGCATGAACGCGGGAGTGCACATCCTGTGTGAAAAGCCGCTATGCACGGAGGTGGCCGAGGCGGCGGAGATAATGGCCTGCGCCCGCAGCACGGGCAAAGTGCTCGTCGTTGGCTTTCAACTACACTTTCAGCCCGGAGTGCTGCGGATGCGCGAACTCATCCGCCAGGGCGTGCTCGGCGAGGTCGTTCATGTCCACGTGCGCGTGGGATCGTTCATCACGCTGCGCAACTCGATCTCGCGTTACCAGGAGTCGCTGCCCGGTGCGCTGTTGCTCGACTACGCGCACCAGCCGGATTTGCTGATTTGGCTCCTGGACGAGTTGCCGACCGGGATTACCTGCACCGGCCTGCAAGCGGGCGCCCTTCCGTTCACCAGTGATCCGAACATCCTGGCGCTGACCCTGGACTATGCGCGTCCGTTGCTCGCGACCGTCCACCTCAACTACATCCAGATGCCCCAGCGGCACGAATGGGAGATTGTGGGTGACCAGGGCTGGATCGTCATGGATCCGGATCGTGGGATCCTCCGATTGGGCCGGCGCGAAACCGAGAGTGAGATCGTCGAGACGTTCTCCATCGATCGCGATGCCGACTATCGCCGGGAGCATCAGGCGTTTTTCGATTGCATCGCCGGAATCCGGCCCGCCGAGAGCCCGGCCGACGCGGCGGCGCGATCGGTGGAGTTGTTTGCCCTGGCGATGCGTTCGTGGCGGGAAGGCCGGAGGGTCGAATGCGGGTGGCGGACCTTCTGAATCACGCGTTGACTCGCACTGGCCGCGCCAACTAAACGCCAGGAAGGTCACGAAGATCCTGTCTTTCGGCATCGGCATTGCCGTCGTGGGCGCCAGCCAGCTGGTCCGGTTGGTGCCGGGTAATATCCTGGAGATGACGAACAAATTGGCGAATCTGGAGGCGACGACGATTTTCGGTTTGTTCTTTTTCGGGTTGTTTGTGCCGCGGGCCACGCCCTTGGGCGCGATTTTTGGGGCGGTCTTTGGATTGACGGCGTCGGTCCTCGTTGCGTTCTGGGATGTGCTGATCGGACAGCCGGCGATCAGCTTTCTTTACATCGCCCAGTTCGTAGTTCCGGCTTCAGCCGGTTTCGGTGGGTGCGCGAGCCGCCTAAAGGCGGAATAACGAACAAGGCAGTCCAGAAAGTGGGACGCACCCCCTGCCAGGCGGCCACCGCTTTCGGCCGTGACGTTGGCGCTCTCCGTCGTCCAAATCCGGGTGCATGACCGCAGTCGCGCTCACGCTTGTCCTCGTTGCCGCGGTCCTGCATGCGACGTGGAACCTCTGCGCCAAGCGGGCGGGCGGCGGGCTGCCTTTCGTCTGGCTCGTCGGCGCCATCATCTGCACCGGCTATGTGCCGGTGGTCGCGGCTTATTGGGCGTGGCAGCAGCCCGTGATTCCGGCGGGAGCGATGCTCTGGATCCTCGGCAGCGGCGTGCTCAAGACGAGTTACGCACTGTTTTTGCAGCGGAGCTACCGGCATGGCGATTTCTCGCTCGTGTATCCTCTCGCCCGCGGCACCGGGCCGCTGCTCTCGACCCTCGCGGCGATGGCGCTGTTGCACGAGCGGCCGTCGCCGCTGGCGCTGGCCGGCGGGTCCGTGATTGTCGCAGCGATCTTTTTCCTCACGGGCGGCACGACCCTGCTGCAGCAGGACCGGGCCCATCTCCGCCAGGCGGTGGGTTATGGCGTGATGTCGGGCGTGTTTATCGCGGCCTATACGATCTGGGACCAGCACGGCGTCGCCGCCCTGCGCGTCGCCCCGGTGCTCTATGATGCCGGCACGGCGTTCACGCAGCTCGCGCTGCTCACGCCGTTCGCCCTGCGGCGCTGGCCCGAGGTCGCAGCCGAGTGGCGCGATCATAAGCATTGGGCCATCGCCGTCGCGATCCTGTCGCCCATCGCCTATGTGCTCGTACTGACGGCGCTCCGCTCGGCCCCGGTGAGCTACGTGGCACCGGCGCGCGAAGTGAGCATCGTCATCGGTGCGTTTCTGGGCGCGCGCTTTTTGAACGAGGCCGAGGGCCGCCGCCGGGTGTGGGCTGCGGCAGCGGTCGCGGCGGGAGTGATCGCGCTGGCGTTGGGGTGACGAAAGGGCTTAGCCCGGAAATTTCACACTCCCAATCAGCCGACGATGCAGGCTGTCCTGCGGATCGGCGGTACTCTTGCCGCCGTCTGGGAGCCAACGGCGACAGGAGTGTCGCCGCTCCGTGAAATTTCCCGGCTAGCCCAATCCGTTCATCCGCTTGGGTTCGAGGCTCCGAAGTTTGCTTCGGCTTGGTTGGCGCAACAAGTCAACCGGTGCTCGTTCTATGCCAACCGGTGCGCAGTCGGCCGCCGGCTCATGGTGTAACGTGGCGGCGTCGTTCTTTTCGGCCAACTCGCGTCTGACCAAGCGCCTGCCTCAGCGCAGTGCCAGCGTCCGTGCCGGCAATCCTGAAATCGGAGGTATTCATGAAGCCGAATATTGTTTCGCGGCTCGCGGCGAGGGTGCTCGCCGCCGCCATCGTTGGGCTCGGTGGGGGCTGCGCCACCCGTTACGAGGTCAAGGTCACGTCCATCAATCGCGCGACCCCGGCGGACCGTGACATCGCATCCTACGATGTTCGCGCCAGGCCGAACGTGGCCGCGGAAGACAGCCTCCGCTACAAGGAGGCCGCGCAGCACATCAAGACCGCGCTGTCCGCGCGAGGGCTTTATGAGGCCCCGACCGGGGCGTCCGCCGACATGATCGTCGAGATCGACTACGAGATCGCACCCCCGCGGTTGAAATACGAGGATTGCAGCACCGCGATTTTCGCCGTGGCGAGGGATGCAAACGACGGACGGAACGAAATGGATCCGACCAAGGAAGTGGTCGCCTACAAAGAGAACAGGTATTCCGTGGTCATCCGCGAAAAACGTCTCTCCGTCTGTGGCCGGAAGAACCAACCGGCGAAGGAGGGCCGGCCGCCCGAGGAAATCTGGCGCGTCGACGTGAGCATCGAGGATGAGAGCCACGATCTGCGCGAATACCTGCCCATCCTGGCCTCCGCGGCGATGGATGAAATCGGCCGGAACACCGATGGCACGACCACCACCACCCTGAAGGAAGACGACGAGGCCATTCGTTTTATCAAGAAGGGGCTGTAGGGGAGGCGGGTTGAGCCCAGCGTCAGCTTCGGCCGCTCGATGCGCAAAACTGCGGTCGTATGGCGGCGGATTGCTGGGCTCGGAAAATTTCCTACCGACTGATCGCGCGTTTCCGCGTGGCGCGCTCGCAATCATCGCACCGCTTAAGCCAACGGGCGGCTCCCACGACGTGAATCGTGATTCGTGG
>JBIJCX010000159.1:0-18093 GCA_044344465.1 Opitutaceae bacterium
GCTTGCTGACGCCCGATTCCTCCGCGTTGGTCGGGCGTTGGCAAGCGACGCCCCTGCTACACGACTCACGGGAAACAGCTCAGGTGTAGCCCGCTGCGTGAGCAGCGGGATTGCTGGATGCACCATTCACCGACCATCCCTGCGCTCACGCGCAGGGCCACGGCCGGCGGCAGACCTTTCACCGGCTCCTTCCAATCTGGAACGAGACGCGCCTTGCAGTCTGTGTTGCCTCGCCACCTCAGAACGCGCTCCCATCCGCCTTCGTGCCGCACACGCTCACTTGCAGGCCGAGTTCGGCGGCGAGCGCCGCCTTCGTGTAGAGCGCGAGGTCGGCCTCCTTGGCGGAATTCGCATAGGCGACCTGGATGTGGTTGGCCTTGTGCCGCGCCATCATCTGATCGCGCGACACGCCGTACGTGACCGCATGCATGATCGGCCATGGCACGGTGGTCTCTTTCCAGCGGCGTTCGGTCTCGGCCGGCGGCAGCGCGATCACCTTCGCGCGTCCGAGATCCATCTTCAGTTTCCCGCCCTCGACGAAGATGCGGCTCCAGACGATTTCGCCGGGCTTCGCGATGCCGCGGACGGTGCCGCCGCCGAGCCGGAAATACATCGGCGGCTGGCGCAGCGAGTCCGTGCCCTTGTAACCATCGACATGATGCGCGGGCGGGGCGCTGCCGGAAATCAGGAAGACCCAGACGTACTCCTTCGTCGTGCCGCTCTGGTCCCAATCGCCCCACCGCAGGTCGTGCAACGTGTTTTCGACCGGCTGGCTGAGGGCGGTGTGCACGCGATTCGTGAACAGGCCGTCGAGCCCGGCGCACTCGTCCACCTCGTTGAAATGCGTGAGCGGCTGGCCGGCGCGGATGACCTCACCGGTGGCGTTCCTGACCGGCGGGCGATCGCTGTTGTTGAGCAGACCCTCGACGAGATCGCTGGCCGGGAGGAGATCTTTCAGGCCCTGCTGATACTGGATGCCGATCGATTCGCAGCCAAACTCGTCGGCGATGCGGAGGGCGGCGACATAGGTTTTGCACTGCTGCAGAAGCTGATTTTCGGTGAGCTCGGTGGCCTCGTCGGTCCCGAGGTGGAATTTCATGCCCTTCGCGACGAGCCAGTCGTAGACCGCGCGCGCCTCGGCGTCGCTCACCTGGGTGGCGCCATAGTAGAGTGCGGATTGGGAGAGGCGCTCCTTGTACACGCCGGTGGAAAAGAGCAGCTCGTCCGGAATGATCGCGTTGAACATCCCCATGCAGCCCTCGTCGAAAATGCCCATGATGGATTTCCGCCGGCGCAAATCCACCGCGATGCGCTGCGCGATCGCCCGGGCTCGCACCGGGAGGCTCGCACGCGCCAGTGGTTTTACGTGCGGGGTGCGATGCTTGAGCGTGCCGGTCTTCAACCAGGCCGCCAGGCCGGAGGTGAAAAATTCGTCCTCGAATTTTTCACTCCAGAGCGTCGAGTATTTCACGCCGGCCTTGGTGAGCGAGCCGTTGAGGTTCAGCATGCCGACCAGGCCGGGCCAGGTGCCGCTCCAGTTGGCGACGGTCAGGATCGGCGCCTGGTGCGAGATCAGCCCGGCGAGGAGATGGTGCGAGTATTGCCAGACGGCTTCGGCGACGATCAGCGGAGTTTTTGGATTGATGCTCGCGAAGACGGCCATGCCTTCCTTTTGCGAGCCGATGAAACCGTGTTTCTCCGCGGGTTTGTAGGGGTGG
This sequence comes from Opitutaceae bacterium, assembly GCA_044344465.1. Classification (GTDB taxonomy): domain Bacteria; phylum Verrucomicrobiota; class Verrucomicrobiia; order Opitutales; family Opitutaceae; genus ER46. The sequence continues at coordinate 1,719 of JBIJCX010000159.1, forward strand.
GCGCGCACCAGCCGGTAGCCGTGCTTGGCCACGGCGGCGGTGAGCGATTGTTCCATGGCTTCCTGGGCGGCCCAGCAGGCCTGATTGGCGGAAAGGCGGAGATCGCCGTTGGCAACGAGGAGGATGGTTTTCATGGGAATTTGTCGGGTTTGGGTTGGGCGTCAGTTCATGGTTCGAAGATAATTTGGCCGTGCGGAGCGTCCAGCTCGACAAATTCCCGAGCCGCCGGCGGGCGGTGGCGGTGCTGAAATCGGTCGCTGGAAGAGGATGGCTTGGCATCGGAGCAGCGCAAAGCGCTGGCTGGTCCGCCGGCCGGCGACGGTAGTTGCGAATGCGTCAGAAGGGTTAAACCAGGAGCTTGTGTTCATATCGAAGCGGGCCGGCGGACATAGAATGCGCTCGAAATCCCTGCGTCGGAATGGATAGATGCGGCATTCGCATGGAGAAAATCGACCGCCCCGATCCCGCGCGCCTGCTGTCGCAGCAGGTGACCGGGGCGCGTTATTTCTTTCTCAACCTCGCCGCGGGCCGGCGCGAGCCGCTGGCGCTGACGATGGGCGGGCGCGAGCACTGCAATCCGGACTACGTGATTCAGCGGCGCGAATTTCCGTTCTATGTACTCGAGTACGTGCGATCGGGCCAGGGCACCCTGCGGCTCGACCGCCGCCGGCACGCGTTGCGGCCCGGCATGGTTTTCGCCTACGCGCCGACGACCGATTGCGAGATTCACACCAACCCAAGCGACCCGATGGTGAAGTATTTCCTGGGCCTGGCGGGAGAAAATGTGCCGGGACGGCTGCGGCGTTGTGGCGTGCCGCCGGGCCGCGCCCGACAGCTGGCCGCGCCGGCCGAGGTGACCAGCGTGCTGGAGGATCTGGTACGGGAAGGGCAGCGGTCGGGCGTGCTGGCGCGGCGGATCTGCGCCACGTTGTTCGAGCTGCTGTTGTTGAAGATCGAGGATACCTCGACCCTGTCGCCGCACGCGAGTGAACCGGCGCGGGAGGCGTTTCTCCGCTGCAAGGCGGTGATCGACGCCGACGCCGAGCGCCTCGGTACCCTCGAAGAGATTGCGCGGGCGGCGGGGGTCGAGGCTTCGAGCGTGTGTCGCTGGTTCCGGCGTTACCAGGGCACGAGCCCCTACCAGTATCTGTTGCGCCGCAAGATGAACATCGCCGCCGAGCACCTCATCGAGCATGGGGGCCTCGTGAAGGAAGTCGCGCAACGCGTGGGTTTCGCCGATCCGTATCATTTTTCGCGGGCGTTCAAGGCCGTGCACGGCGTCGCGCCGCGCGCCTTGCTGCGCTACCGGCTCACCCCTTGATTCATGGCCACCCTTCCAACTGAAATTCACGCGCTCACCGTCGCGCCGCTCGATCTTCCGCTGCACGTGCCCTTTGGCATCTCCGGTGGCGCGCAGGCGGTGGCGAACAATGTTCTCCTCACCGTCGAACTGGCCGACGGCACGCGCGGCTACGGCGAGGCGGCGCCATTGCCTCCCTACAACGGCGAGACGCAGGCCGACGCCCTCGCGACGTTGCGCGCGGCCCAGGCGTGGCTCGTGGGCCGCGACGCCCGCGACTGGCGGGCGGTGGCGGCGGAGTTTCGCGCCGGCGGCGGGGCGGCGTGCGGCTCGGCGCAATGCGCCCTGGAGACCGCCCTGCTCGATGCGCTCATGCGGCATGACGGCGTGCCGCTGTGGAAATTCTTTGGCGGCGCCGGCACCGAACTCGAAACGGACATGACGGTGACCACCGGTTCGGCCGGCGACGCGGCGGATGCGGCCCGGGCGATCCGTGGACGCGGCATCCGCCTGATCAAAGTGAAGGTCGGAGGCCCGGCCGGTCCGGCGCACGACCTGGCGCGGATTGCGGCGATCCAGGAAGTCGCGCCGGATGCACCGCTCATCCTCGACGGCAATGCCGGCGTCACGCGTGCCGCCGCGACCGAACTGGTGCGCGGACTCCGTGCGCTCGGCATCGTGCCGGCACTGCTCGAGCAATGGCTGCCGAAGGACGACCTCGACGGCATGCGCGCGCTGCATCTGGAGTCGGGCTGGACTGTGGCGGCGGACGAAAGCGTGAGCACGGCGGCCGGCGCCCGCAAGGTCGTCGCGGCGAAGGCGGCGCAGGTGATCAACATCAAGCTCATGAAAGCGGGCGTGGTTGAGGCGCTGGAAATCGCCGCGGTGGCGCGGACGGCGGGGCTCGAACTGATGATCGGCGGCAACATCGAGTCGCTGCTCGCGATGACGATGTCCGCGTGCTTTGCGGCGGGGCAGGGCGGTTTTCGTTTTGCGGATCTGGATACGCCGCTCTTCCTGGCCATCAATCCGTTCGAGGGTGGCTACGCGCTCGAGGGCGGGCGGATCTCGGTCGCGCACATCGCCGCGGGGCACGGTGTGGCCCCGAAGGTCGGCTGAAAATCGTTGGATCGGGAGTGGCGTGCTGCGGGCTTGCCGGCGCCTCCGGGCGCGCCTTTGCTCTGAACTCATGTCCTCCGCAAGAACCGCACTTGTCACCGGCGCCTCGCGCGGCATCGGCCGCGGCATCGCCATCGAACTTGGCCGGATTGGCTGCCGGGTGGCCATCAACTATGCCGGCAACGCCGCCGCCGCCACGGAGGCGCTCGGTCTCGTCCGGGCGGCCGGCGGCGACGGCTTTGTCGTCCAGGGCGACGTGGCCGTGGCCGCCGATCGCGAACGGCTCGTCGGGCGGACGCTGGAGGAATTCGGCCGGCTGGACCTGCTCGTGAACAACGCCGGCGTTGCGCCCCACGTTCGGGCCGATCTCCTCGACGCCGGCGAGGCGAGTTTCGATCGACTCTTTGCGATCAACCTCAAGGGGCCGTTCTTTCTCTCGCAGCTGGCGGCCAGGCAGATGCTCGTTCAGCAGCCGGATGCAGAGGGTTTTCGCGGGCGCATCGTGAACATCACCTCGATCTCGGTCTACACCGCCTCGATCAATCGCGGCGACTACTGCATGGTGAAGGCGGGGCTGGCCATGATGACGAAGCTCTTTGCCGATCGCCTCGCGAACGACGGCATCAATGTCTACGAAATTCGCCCGGGCGTCATCGCGACGGACATGACCGGCGGGGTGAAGGAAAAATACGACAAGCTCATCCTGCGCGACGAGCGCGGCATCACGCCGATCCGTCGTTGGGGTAAGCCCGAGGACATCGGTCGGGCCGTGCGTGCGATCATGGAGGATCGGTTTCCGTTTTCGACGGGCGCAGTGTTTGACGTGGACGGAGGCTTTCACCTGCACCGCTTGTGAGCGGACGGAGTCGGTGGGCGCGGGGCGCGGGGTCGGATTTGCCCGGTTTGACGGGCGAATCCTTGCGCTAACCGTTGCATGATAACTTGCCCCACGGAGATCCTCAGATTGGCGAACCTTTCGCTTTCCATGTTCAAGCGAAGTGAGGTATTTCCGTTCCCTTTTCCTCAGTCATTTCGGCCTCCAAGAATCCCATGTTCGATTTCTCTTTTCGGCACCGGCGCCTCCGTTTTATGGCGCTTGTTTTGCCGGGTGTTCTCATGCTTTCGGTCTGGGGAGCGGACGCGCCGACCCCGGCCACCGCCCTGCCGCTCGACTCCTCGGGCGTCCTCCAACTGCCCGCCGCGCTGCGCCTGCTGCTGGAGCGCAGTTTCGCCCTGCAGGTCAGGGAGATCGATGTGCTCATGTCCCACGACGACGTCACGCGGGTCCGCGGGGCGTTTGATCCCAAGTTTTTCGCGTCCACCACGCTCGAGGACAACAAGCGCAAACTCAACGCGATCAATTTTTCCTCCTACGGCCTCGATGCTGCCGATCCCCAGACGGCCCTCTACAACGAGAAGAATCTCCGGGCCGCCACCGGCATCAGCGGCAAGACCCCGTTTACGGGCACGCAATACGAACTCTCCGCCACGCTCGACCGCCTCGAAAACGACGTGAACCGCGCCGGCCGGTATTACTTTCCGGAATACGAGACCTTCGCCGGCCTCACCCTGACGCAGCCGCTCCTCAAGGGCTTGTTATACGGTGGTCCCAACGCCGAGGTGAACAGCGCCAAGTTTGCCGTCCGCATCGCCGATCGCACCCGCGAGATCGAGGTCGTCAACAAGATGGTTGAACTCCTCAACGCCTACTACGACATGGTCTTTGGCCTGGAAAACGCCCGGGTGAAGTCCGATGCGGTTGCCATCGCGCTGAAGCTCCGGGACGAGAACGAAAAGCGCCGCTCCGTCGGCAAGATGACCTCCCTTGATGTCACGCAGGCCGAGGTCAAAGTCTCTGAAGCCCGGGAGGAGGTTGTCCTCGCCGAGGATTTCCTCCGCGAGCGCCGGGTGCGGCTCCTCAAACTGCTGCTGCGCAGTTTCGAGGCCGGTCCGATTCCAGCATTTACCGCCGCGGCTGATCTCTCGGTCGCTCGTCCCACCGCCGAGGCCGGTGCCCTCACCGCCGCGGCCCTCGAGCAGCGCCCCGACTACCTCCTCAGTCGCGATCAGATCAAGCGCGACGCCCTCACCGCCCGCGCCTCGCTTGGCGATCGACTGCCGCAGCTCGACGTTCGTTTCAGCTACGGCCGTGGCGGTCTTGAGAGCGAGGCCAGCCGCAGTTTTCGCCAGGTCTATGACGACAACCACCGCCGTGTGAGCGGCGGCGTTGTGCTCCAGATGCCCATCGGCAACCGCACCGCTGCCGCCACCGCGCGCAACAGCAAGCGCCGCCAGCAACAGGCCGAACTCAGATCCGAGGAGCTCCGCACGACCATCGCGATCGAGGTGAGCAATGCGCTCGGGCGACTCGAAGCCCTTCAGCGCCGGCTGGAAAATGCCACCCAGTCCCGCACGCTCGCCGCCGCCGGCCTGGAGGTTGAAATGAACCGCCTCGATGCGGGCAAGACCACCAGTTTCAACGTGCTCGACCTGCAGCAGAAGACATCCGAGGCGCGCACCCGCGAGGTTGCCGCCCGCGTTGATCTCAAGAAGGCGGAGGCCGAACTCTGGGCCGCCACCGGCGAACTCCCCGCCCGCCTCGGCCTGGCGATCAACCCCGTGGTTGCGGCGGCAAAATCCGGGTCGGTCCGTTCCGCCGGCGTCCGCTAGCGTCCACTTCCATCCGCCATGTCGCCCCGCGTTTTGTTCTCCGGCGCGATTGCGCTGCTCCTGGTGCCGTCCTCCCTGCCGGGTGCCGGCGCGCCGGCGGCCGCGCGCATCGAGGGGCTCGTGCTGCCTTTCCAGCAGGTTGCAGTGAGCGCGCGGATTGCCGGCCTGATCGAGAGCGTCGCGGTGAAGGAGGGCGACGCCGTCGTTGCCGGCCAGCTCCTCGCCCAGCTCACGGATGCCGAGGAGAAACTCGAGGTCGAGCGCACGACCCGCATTGTCGAGGTCAAGACCTACGACAGCAAGGGCACGCAGGAACTCCTGAAAAATGACATGGTGCGCAAGGACGAGGCGCTCGAAAAGAAGACCGAGATGGAGATCGCGATCCTTCAGCACCGGCTGGCCGCCGTCGCGCTCGCGCGCAAGGCCGTCCGCGCCCCGATCGCGGGCATCATCGTCGCCCGAAAAAAAGAGCCCGGCGAGTGGGTCGAGCCCGGCGTCGAGTTTTTCGAAATCGTGAGTTTCGATCGGGTTTTCGTCCAAATTCTCCTCGCCTACGAGCAGGCTGCGCCGCTCCGCCTCGCGCAGACCGTCGAGGTCGAGCTCCCTCAGCTCGCCTCGCCCAACCTGCTCGCGGGCAAGGTGGACTTCATTGATCCGCGCGTGGATGCCGCGAGCGGCTATCAGCGCGTCAAGATTCTGATCGATAATCCAGGCCGCCGGATCCTACCGGGTACGCGTGGCCTCGTGCGTCTGCCCGCGGCGAAGCCCTGATCGCCATGCGCCGGTCGTTTTCCGTTCGGGTGGTCAACTTGCCATGACGCCGGCGTCCGATGTCTTTTGGACGCGGCGGGATCGGCTGCGCGCTTTCCGCGGCGGCCCCGACACCTATTGGCCGCTCTATCTCGACCTGCTCGTGCAGGCGGCGGGCGCGGTCCACGCCTTTATCTATGAAGCGGCCGCACCCGCCGGTCCGTGGCGTGAGGTCGCGCGCTCCGGGTTTGCCGTCGGCACCGCCGCCCCGCTGGCGCCCGAGCTGTTGGGGAAAGTTGCCGGGCTCGCCGCGACGCAGGGTTATGTCGAGGGCGTTGGCGCTGAAGGCGGCGCCCGTCAGGCGGTGCTTGGCCTGAGGGTCGAGGGGGGCGACGGGCTCTTCCGGTTTGCCATTCTTCTGGCCGAAGCGCGTCCGGCCGCCGAGTCGGGCGCGCGGCAGGAACGCCTGCGGCTGCTGGCCGACCAGCCCGCCGCGCACTTCGCCCAGCGCCGCACCGACGAGGCGAAGCGCGATCTCGCGGCCGTGAGTGGCGCGTTGGAACTTCTCAATGAGCTCAATCCGCACCGCGAGTTCCTTCCGGCCGCAATGGCGTTTGTGAACGAGCTCGCCGCCAGACTCCCGGCGATGCAGGTCGCACTCTGCTGGCAGGAGGGCCGGTTGCTGCGGTTGAAGGCCGTCAGCAACCTGGAGCGGTTCGCCGCGCAGGTCGAACTCGTGCGCGATCTGGAGGCGGTCATGGAGGAGGCGGCGCATCAGGATGACGAGATCACGTGGCCCGCCGAGGCCGATGCGACCGTGATCACGCGCGAGCACGGGCAGTTCGCCCGCAAGCACGGCGTGCCCCACCTGCTTTCGATGCCGTTGCGCGCGCGCGGTGCGCTGGTGGGCGTCGTCCACCTGCACCGCGGCGATCAGCCTTTCACCGCGGATAATCTCGCGGTGCTGCGCGTGTGGTGCGACCAGGCGGCGCCGTGGCTCGATCAGCTCCGGCGCCACGGCGTCTGGTTTGGTGCCCGCTGGCAGATCCGCGGCCGCACGGTGCTCGGGCGGCTGTGGGGGGTGGAAGACGCGTGGCTGAAACTCGGCGTGGTGCTCGGGGCGCTCGTGCTGGCCGGGGCGATCTTTGGCGGACGGATGTTTCGCGTGGATGCGCCTTTCATCCTGCGCAGCGCGAGCCAGGCGTTCATTCCGGCCCCGTTCGACGGTTTCATTCTGAGTGTCACGCGCGAGATCGGCGATCCGGTCGAGGCGGACGGAGTGTTGCTCGCACTCGACGAAAGCGTCTTGCGCCAGAGGGAGGCGGGACTGCTGGCCGACATCGCGCGCTACCGGGGCGAGGCGGAGCGGGCCGAGAGCGCGGGCCGGTTTGCGGAGATGCGCATCGCCCAGGCGCAGGGCCGGCAGGCGGCGGCGGAACTCGAGGTCGTGCGCTACCAGGTGAAGCGCGCGATGCTACGGGCGCCGTTTGCCGGTACCGTCATGGAGGGCCGCCACCGCGAGCGGCTCGGCGCCGCGGTCAAGCAGGGCGAACTGCTTTTCCGCGTTGCCCGCACGGATCGCGTTTACGCTGAGATTGATGTCGACGAGCGCGATGTGCAGGAACTGCGTGAGGGCGCGCGGGGCGAGATCGCGTTCACGAGCCGGCCCGACGAGAGTTTCCCGCTGCGGGTCGTCCGCATCGAGCCCGCCGGCACGACCAAGAATGCCGCCAACGTCTTCGTCGTCCGGGCCGAGCTGCCGGGAGCCGCCCGGGCGTGGTGGCGGCCGGGCATGACCGGGGTCGCCAAGATCGAGGCTGGCCGCCGCAGTTACCTGTGGATCGCCACGCACCGCCTGGTGGATTTCCTGCGGCTCAAACTCTGGTGGTGGTGACAACCGCCATGAGATTCCACTGCCGTCCATGAGCGGTCCGGGCGCCCTGTTCAGTGATTCCTGGCATCTCGTGGCGCCGCTGCGCGTACACCTGCGATCCGATGTGCTGGCGCGCCGGCAGGTTTTTCGCGGGGAGGCGTGGTTCGTCGTGCACGACCGGATGAACCATCAGTTCTTCCGCTTGCGTCCGGAGGCGTATGCATTCATTGCGCGGCTCGATGGGCGGCAGACGGTCGAGGAGGCGTGGCGCGAGAGCGTGACCCTCGATCCCGAGAATACGCCGGGCCAGCAGGAGGTTGTGCAGCTGGTCGCGCAACTGGCGGAGTCGAGCCTGATCCAGAGCGAGCGCGCGGGCGACGGTCTGCGGCAGTTCGCCCAGCGGCGGCGGCGCCAGCGGGCGCAGGTGCGCGGGCAGGTGCTCAATTTTCTCTTTGTGCGTGTGCCGCTGTTTGATCCCGACGCGCTGCTCACGCGGATCATGGCAGTCGCGCGACCGTTGTTTTCGCCGGTGGGGGCGGCGCTTTGGGTGGCCGCGATGCTCGGGGCGCTGAAGCTCGCGTTTGATGACTGGAGCGGGCTGCTCGACCGAGGCCAGGCCGTGCTGGCGCCGGCCAATCTCGGCTGGCTCTATCTTGCCTCGGTCGGGTTGAAGGTGTGGCACGAGCTTGGCCACGGACTGATCTGCAAGCGCTACGGTGGCGAAGTGCGCACGTTTGGCGTGATGTTCATGGCGTTTTTGCCCCTGCCCTATGTGGATGCTTCGGCGGCGTATGCGTTTCGCGAGCGCCGGGCGCGGGTGCTCGTGGGGGCGGGCGGGATGATTTTCGAGCTGTTCGCGGCGGCGGTGGCGCTCGCCGTCTGGGCGAGCACGGGCACGGGCGTGATCAACCAGATTGCCTACAATCTCGTCTTTCTGGCCTCGGTTTCGACCCTGCTCTTCAACTTGAATCCGCTCCTGCGTTTCGACGGCTACTTCATCCTCTCCGATTTGCTCGACACGCCGAACCTTGGCCAACGGGCGGCGCGGCAGTGGAAATGGCTGCTGGAGCGTTTCGTTTTTGGCATGCCGCGGCTGATGCCGGTCGAACGGACGCCACGCGCGATCACCTGGCTGGCGAGCTACGGTGCCGTCAGTTCGGTTTACAAGATGATCGTGCTCTGGGCGATCCTGCTCTTCGTGGGCGATCAGCTTTTCGGGTTGGGTCTGGGGCTGGCCGTCTTCGGCGCGGTGCTCTGGGTCGGTGGGCCGCTCGGAAAGTTCCTCCGTTACCTTTGGAGCGATTCCGCACTGGAAATGAGACGGTCGCGCGCGCATGCCATCGCGGTGGCGGGGGTGGCTTTGCTCGTGCTGCTGCTCGGCTTCGTGCCGCTGCCCAACCGGTTCGAGATGCCCGGGGTGGTGCGCGCCGATCCCGCGACGCAGCTCGTGCCGGCGGTGGAGGGCGTGCTGGTCGAGCAACTGGCGCACCCGGGTGACCGCGTGGCCGCCGGCCAGCCGCTCATGCGATTGGAGAACGCCGAGCTGCTCGGCCGGCGCGAGGGTTTGACTGCGGCGGTGGACGAGGCGGAGTCGCGGCTGCGGCTCGCGCGCGATGCCTCGCCGTCCTACGTGCGGGCGCTGGCCCAACGCCTTGACGCGGTGCGGGCGCAGGTCGCCGAGACCGAGGTGCGCATCGCGGCCCTCACCCTGCGGGCCCCGCATGCGGGTCGATGGGCGGCGGACGGCACGGAATTCCCTCCCGGTCTTTTTATCCCCCGCGGGGTTTCGCTTGGGCAGATCGTGGGGGAGAGTAAAATGGTGTTCTCCGCCATCGTGGCGCAGGAGCAGGCGGCGCCGCTTTTTGGTGCGCCGATCCGGACGGTGGAGGTGAGGGTGCGCGGCGAGGCCGGCGTGACGCTCGACGCCGCGACCTGGAATATCCTGCCCGGCGACCAACGCCGCCTGCCCACCCCGGCGCTGGGCGCCAGCGGGGGCGGCACCATTGCGGTGGAGCGCGAAGAGCGGGGTGCGCAGACCACGACCGAGCCCTTCTTTGAGGTGGTGGCGGAGCTGCCCGGTGCCGCGCCGGTGACGTTGCGGCATCTGCGCAGCGGCGTGGCGCGTTTTTCCCTGACGTGGCAGCCGCTCGCCGTGCAGTGGTGGCGCGAGTTGCGGCAACTGCTGCAGAAGCGCTATCGACTCTGATGACGAGCTCGGCATGACGATGAAACGGGTGCGAAAAGGGAGGCGCCGCCGGACGGGAAGCCCGCCGGCAATGACGACATGACGGCCGCGACACCCTCGGCCGACCACCGGCTCACGTTTTTGCCCGATGCGAAGCGGCTGCACCGGGGCCTCGATGCCGGCCTGTGGCGCGTCGCCGGCGCGTGGCGGCGGCGGCAGAGCTTTGTCGCCGCGGCGCGGTTGCGGGCGGACAGCATCTTGCGCGCGCAGTCGGCGCACCACGAGATTTCGGATCGCATGCTCACGCAGGCAGCGCGAGAGCTGGCCCGGGTGTTTCGCGGTGGGTCGGTGGTTGCCGAATCTGAGATCGACTCCGGGCTTGCCCTCGCCGCCGAAGCAGCGCGGCGCACACTCGGGCTGCAGCCTTATGTAGAGCAAGTGATGGGCGCGCTTGCGCTCGAGGGTTTGTTCATGGCGGAGATGGCGACGGGCGAGGGCAAGACGCTCACGATTGGCCTCGCCGCTGTGCTTGCCGCATGGCGCAACCGGCCCGTTCATGTGGTCACGGCCAACGACTACCTCGCCGAGCGCGATGCCGTGGCCCTGCGGCCGTTTTATCACGTGTGCGGGGTCACGGTCGGCTACATCCGCGGCGATGCGCCGCCGGATGTGCGGCGCCTGCACTACGGGCGCGCCGTCGTTTATGGGACGAGCAAGGAAATCGTGGCGGATTTTCTGCGCGACCGGCTGGTGCTGGGCGAGAGACAGGACGGCCGGCGCCGCGCCCTCCAGCGGCTGCAGAGCCAGCCGGGCGGCGGGGCGGCCGAACTCGTGCAGCGCGGACTGCACACCGCCATCATCGACGAGGCGGACCACGTTTTGATCGACGAGGCCGTGACGCCACTCCTGATCAGCCAGCCGCGGCCGAACGAGCTGCTGGTGAGCGCCGTCGTCGCCGCGGGGGAGGAAGCCCTGGCGTTTGCGGAAGGGCGGGATTTTACAATCGAGCGGAAATACGGCGAACTGCTGCTCACGGAAGCGGGCACGGCGCGGCTGGCGGAGATCGCGCCAGAGCGCTGCCTGCTGTTTCGCAATGGGCGGTGGAAGGAGGAACTCGTGGTGCAGGCGCTGCGGGCCCGGGAGCTGTTTCAACGGGGAAAACACTACATCGTCGCCAGTGACCGGATCATCATCGTCGACGAGACGACGGGCCGGCCCGCCGCCCAACGCACGTGGCGGCAGGGGCTCCACCAGGCAATTGAGGCGAAAGAAGGGCTGCCGCTGACGCCGCCGAACGAAAATATGGCGAGCCTGAGTTTTCAGCGGTTTTTCCGGCTCTATACGCGCCTCGCCGGCGTGACGGGCACGGGGGTGGAAAACGCGGACGAGCTCTGGCACATCTACCATCTGCCGATCGTCGTACTGCCCACGCATCGACCGTGCCGGCGGCGGTTTGATCGGCCGGTGTTCACGGCCACGGCGGAGGAGAAGTGGACCGCGGTCGTGGCCGAGGTCGCCCGGGCGAACGCCGCCGGTTTGCCCGTGCTGATTGGCTGCGGCTCGGTGAGCGCCAGCGAAACGCTCGCGGCGCGGCTGACGGCGGCGGGATTTGAGTTTCGATTGCTCACTGCGGCGCACCTCAAGAACGAGGCGGATATCGTCGCCGATGCGGGCAAGCCGGGTCGCATCACCGTTGCCACCAGTCTTGCCGGCCGCGGCACGGATATCCGGCTGGGGGAGGGGATCGTGGCGCGGGGCGGCCTGCATGTGATCGCCACGGAGCGGGCGTGGACGGCCCGCGTGGACCGGCAGCTTTACGGGCGCTGCGCGCGGCAGGGCGACCCGGGGAGCGTGCGGCAGTTTGCGAGCATCGATGACGAATTGCTGGTGCGGTTCGTGCCCCGGATGGGCCGGCGCGGGCTGGTCTGGCTGCTGCGTGCGTGGCCGACGGGCGGTCGGTGGGTGGGTGAAGGAATCTTGCGTCTTGGGCAGGGAACCGCCCGGCGGATCGACTTCCGGCGGCGACTGAGTGTGCTGCGACACGACTCCTGGCTGGCGCAAAATCTCCCGCTCTGGGGACTCGACCAAAGCTTGCGGGAGCGGTGACGGCGACTTCGGGGCGAGGCGTCGTTACTTGAGTTTCACGACTTGCAGCGGCACGCGCGTGGCAATTTCGCCGTCGACGTAAACGTCGAACGAGTAGGCGGCGAAGGCGGAGAGCGGCAGGCCTTGGAGGTTGAGCACGACGTTGTGGGAGGCGAAGAACACGTTGTCGGCCAGCGGCGGCAGGTTGAAGTCGATCTTGATTGAGCCGGGCGGCAGGAGATCGCGTCCATCCGAATCGATGAGGGCGAGCCGGATCTGATGGGCGCCCTCGTCGCCGGCCCGGGAAATAAACCGCAGGGCGAGCGCGCAGGCCGGGTGAACAACCGGTACCTGCGGGGGAGCGATGGTGTCGAACGCGCCCAGGATGCAGAGCTTTCCCTGGTAATCAGCGGCGGAGTCACAGAGGCAGGCGGTGAGTATTTGCATGCGTGGTAATTGGGGGGAGCGGCAGCGAGGTTATCGCCGCGCCACACGTGGCTAATGCTTGGATTTTGCATTGACGATGTGAAAATCCCTTGCACGGTCCGTTGCGCCTGGCTGCTCCACGTTCTATTCAAGACGGTGACTTCGCGCTCGAATATCTCGAGCCGCGGCTGCTGCTGGCCGGTGACTTTACCTGGCTGGGCACTGTGCCCGCCACTCCTGGGGCTGACATTCCCGCCAATCACAGTTGGGCTGTTCCGGCGAACTGGGTGGGCGGGGTGGTGCCAAGTTCGGGTGCCACGGTTACGATTCCGGCTGGCACGCCGTTTGTGTCCGTAGGCTCGATTTCGGTCAGCCTCGCGAGCCTTTCCATCGCCGGCACACTTTTGGTCGATGCGGGCGGCACGCTCACGGTCGCGTCGTCCACCACAATTACCCCTTCCGGCAACCTCACCCTGGGTGGGGCAAGTGGTGGAACCACGGCTACCTATTCCTTTTCTGGCACCGGAACCAACGATGGCATCATCGACGCGTCCGGCGGCACGCTGCGCCTGCAGACCGGTGCGACGCTGACGAGCGGGGGCACGGTAATCCTAGGCAACCATGGCACGCTGAGCCTTGAATCCGGTTCGACCCTGAATGTCGGTGCTGCGGGAACCATGCAGGTCGGCGCTTTTCCAGGTGTCCCCGGGGATACGGCGACTCCGACGACGGGGTTGCAGATCAAGTCGGGGGCAACGGTGAATGTAAGTGGCCAGTTGGGCGTCTTTGATCTGGGCCGGTTGAACGACGTCGGCAGCTTGAACATCCTTTCGACCGGGAGCCTGGTCGCGGATGGGAACACCGTCATCGATGTCACGGGCATGCTCAATGTCACGAGCACCAGCCCAATGCCGTTCACTTTGGCCGGCCTCGCGCAAATGGCCATCAGTGGAGGCGGGGCGATGAATGGGCCGTTGGCCCTGAACAATAACTCTACCGTGAAACTGCACTCGAACGGGGTGCTGACGATTCCCGCGGAGTCTGGAATTACGCTCAGTGAGTCCGCAACGATCGAGAATCTCGGCGGCACCTTCAATCTGGCCGGGCCGGTTTCTGTCCTCCCGACGCCAGTCGATCCCCTTGCTCCGCCCAACAACAGCGGCTACGTCCAGTCGGTGGGCCTGCTCTTGATCGGTTCAAGCGCCAGTCCAACCGGCCCCCCGATTAACTTCGGCAGTCAGTTTTCGGTGACAGGAGGAAGTATTGAAGGATGGGGCACCATTGCAGCAGATAATGTGCTGCTAGGCGGGGTGATTCGACCGGGCCGCGCCGGTGCCATCGGCACGCTGGGGTTTAGTTCAGCCCAGTCATTTTCAGGCAACAACCTGACGGTGGAGTATGAGGTGGGCACCGGGGGCGCCGACCAGATCGTATTTACAAATACGAACGCCGAGGTCGGACTTGCGAATAATCTGAATTTTGGCGAAGCCGAGGCGACGCTGAGTTACTTGGCCGGCTTCACGCCGGCGGTCAACGGCACGGCTTATCCGCTCGTCAGCCTTTCGGGAACTTTCGCGCCGACGACAAATGCCGGTGGCGCGGTTTACGGTCTCTTTGCCCGTGTGCGCACGGTGCTGGGGAAGGCCTCGAGCCCGGGCTTGGAAATCATCCGCAACACCAACATGTCGATCTCGACGCGGATGGCCATGCCGGCGACGGGAACGACCTTTACGTTTGGCGCCACGAGCCTGGCGCTGTGGAACAGTGAAACGAGTTGGGTCGGGGGGGTGGTGCCGACCTTCGGATCCAACGTGGTGATTCCCGCGGGTGTTGTTGCGCGGATCGATTCCGGTGTCTATGCCACCTTGAACAACCTGACCGTTTCAGGCGAACTGCGATCCGCGGGAGGTCGGAGTTCGATTTCAGTTTCCGGCTCCGCGTCAAGCGCAGCCAAGCTTGATTTCAGTTTTGGCGGGGGATCCCTGACGGTCGAATCGGGCGGGAACCTGGCTATCGGCGCGGGTGGCGTTACGCTCTCGACCTTGCGGGCCCTGGTTGTGGCGAGCGGTGGCACGCTGTCGCTGCAAAGCGGCACGATTACCGGAAGCACCGGTTCTGTCGTCATCGATGGCACGCTCAGCGGCACAGGGACCGTCAACGTTCCCGTGACACTCACCGGTCAGTTGGCGCCCGGGACGAGTTCGGCTGCTGGCACGTTGACTTTTGGCAACACCCTGACCCTGGCGTCGGGAGCAAGCGTGACCATCAAGCTCACCGGGGCGTCGACTGGTGACCTCGTTGCCGTCGTCGGCGCCCTGACGCTCAACAGCAATGCGCTCACGTTGCGCTTCCCGTCCACCGGCATCGGTTCCTACGCATTTAACATCATCACGTCTGCCAGTCGCACGGGGATTTTCGGCACTCCGACCGTGATCACCACTGCATCCGAGGTCATCACTCTCGTGCTCGACACCTCGGCGGGTACATCCATCCGGGCGACCGCCACCCTGACCGGGGGTGGAAGTGACACCACTGCGCCCGCGGCGCCGACCTTGGCTCTGACTACGGCCTCCGATTCTGGCGCCAGCAGCACCGACGGTAAGACCAACGTCACGACGCCCACTATCCGTGTCACCTTGAACGGCACCGGCCTCACGGCGCCGGTGGCCGGCGATATCGTCAAGCTCTACGAGAACGGTGCGGAGGTGGGCTCGGTCACGCTCACGAGCACGCACGTCACGAACCTCGCCGTGGACATCACGGCGAGCACCATGACGGCCGGCACCAAGAGCTTTACGGCCAAGATAACCGACGTGGCCGGCAACGTCTCGAGTGCGAGCAGCAGCCTCGCGGTCACGATCGACACGACCGCGCCGACGATTGCGATTTCGAGCAACAAGACGGCGCTGAAGGCGGGGGAGACGGCGACGATTACTTTTACGTTGTCCGAGACGGCCACCGACTTTGTGGGTGCGGACATCACGGCCACGGGCGGCACGCTCAGCGCGCTCGTCGGCAGCGGGACGAGTTACTCGGCCACCTATACGCCGACGGCCGACAGCACGACCGGGGCCGCGGTCAGTGTCGCCAGCGGCGCGTTCACGGACGCGGCCGGTAATGCGAACGCCGATGGGGCCGAGGCGAACAACTCGGTCTCGATGACGGTCGACACCGTCCTTCCGACGATTGCGATCTCGAGCAACATGTCGGCGCTGAAAGCGGGCGAGACGGCGACGATTACTTTCACGTTGTCCGAGACGGCCACCGACTTTGTGGGTGCGGACATCACGGTCACGGGCGGCACGCTCGGTGCGCTCGCTGGCAGCGGTGCGAGTTATTCGGCGACCTTTACGCCGACGGCCGACAGCACGACCGGAGCCTCGATCAGTGTCGCCAGCACGAAGTTCACGGACGCGGCCGGTAATGCGAATGCCGACGGGGCCGAGGCGAACAACTCAGTCTCGATGACGGTCGACACCGTCCTTCCGACGATTGCGATTTCGAGCGACAAGACGGCGCTGAAGGCGGGCGAGACGGCGACGATTACTTTCACGTTGTCCGAGACGGCCACCGACTTTGTGGGTGCGGACATCACGGTCACGGGCGGCACCCTTAGCGCGCTCACCGGCAGCGGTGCGAGTTATTCAGTCACCTTTACGCCGACGGCCGACAGCACGACCGGTGCCTCGATCAGTGTCGCCAGCGTGAAGTTCACGGACGCGGCCGGAAACGCGAACGCCGACGGAGCCGAGGCGAACAACACGGTCTCGATGACGGTCGACACGGCGGTGCCGGCGGCGCCGACGATCACCCTGGTCGCCGCCTCCGACACCGGTTCGAGCAGCAGCGACGG
The DNA here is from genome assembly GCA_044344465.1 of Opitutaceae bacterium. GTDB lineage: Bacteria > Verrucomicrobiota > Verrucomicrobiia > Opitutales > Opitutaceae > ER46. The sequence goes on from JBIJCX010000159.1 coordinate 17,980, forward strand.
CAAGACCAACGTCACGACGCCGACGATTCACGTGGTCTTGAACGGCACCGGCCTCGCGGTGCCGGTGGCGGGCGACATGGTCAAGCTCTACGAGAACGGCACGGAGGTGGGCTC
>JBIJCX010000479.1:0-5513 GCA_044344465.1 Opitutaceae bacterium
AGCTCGTGGCCGCCGAGGCTGGTGACGGCGTCGACGAGCAGGAGCGCGCCGCGGGCGTGAACGAGGTCGGCGAAACCCTCGAGCGGCTGGAGGGCCCCGGTGCTGGTCTCGGCGTGGATGATGCCGACGAGCCTGGTTTTCGGGTGCGCGTCGAGCGCGGCGGTGAGCTGGGCCAGCGTGAAGGCCTCGCCCCACGTCGTCTCCATCGCGTGGACGGTGGCGCCGCAACGCTTCATGACGTCCTTCATGCGGGTGCCGAAGACGCCATTGACCCCGACGATGACCTCGTCACCGGGTTCGAGGAGGTTCACCGCGCAGCACTCCATGCCGGCCATGCCGGTGCCGCTGACCGGGAAGGTGAGTGCGTTCTTGGTGCGGAAAACTTTCCGCAGCATTTCGCAAACCTCGTCCATGAACCCGAGGTATTGCGGATCGAGATGGCCAAGCGTGGGGGCGGCGAGCGCACGGAGCACGCGTTGCGGGACGGGACTGGGGCCGGGGCCCATGAGAATGCGTTCGGCGGGATGCATGGTTGGAGGGCGTTACAAGAGCGGATCGACGGGTGGACGTGCGAGCGCAAAAACGCACCGGGAGGCCAGCCATCAAATGAAGCAACTTTGGATCTTTCGGAACCCGTCTCACGCGCTCCACACCCCCGCGATCGGGGTCTGGCAATGGCGGCATTTGCCGGCGGCCAGCTCGAAGCGGGTGACGGCAAATACATCGCGCTCAATCACCGCCCGCCGGCAGTGGGGACAGAAGGTGGTCTCGGCATCGGGCACGTCGCGCACGTTGCCGATGTAGACGTGGCGCAGGCCGGCGGCCCGGGCCACGGCGCGCGCACGGACGAGCGTCTCGGTGGCGGTGGGCGGCAGATGCTCCAGTTTGTGCTGCGGGTGAAAACGCGAAAAGTGCAGCGGCCGGTCGGGACCGAGGTGGTCGACCAGCCAGCCGCACATGCGCTTGATGGCGTCGAGATCGTCCGTGTAGGTCGGCACGATCAAGTTGATCACTTCAAACCACACCCCGAGTTCGTGGTAGAGTTTGAGGGTGTTGAGGATCGGTTGGAGCTTGCCGGAATTGAGCCGGCGATAGGTGGCATCGTCGAAACCCTTGAGGTCGACATGGGCGGCATCGACGTAGGGCGCGAGTTCGCGCAGCGGGCGTTCCTCGATCGATCCGCAAGTCACAATGATGTTCCTGAGCCGGCGGTCGCGGACGGCCCGGCAGGAGTCGCGGGTGTATTCGTAGTAGGCGGTCGGTTCGGAGTAGGTGTAGGAAACCGAGGGGCATTGCAGCGCGGCGGCGACAGCGGCCAGATCTTCGGGGAAGAGGCTGAGCCGGTTCATCTCGCCGGCCGTCAGTGATCGCGGCAGCGGCGGACGCAGGCGGAGTTCCGGCCCGCGCGGATCCTTGGTCTCCTCTGGTTTCTTCTGGGAGATTTCCCAATTCTGGCAGTTCAGGCACCGAAAGACGCAGCCCGAGGTGGCGAGCGAAAACGTGCGGCTGCCGGGCAGGAAATGAAACAGGGGTTTCTTTTCGACGGGATCGACGTGGAAGGTGCACGGGTTGCCGTAGGCCATCGTGTACAGCGTGCCGTCGATGTTCACGCGGTTGCGACAGTGACTCCGGTCGCCGGGGGCGAGCAGGCAGTTGTTTGGGCAGATCTTGCACTGCACATTGCGGTCGAGCTTCAGGTAATGCGCGGCCTCCTTCACCCAGCCGCGCCGGCGCCAGAGGGCCCACACCTCGTCGTTCGGCGCATCGCCTTTGAACACGTCGGCCGGTGCCTCGTCGTCCACGAGTTGCAGCAGCCCGCGGAGCCACGATCCGGGTCCGGCCCCGCCGGCCAGAAAGGCGGTGCCGAGCACCCCGCCGCAGGCGACGGCGCGCCGCCGGGTGATCACGGGCTTCACGGTTGTTTGATCCATCCCCATCGGAAAAGCGCGAGATAAAGCGCCAGCACCCCATGAACGAGAACCAGGGCCGCGAGCGGCAGGTGCATGAATTTGTGCAGGGCAAGGGCGGTCTTCTCGTCGGTGAGCATGCCGAGACCATAGCGGCCGCTCATCGCATAGCCGGTGACAAAAAATCCGAGCACGACCGGCAGAAGCAGCCAGCCGGTCCAGCGGACGAGTTTCAGAGCCATGAGATGCAGCCGGTTCATGCGGGCCTCGCCTGCGCAAAAGCTATCCCGGCCGTCACGAGGTTCAATCCTGCAGTGACGAAACAAGCTGCGGGCACACCGAACAGGGGGATCAACAGCGCGCTGACCACGAGCGCGCCACCCGCCGCCCCGATCAGATCGGCGGAGAAAAGTTGCGCGGCGACGCCGGTGTGCGCGCCAGATGCAGGCGGGCCGGCCAGGGAGAACTGCGCGCCGGTCATCCCGGCCAGCAGCAGCGTGGCGAGCAACACGGCGGCTTGGCCCGCGAGCGCCGAGCCCATGGACGCGTCCAGTTGATCGAGGCGGACGAGGATAAAGGGCAGCACCGCGGCGAAGCCGGCAATCGCGACCCCGAGTCCGGCAACCAGGCGATTGGCGGCGACCGCCGGCGCCGGATGGGCCGCCCCCGGCAGCCAACGCCGATGGGCCCACCAGGCGCCCGCGGCCAGTCCGGCCATGAAAACCGTGACAATCAGACCGACCTGCCGATACACCGAGCCGTACACCGCCTGAAACCCGAGCAGCAGCACGATTTCCAGGCCCGAGGCCGCGAAGCCGGAGGCAAAGATCACCCGGGGCAGGGGCCGCAGGGTCCAGCCGTATCCGATTAGCAATACAACCACGGCACCGCCCAGCCACCAGCCGCGCGCGGGAAACTGGCTGAGCCAATGCCGCAGGTGGTAAGCGTGGAGCGCCGGGCTGAAGTCCGCGTTCAACCCGGCGGGTGCGGCCACCGCGCGGTCGAGATCGGCCAGACGATCGGGGGCCAGGGTCGCGTCAAGGTAGTGGCGGTTGACCAGTTTGGTGGCCAGGCCGCGCGCTTCGAGCCGGGCGGCGATGTCGAGGCTGAGGGGCCCGTTGGACGCCAGAAAATATACTCGGCCCCCGGGAATCATGCGCACGTGGGCGAACGATTGCCGCAGGGTGCGATGGGCCGACGCGAGCAGCCGGCCAAGTTCGGGGCTGACATAATTGGCGTAACGGCTGAGCCCGAGCGACAGCACCCCGTCGGGGCGCAGCGCGCGCGCGGTGGCCGCGAAAAACTCCGCGGTGTAGAACCGGTTGAGCTGAAAAGTCGATGGATCCGCCAGCGCCACGATCACCACGTCGAATCGATTGCGCGCCATTTGCGTGAACCGCCGCCCGTCCGCGTTCACGACTTCGATGCGCGGATCGTCGAGGGCACCGGGCAGGAAACGACGGCCGGCCGCGATGATCTGCGGATCGAGCTCGACGTAGGTGACGCGGCTCACGCCGTAGCGCAGGATTTCCCGCGCGGTTCCGGTCACGCCGCCGCCAATGAGCAGCACCTCCCGCGCGTCCGGCCGCTGGGCCATGGCATAGTGGACCGTTTCCTCAATTTGCTCGAGGTGCGGGGACGTGATCACGGGCACGCCGTTTTCAAAAAACGTCAGTTGACCTGCGTCGGCGGTGATGACGAGCCGGCCATAGGGCGAGTTGTGGCGGGCGACCACCGTGCGGCCGGCGTGCTGCCGTGCGGTCGTCAGGGCATCGAGGTCAAAGTACAGCGCCGCGGCGGGCACACCGGCGGCGAGGATGAACGCGCCGGCCGCGAGCCGCCTCGCGTGTTCCTGCCCCGCGACCAAGCCGGCCGTCACCAGCAACAGCGTGGCGGGGAAACACAGCAGGCCGAAGTGATCGAACCACGGCACCAGGGCAAAACTGAAACATGCTCCGCCCACGAGACCGCCGAGGGTATCGGCAACGTAGACGGGCCCGGGACCGCGATTGCCGCCTCCACGGTCGGCCAGATGGCTCCCCAGCGTGAGCAGGGCGCCGGAAACGAGGCAAAAGGGCAGCAGCATCCCGAGGCAGCCGAGGACGGTCTGCGGCAGGCCAACCACCGCGCCGCGGACGAACACGCTGTCGCGCAGCATCCGCACGGCTGCGATTTGTCCGAGGGGCAGGAGGGCGGCGGCGATCAGGCCGACGACGAAAACAGTTTCTGGTTGCCGCAGCCGTTCCGTCGCGCGCCCGAGCCAGGCCCCGACCCCGGTGAGCAGGAGCCAGCTCCCGATCGCGAGGCCGAACACGAGTTCATTGCCGGAGAAGGCGCCCAGCAATTCCCGCATCAGCGTCAGCTGCGTCATCACGGCCGAGACGCCGAGCGCGCCGATCGCGAACAGCACGAACCGGCGCGCGCGGTCGGGTGATGGAGCCGCGGCGGCGGTCATTTCAGGGCTCGAAATCGAGCGGGCATTTATGGCCTACGGCGTGGATCCGTTTCAACGCTCCGACTCCTTGAAGGCCTCCACCCGATAGGTGAGGATCTCGATGCCGGGCTGCCGCCACGCCGTGGCGGCACAGCCCGCCTTTTCCGCGAGCGAGTTGAGGAACTGCCGTTTGTCGGGCAGCTGTTCCCAGACCTGCGGCAGATAGGTGGCGCCGCGTTCGCCGAGGCGCAGAATCACGCCATCCCGGTGCGGTTGGAGCTGGTCGAGCAGGTCCTCGGGCGAGGAGAAAACCAACGGGCGCGGCGTCGTGAGCACACTGATCTCGATTTCGAGCTCGTTGACCTCCGTCGCTCCGACCGGCGGGAATCGTGGATCCTGCAACGCGGCATGGCGGGCGTTGTCAACGATGGCCTGATACAGCGGTGCCTGCGCGGTGAGGTGGCCGATGCAGCCGCGCAGCTGGCCCCGCTTGGTCAGCGTTACGAAGCAGCCCTTTTTCTCCACGAACCTGGGTGCGAGATTTTCAACGGCGAGCTCGGGCAGGCGGCCGGTCGCGACGACGTCGCGCACGGTCTGGCGCGCCAGGCCCAGCAGGAAACGTCGCTCCTCGGCGGAAAAATTGCCGACTGCCGGGGGGGCGTAGAATGCGATGGCGGCGTAGCCAACCACGCGCGATTTGTCGCCGGACGTGTCGCCGCTGTTGCGATAATCGAGCAGGCGCGCCTCCCAGCCCTTGAGCCGGGCGACATGCATGAGCGTGAGGATGGGCGCCTTGCCGCATGCCTCCTGGCGCTCCATCGCGGCCAGATCGAGGCGGCAGATCGCCCGCACGCACGCCTGGTCGAGTTCCCGCGCCTCGGCGAACGCGTGGTAATGGCTCAGATCGGAGCTGGCGATGACGAGCGTCTGGTCATCGAGGATCTTCATCAGTGCCTGCGCCGCCGCCTGGGGATCGACTTCGCCGAAGACCACGGGCAGGAGTTTGAAATTACTGAGCGTGCGCTGGAGAAACGGAACCTGCACCTCGTCGGAGTGCTCCCAGGTGTCGGCGGTCTCGATGGCGGGCACCGGGCGCGAGGCCTGCCTCGACCAGTCAGGCCGTTGCACGAAAGCCCGGCCCTCGGGGACGAACGGCCGCAGGCGGGCGAGGT
>JBIJCX010000161.1:0-18052 GCA_044344465.1 Opitutaceae bacterium
TGCCCACGACAGCCAACTGGTCCCGATAGCCGCCGCGGTGAACGATCCCGGAGAGCCGTGTGCGAGAAACTCGCCCGCACGGTTCGATGAGGGGCGGGGAGAGTAAACGCTCCCTGCCTACTCTACGACTGGAGGCATGGATGACCGAGCTCCGCCGCGGCTGCTTTGTGCCAACGGCATGTCGGCTTCGGCGGCGCTCCGCCCTCCGTCGAAGGCTGGAAATTTGCCGACGCCATGACTAATCAGAGCCCTGCGCCCGCCCGCGGAAACCCAATTATGAAAAAACTCCCCACGAATGAAGCCGGCTCTCGTCGGGCGCGGCTCGTCTTTGTCCTGTTCATTCTCCCGTGGCTGGGCGCGCCGGCGCCGGCCCAGATCAGCCAGTTTCGCTGGTACGATCTGAGTCAGTACGGCGTGGAGGGCAAAGGTTGGACGAACACGAAGGATTACTACGATCGGCTGCCGGCCGCGGCGGAAAGAATTGTCCGGGAGAAGGTCTGGTCGCTTTCCCGCCATTCCTCGGGCATGTGCTTTCGCTTTATCACTGACGCGGAGTCGATCGGCGCGCGGTGGAATCTCATCAACGCCGAGCTCGGCCTGGTGCACATGCCTTCAACGGGAGTCAGCGGCCTGGACCTCTACGTGAAGGAGCAGGGACGATGGCGTTGGCTTGGCTTTGGCCGGGCGACGAGAGCCGGCGAGAACATGAAGCTTCTCGTGAATGGCAAACTGCGGCCGGGCCGGCGGGAATATTTGCTCTACCTGCCGTTATACAATGGCGTCCGCAAAGTGGAGGTTGGCTTGCCGCCGACGGCAGAGTTTGCCCCGGCGCTGCCCTATCCCTCGGGCACCAAGCCACTCGTCTTCTACGGGACGTCCATCACGCAGGGCGGGGTCGCCTCGCGACCCGGCATGGCCTATCCGTCCATCTTGGGGCGGGCGTTTGGGATGCCCATCATCAACCTGGGGTTTTCGGGCAACGGCCAGGCGGAGCCCGAGATGGCCGCGCTACTGGCCGAGCTCGACCCTTCGGTCTACGTGCTCGACCCGTTGCCGAACCTTTCGCCCGCGCAGGTGGCGGAACGCATGCCCGGGCTGATCCGCACGCTGCGCCGGGCCCATCCCTCGACGCCGATCGTTCTCGTGGAGAGCATTCTCTATGTCGACGGGCCCTACGTGGAGGAAGGACGGGGGCGCCGCTGCCGGGAATCGAATGCCGCGCTGGCCGCAATCTATGCCGAACTGAAGGCGGCCGGTGACAAGCACCTGCTGTATATCAAAGCGCAATATCTGCTGGGCGAGGACGGTGAAGACACGGTTGATGGGACGCATCCCACCGATCTCGGCTTCTTCCGCATGGCCAAGGGCATGGAGCCGACGCTGCGGGCCGCGCTCGGCCGGTGAAGCGTTTGCGCGACCGCAGGATACGCCCGCGTGCGACAACTTGTTTCCGCGGGCGCTTACCGTAGCACGGAGCTTCAGCCCGCGCTTGCTGCACTTTGGATCTTCGCAGCGCGGATTAGAGCGCCGCGCGACTCAAGGCGTTCGCGAGCAGTCTGGCGGCGGCATCAGCGCGGTGGGATGGATGCGGCCTGGTCGGGTGCAAGGCACCCGCTCTCGCCGTTCGCGGCGACTGGTCCGGCGATCGCTGGCCCGCAGATCGCGTCGCGGCGTTGGCGCAAACTTTGAAGGACGTGGGCGATGTCGGCGCCATCCAGGATCCAGTTCATGCCCAGCGACGTAAAGCGATGGGTCTGCGCCAGGGAGAAAATATATGAAAGATGCACGCCCACGCCGATGCCGGCGGCGCGGCACCGGCGAGTGGTATCCTCGATCAGGTGCAGCAGGTCGGGATGTTCCCATTGCTCGGGGACGTCGAGCGAAACGCTGAGGTCGTGCGGTCCCATGAAGACTCCATCCACGCCCTCGACTCCAATCAACGCGTCGAGATTTTCATAGGCGGCGACGCTTTCGATGCCGATGATCAAATAGTGATGCCGGTTGAATCGGCGCAGGAAAGTCTCAGTGGCTGGCGCAGGTCGCCGGGGGCTGGCGCGGAGCTCGCGCAGCTGCCGCCCTTTGATCGGTCGGTAATGAACGGCTCCCACCATCTTGCGCACCTCCTCGACCGTTTCAATATAGGGGACGACAATGCCCTCTGCGCCGGCGTCGAGGGCCTTGGCGGCTTCCGTGGTGTCGGGCGATGGAATTCGCACGATGGGCGATATGCCCATGCTGCCGAAGTGCTGGCACAAGACGGAGGTCTCAGACCGATCCATGGGCATGTGCTCGTTGCAGAAAAAGACAAAGTCCAGGGGCGCGGAGCCCAGCAGGCGCGTGATCACGGCATTGCTGAGGCCGGTGACGTGCGTGCCGTAGACACGACTGCCGTCATGGAGGGATTCGCGGATTTTTTCGCCGGTCATAAAGTTCCTGGAGGCGGGGTTATTTGCCAGCCCATGCGCCCGTCCCGATACGCAACCGAGAGCGCCTTGCCTGACACCCTGACGTCCACGATTCCGGCCGGTCCCGCGATGGACAACGCGCCATCCGCGATCTCCCAGACGCTTGATTTGGTTTTCGGAGGAAAGACGCAGAATACACTCAACAGCGAGCAGGTGGTACCCTGCAGGGACGCCTCGACGAAGCCATCACCCGTCTCCTGATGGGTTCCCCGGGCGAATTTTATCTTTCCCTCGTCCAGGCTTACGACCCGCGACGCCAGCGTGGCGCCGCCGGCGCCCGTGACCAGAAACTTTCCGTCCGACGTCGGCTCGCATTGGTCCACTGTGTGCCACCGGAGCGAAATCTCGCGGGAGCCGGGCAGGGTCGCGGTGTCGAGCACGGCGACCACGCCTGGATTCAGATGCACCACGGTGCGCCAGACCGCGTGAACGCCGGCGTAGACTTCCGTCGTATCCAATTGCCAGTATCCGCCCTTTTGGTCGTCGAATTGAGACCGGAGGAACTTTGATCGCAACGGCGGCGTCTTGCGGCGTTCGGGGGCGTTGTACATGGCCCGCGCCAACGGTCGGTCGGCGCGCATGTTCTCGCCGTCGAAGATTAGGACGTTGTGGGCGATGGCGTGGCCCAGGGTTTTGCTGCCGCCCTGATCCACATGATAACCGCCGAGGTCCAGGATCAGGGGTTCGCCATAGCCGTCGATGCATACCTGGCCAACGTCGTTGTGCCCGTTGATCTCGTACGCCAGGCCGCCTTTGCCATAGACCATGCACGGCGTGGATCGCGCATCCCAATGGGTGCGACTGCTCACGCAGCCGGTGTTCGCCGGGAAGACTTTCCCATGTGGCTGCCGGCCCTCGGGACTGACCGGCGGAAGGGTCTGATCATACCAAACCAGCTCGAGGGCGTAGTTGCGCATGCCATCGGTCTCCTGGTCGGGAAAGAGATTGTTCAGGTAGTGGGACTGCAGAATGCCGTCGCGCTCAGCGGCCGCGACCGCGGGAAAATAGGACAGGCTAATCCGGCGCTGGCCGGCGGCCTTGGGGCCGTTGCCAAACAAAGCCTCCCGGCCATGCGGTCGGGTCATATACATCAGCCACCGGCAGAACTGTGCCAGCGGGCGCGTCGAGCTGATCTTCGGCTCGGCTCGGCCGCCACGTGCGGCCGACCAGTAGCGCAGGGCGGAGAAGAAGGCCACGGCGTTCACGAACGACGCCGAGTACGGGATGGACTCGTTCCATTCGCCGTCCGGACCGAACTCGCCCAGATAGGCGCCGACTCGTTCCCGGCCCAGTTCAACCAGCCGCGTGGACTGCGGATGGTCTTCCTCGAAAGCCATGCCGGCAATGGCGACGCCGCCGGAAATAACGGACACGAAATTGTTGAGGGCCCCGACGACCCAGGAGCCGGTTTCTACCGCCTTCAGATATGGCTGAATGCCGCAGCGATCCACGCCGGCGACCACGCGGCGACGTTCTTCGGCGGTCAACGACTGGTAGAGCCAGTCGTAGGCGAGGCCGAATGCGGAACAGAGCTGGCCCATGCGCAGCCCGGTGTGCCAGTGGGGCGGCGCAACCGCGTCACGCCAGTCGGTCCAAAGCTGCGGGTCGAATGTGGCCTCGATCTGGGCCAATGCCGCGTTGCGATAACGCGTGTCCCCGGTGATCAGGAACGCCAGCGCATGACGCAACACCCGCGTCGCCGTCGCATTGACGATCTTGTAGTTTCGGCTGCCCCCGGCGAGGGGCTTGTCGTTCACGTCCGCTTCCGCCCGCAGTCGCAGATCCTCCCACAGATCGCGGCCATGCCCGCTCTTCGCGGACGTGCGGAGTTCGGATACCGACCGCAGGTCATCGACCTTGGTGGCGGTTACCAGCAGATGCGGACGCATCGATGCCGGGGCGCCCGCTGATTCCCGTGATCCGGCAGCGCCGGCGGCCTGGAGCGCACGCGGCAACAGCGCCACACCGGCGGCCCCGAGCGATGAACCGATCATCCCTCGCCGCGTCGTTTTCATCGACCACGGTGAAGTCGCACTGCGTCTTGGCCCGCATATTTCATGGAGACACGGCGTCCCTGCCGCGTTTTGGCCGACGACCGTGGCGGGGGCGCCGCGGCTCGAAGACTCAGAGTTCGCCGGTGCCATGGCTTAATGCTGGTTCCAGCTCTGGTTCGGGGTTTGCCACTGGATGCGCGCCACGAACACCGCGTTGTCCGAACCATATTTCATCGGGATGGTGTAGTCGTAGGGATTCGGCGGTTTCGTCTGCATCCATTCGGCGACGGTCACCCACGTTTCATTCTCGTTGACTTCGGTCACGCCAAAATTGCCCAGTCGCGCGCCGCGTTCCGGCACGAGGATCCGTTCCGTGGCGCGAATGACCTGGAGTTTTTTCGGGTCCACCTGGGCGATGAAGAGCGGGGCGCGATGACGGACGACATGGTCGTTATTGGCGCCGCGCCGCGTGTACACGAGATACAGTCCGTTACTATGGGTCACCCAATGTTGCTGCGTATTGTAGTTTCCCAGATCGCTGCCGTCGTCCCAGGTCCAGGCTTTCGGCGGCGTGAAGTGGAGTCCGTCTTCCGAGGTGGCGACGTAGCCCGCCCGGTCATTGCGCAGTGTGAGGTAGTATCGGTTTTGGTAGATCGCGAGCGACGGTTCATACAGTCCGCGATCGACGGCAATCGTCAGGTCGTTGCCCGCCTCTTTCACGCGCAGGGCCTTCCCGTCAAAGCTGCACCGCAGCACCGTCACGGTGTAGGCGCGCGATCCCTGGGCGCGAAAATAAATGGGCAGGAGAATATCGCCGTCCGGCCGATCCACGCGTTGGGCGCAACCGGCGCCCGCGCTGAAGAACTTCGCTTGCTCCGGCATGGGCATCGTGTCCCATGGGGTCCAGGTCCGGGTGGCCGCGTCGTAGATGGAATACGTCGTCTGGCGCGGAAAATCCGGCACCTGCGCGTCACCCTGGTAGCGCGCCATCAGTCCGATGCCAAGCAGCTTGCCGGACTTCGCGTGCCACTTCGGCCAGAAGTCGGCCACGCCTTCCGTGATGTCTCCGCTTACAGTGCGCCGGCCGAGCGTCTGCGTGTGCTCCCGCGGACCCGACCAGGTTTTTCCAAGGTCGTCCGTCCGCATCTCGTTCAAAGGGTAGAACACGTCGCTGCCGGTGAGGAGCAGTTTCTGCAGAGTGAGCACGACGGCCGGCGTGTCCCCGGGAATGGCGCCCGCCCGCGGATGCACCCAGCAGGTTTTCCGGTCAAATCCGGAGCTGATGGTATCGAGGCGAATCGCAAAAGCGGGCGGCGTCATCGTGGACGCGCCGCTCAAAGCAATGGCCAGAAAAAGCGGGCAGAGAACGGCGAGGAGGAGGTTCATTTGTAGCCGGGCAGTTTTTGGTTTGAAGCAAGATAGGGCGGCGGATCTTCAGCTCCAATCTTCGCCGACTGGCAAGATCGGTTGGCCAGTGGGCCACTGGCGAATGCGCCTGGAGTTCGTCGGTTGCGCGCACGTCTCAGCAGTGGAATTGTTTCAGCCCATCGGACACGGGTAGGCTTCCCCGATCCGACGGCACCAAAGGTGGCCGGAGAGGCCCACGCCCCTCGCGCCCCCGACCGGTTGATGCCCCGTCCCGGTTTCCCGCCCGCTGTTTCCCATTGCGGCGGGGGAGGGGCCGGGTTACCTCCCTCGGCTCAACCAACCGTCCCTTTCGCGCCATGTTCAAAGCCGTCGTCAAAATCATCGCCCTGCTCGTCATCCTTTTTGTCATGCTCTACGTGGGCATGAACAACACGCACGCGATCGATTTTCATTTTCCGATCGCAGGCACCACCACGAAAACACCGATCCATGCGCCGGCGGCGCTGGTCTATTTTGGGATGTTCGCGGTGGGAGTGCTCGCCGGCACGATTCTCACGGTCGGCGACAACAGTAAGAAAAAGAGCAGCCCTTCGAAGGAGCGCTAAGCGCGCCCAATGGCGCCACCCGTCGAACCCCCTCGGCCTGCTGCCGGCGAATTTCGGCCGGGAACGGTGCGTGGCGTCGAGGGCTTCATCCGCGTCGGACAGGATGCCGCCGGGCGCTGGTGGCTGATCGATCCGGCGGGCGCGGCGTTCTTTGGCAAGGCGGTTCACGGCGTGAGCGCGGGGGCAGGACCGGAGACCGCGGTGCCGTCCGTTGATGCGATGGCGCGTCTGCGGGAGTGGGGCTTCAACGCGGTCGGCGCTGGCGGCGACGCCCCGGAGCACTGCGACGGCTTCGCGTTCATGGCGGCGGTGGATTTTTGTCGGGCGGGTGCGTCGATCGTCGCGCCCGGAGTCCGGTTGCCCGACGTGTTTGCCGCGGATTGGCCGCTGGCGGCGTCGGCCCGGGCGATCGAGGTGTGTGTGCCGCTGGCAGGTGCGCGGCAATTGCTCGGCTGGATCACGGACGACGGGGCGGGCTGGGGCCCGTTCGCCCGGGCGGGTCGGCCGTCGCTGCTGCAAATCTGTCTGAGCCTGGAACCGAACTTCGCGGCCTATCACGCGGCCTGGGAATTCGTCCTCGCGCTGCACGGCGGGTTGCTCTCCACCGTCGCCCGCGCCTGGGGCGTGCCGCTGATCAACAAGGAAGTGGTGCGGGAACATACGCGGGCGGAAACCGGCCTCGCGACCCGCGGCTATCTGCGCGACGACGCGCGGTGGACGCGAGAGTTTGCCCGGCGCTACTTCACGACGACAGCCGCGGCGATTCGCGCGGCGGATCCAAATCACCTGGTGCTGGGCTGCCGGTTTCGCGGTGAGGTGGGACCGCAGATCATGGCGGAGTGTGTCTATCCGGCGGTTGACGTCGGCCTGCCGGACTGGAACGCGTTGCCGGCCGCGGAAGCGCCGCCGGGATTTCCGGTGCTGGCGGACAACGTCTGCTGGGCGGACCCGTCGTTCTGGCGCCTGTCTGCTCCCGTCGCGGCGGTCGCGGCGAGCTTGGCTGGCCCGGTTTCAGCTGGTCCGCCGCTGGCGGGGCGGGCGGTGGCGCGACTGATGAAGCTGACGGCGGTTGAACGCATGTTGCACCGTGGGCGGGCGACTCTCATGCGGGCGGCTCGACACCCGGCGGTGGTCGGTTATGCGTGGGCTCAGTGGCAGGACGAGCCTGGCGAGCAGCCGCCGTTTGCGCGCGGCCTGGTGCACCGAAACGGTGCCGGGGCCCGCGAGCACACGGAATTGCTCGCCCAATTCAATTCGCGTGCGGACTTGCTGCGGTGCGCTGCCCCTCATTCCCTTCTCCCATGAAGTCATCTGTTTTTTCCTTTGTCGCCGGGCTCGGTCTGCTGCTGTTGAGCGCGGGTTGTGAACATCTCGAGTTGGCCACTGCGGGCAGTCCAGATCGCGTCCTCAATGGCACGCTTAACTTTCCCTCGGCCCTGCCGGCCGGCGCCGAAGTGTTGGTGCGGTTGATCGATGTCGCCTCGACGGACGGTGCACAAATGCCGATCCGGAATGATCTCCCGTTGGGCGATCGCGCCAAGCCGGTGGTGATGGACCGCGTCCTCGGCCAATATCTGCAGAAGATGGAAACGGTGACGACGCAGCCCGTGCCGTTCAAAATCGAGTATCAGGCGGCCGACAGCGTACTGCGGCACGGCCTCAACGTGGAGGCACGCATCTCCTTTGGCGGCAAGGTCCGTTTCCGCACGCTCAGCGCGCACGTGGTCACGCTGGCATCATCACCCTTCCGGCAGGAAGTTTGGGTCCAGCCGGTGCAGTAGGTTTTTGCGGCGCAAAAACCTTGGTTTCACTTCTCCGCCGCCACTTTGCGGCTCTGTTCAACTAGCAGCTTCTGCAGGTCGGTGAACGATTTGGCGTGGCCGGCGCTCTCGATTGTTTTCTCGGCAATCTCCTGCACCTTTTGGTACGCGCCTTCGAGCTGTTTGTTCATGCGTCCGTTTTGCTCAGCCAGGTCCTTCGCCATCTTCTCCAGCGACTCGACCCGCGCGGTCAGCACGTTGCGTTCACCCTCGAATTCCTTCTTTAACAGTTCCTCACGGTTTTTCGCCTCGAGCTTCAACTTGTCGGAAATTTCCCTGACCGCCTGGTTCACGGCCGTCTCAAGTTCCTTCGGCATGGCGGCGCTCTTCGTGCGCAACAGGTTCAAATCTGTTTCCTGCGCCTTCACCGCCTGCTCGCGTTCGGTCAGCTCCTTCTCGGCGGTTTCTTTTTTCAGCCGCAGTTCCTTTTCCAGTCCCGCCTTTTCGTCGGCCAGCTTGTCGCGCCACGTCTGCTGCTCGCGCTTGAAGGCATAGTCGAATTGCTCCTTCTCCCGGTCGCGGGCCTTTTTCTCGGTGGCGTCGCGCTCGCGGATCTCGGCTTCATGCGCCTGGCGCTCTTTCTGCCACGCCGCGCGCGTTTCTTCGATCTCGCCGGTCAGGGCCTCCTGCTGCTGCGCGGTTTCGGTTTCGAAGTCGCGCTGCTTTTGATGCTGCGCTTCGATCAGCGCCGCGAGCGTGGAGGCGGCTTTCTCGATGCCGTAGAGCTCCCGCAGTTCCGCCTCCTTGGCTTCCACGGCTTTCTGGACATTCCGGAAACGCGTGGCCTCGGTGCCGAGCTTCTCTGACACCTCCGCCAGCATGCTGCCGATTTCCGATTTCAGCCCGCCGATCTCGCGATCGATGCCCTCGACCACGACGGTGCCGGCGGCTTTGAGCGCCTCCTGCGTCTTCTTCTCCTCCAGCTTCCGTTCCGGGTTCAACTCGGTCTGGCGCTTCTCCTCCAGCTGTTTCGCGAGCGCCTGATACGCGTCCAGCATCTCCTGCTTCGTATTCTTCTCAGACAGTTTTTTCGCGGGTGTTGTTTTTTTCAGCCATGAGGAAATCATTGGACCGCCGGGTTTCGTGACGCAAAGCGAATCCCGAATTTTCCGCGATCAGCGCGTCCCACTTTCCGGGCAAGTGAGTTCGCCGGTTGGCTGCCAGGCACCGAAAGTGCGCGCCGAGACCGGCTGAAGCCGGAACTACCAGCGAGGATCTTGGTGAGTATGCTGATATCGATCCACATCGAGCACGTTGGCGACGATTTTCACACCGCGGAATTCTTGACCGCGGATTGCGCTGATAACGCGGATGAAGACAGGAGAATCTCCGACTATCCGCGCCACCCGCCTGGCTGTCCGAGCAGAGAGACCAACATATTTGTCTTAATGCCCCAAACAGGCGTCAAACGCAGAGGCCGCGGAGAGCGCGGAGAATCGTTTGATTCCGCCAAAGGCGGGCAAGCCTCCGCGGTCTCCGCGCGCTCCGCGTTTCCAAATATTTGGATCTGAGTGCTTTCTGTGTCTCATCCGTCTCGCGAGTGGTGCTTGGCCGAATAGTGGGATGCGCCTGCCGCGAACGAAAAAGCTCACCACACCCGCCGGATGCCGTACGCGTCGAAGGCGGGATCGCGGCTGACCAGGGCCAGGTGCTCGATCTCGCACTGCGCGACGATCAGACGGTCGAACGGATCGCCGTGATGGTGAGGCAACCGGGCGACGCCAAGGGTGTGGGCCAGCGAGATGGGCAGGTAGGTGAAGCCGTTGTTCACGACGTAGCGCTCCAGCCAGCGCGGCAGTTCGCGGTCGAGTTTGAGTTTGCCGATGCTCGTCTTGATCGCCAGTTCCCAGACGGTGGCGTGACTCACCCAGACCTCGTTTTGCGGATCGGTGACGTGGATTCGGGCCGCCCCGGAGAGCGCCGCGTTTCCGGCCGCAAACCAGAGTACGGCATGAGTGTCGAGGAGCAGCCTCATTTCATATAGTCCTTGAAGCAATCCAGCGGGGCGTCGAAGTCCGGCGCCATGTAGAGGACCGTGCCTTTGCCGCGGCCATATTTGGCGCTCGGGCGTTTGGGCGCCACCGGCTTCATCTCCGCGATCCGTCGGCCGTGCTTCGTGATATAGAAGCTCCGGCCCTTTTCCACCTGGGCCAGCAGTGCCGACAACTTGGTCTTGGCCTCAAATGCTCCAATCTCGGCGATTTCCGTGCTCATAAACAGAAACTGGTTGAACTGGTTGGAATGTCAACGCCCTCAAGGTTTGAAGAGCGACGCAACGCCAATTCCGAAATCAGTGCCCCCGGAGGGGCGCGCTCTGGTTGCGGTCACGGTTTCTCCGTCGGATTCTTCTCCGCCCCGGGCAAAAAGCGTTGGTAGGCCACCGACGCGAGGATCGCGATCGCGGCGACGGCAAACAGCGCGCCGATGCGATACAAGGCTTCGAGCCGGGCGAGGTCGTGCAGGAACAGCTTGAGCAGCGCGACCCCGAGCAGCATGAGCGCGGCGCGGCGCCCGGCGCGGATCTTTTTCCAGATGCCGATCAGCAAGAGCCCGAGCGCGAACAGCGCCCACGCGATCGTGTAAGTCATGTCGCGCGCGAAATCGCCGGAAAATTGAAACGTGAGCACCCGGCTGCCCGGAACACTGAAGAAGTCGGCGATCTCGATGTTCAGGAGCAGGAAGGCGAGAACGGTCCCCAGCGCGCTGAGCAGGGGCCGCGCGTCCATGCCCCACACCCCGGCGCGCGGCGGCATGGGCTCGGCGCCCGCTGCATCCGGTTCGCCGCCGGCCGGTCGTGCCAGCAAGCGCGCACCGACGAACAGACACGCCGTGACCAATCCGTACGTGTAGAGATACCAGTTGAGCACCGCCGTGCCGCTGCTCGGATGGTAGCTCAAGACCGCGGGATTGAGCGCCAGGCGGACGAACGCCGCCACCAGCAGCACGATGCCCGTGCCGCGCAGGCCCGGATGCGGCACGCGACGGAACAGCCACAGCAACGCCGCGCCTTCGAGCGCCCAGCCCACCGTCAGCCACTGGCGCTTCAACTGGATCGGGAAGATCAGCGTGATGAACAGCAGCGCCACCGCGCCGAACCACGCGATCTGATTCAGCCGCGCCCGCTCGTTGGCCGCCGGTGCACGCCAGATCACCAGCAGGCTGACGAGGGCCGGCACGGCAAAGAGCGCGGGCACGAGGCCGGGAAAATCGCCCGGCCAAACGGTCCGGACCACGCGATGCACCAGCGGGAAGTGCACGACGCCCGATAGGGCGGCGATCGCCCACGGTCCGGTCTGCGGGGCAAACCGCCGCCGGAAAACGAACGGATAGACCGCGAAGACGGCATACGAAACCAGATACCACGCGAACGGTCCGAACGCGGCCTCGGCGGCGAAATGCCGTGTGTGCCACACGTATTCAAGCGCTACGACGCCCGCGAGCGCGCACGCCGGCAGCCAGGCAACGCCGGTGCGAAAGGTTGGGGCGAGTTGCAGGAGCCTGCTTGCAGGCGATGTGCCGTCTGCCATCGCGAGCGAGCTCGCTCCTGCGTCTGGATTGCTCCCGCCCAGTACGGTCGTGAGTCCGAGCACCATCACGACGAGCAGCAGCGCCAGGCCGAAAACGGGCGACGGGTCCGTGAGCGGCAGACGCTGCGTCATCAGGATCAACAGCAGAAACGGGAGCAGCGCCTGCGGCGGAAACACCGGGCGCCACCACTTCGGCGACCCGGCGGCGGGCCGATGGCGCTCGAGCAGAAGCGGGAAGGCGGTGTGCAGCACGGCGTGCCCCAGACAGAACGCGAGGGCCCAGGGCAGGAGCTCGGTTGTAAGCCGCGTGCTCGTCCAGCCGGCGAGGAGGCCGAACACCACGCCCCCGGCGATCAGGTGCAGCTTGGGGAGCTTTTCCTCGCACCATTCGAGCGCGAGCAGGCCGGCGTCGGCGAGCAGCACGAAGCCAAACAGCTGGCCGGGCTGGGCCGCGACGGCGGTGAAGCTCATGAGCGCGGGCGCTAACGCGAAGGCAATGAAGGGAAAGACAACGGCCGACCAGATGACCGACGGCGAGGCGCGATCGAGGCGGCGCGCCACGAAGTATCCGCCGAGAAACAACGCGCCAAAACCGAGGCAGACGACCATGGCGGTCGGGCTCGTGCCGGCCCGGAGAAATTTCGAGGCCCAGGCGATCAGCATCAACCCGGTTCCGGTCGCGCCCAGCGGGACAAGAAATTGCCAGCGTTGGCGCAGCGCGACGGCGATCAGCCCGAGGTCGAGCAGCGCGATATAGCCGAAGAGCCCCGTCGCATTATCGTGCCCGGTCGAGAGCAACACGGGCGTAACGAAACCGCCGAGCAGACCTAGGATCGCGACCACCCGCGCGTCCAGCCGCACCGCAAGCCCGAACGCCGCGGCGGTGATCAACGCCATGAGAAGAAACGTGGCGGGGGGCTCGAAAACGGCGAAGTGGTAGACGGAATTGCACGCAAACGTCACCGCGTAAAGCGTGACGATGCCGGTGGCGCAGAGCGTTTGCGCGGTAATGGCGTAACGCGTCCGCGCGATGACCAGTCCTGCGATCACGAGTCCAAGGCCGAAGATAAAACCGAGGGCGACACGGACCTCCGGCGGGATCAAATCGTGCTCGAAAGAATACTTTACGAAGAAAGCCGCGCCGAGAAAGGCCGCGAAGCCGCCGAGCCAGGCGAAAAGTTTCGCGCCCATGAACTGCTCCCAATTGAGGCGTGGGGCGGGCCCGCGAAGCGTGGACGGCAGTTCGGGCGGAAGCAGCGGCGGTGGAACCGGCGCGTCGGACGGCGCCATCTCGGCCGCGTTCGCCAGCGGCCGCGCGAGGGGTGGTGGGGGCGACGGGGGGACGGTGGCGGCGATGACGGGAAGCAGCGGCGGCGGCGGTTCGAGAAGTGGGGGTGGTTCGGGAAGTGGGGGTGGTTCGGGAAGTGCGGGTGCTTCGAGGGGAGTTGCCGCGATCGGCGTGGTTACGGGCGGGATCGCAGCGGCGAATGTCCGCGACTCGGCGGGCGCCGGTGCGGAGCTTGCTGGCGCGGAGCTTGGCGGCGCGAGTGCCGGTGGCGTCGTCGGGCCCCGGAGTTGCTGGCGCAAATCGCTCAGCTCGCCGGCGAGCTCGGACAGGCGGCGTTGAAGCGCGTTAGCGCGTTCGTTGAGCGCGAGGATCCTGATGATCGCCCAGAGGGGGAAAACCAGCAGGGCCAGGGCGAAGATCAGGATGATCGATTGAACCATGCCGGTGAGCGTTGCTCAGCGATGGGTTCTGCCGGCGGGCGGAAGTCTTGGCAAGCTTGCGGCGATTACTCTGTGACATCCCTCATGGAATACGGAGCAATCTGTTTGTCATCCATTAGATGACAAGTGCCTCTGGGAATCGGGACATTTTCTGGTGCGAACTTAACCGAGTCATACGACCCCGGAGCAATTCACCGCACCTCGGCGAAACTCCGCGGTGTTTCGGCCCGCCAGAGCTCATGTCCGACAACCGAGAGCGTCGTGCCGTCGAGGACTGCGAAAGCGAGCACACGACCGGCGTGGTCGCGACGGACCAGGGCGAAGGCGGCGTCGGTCTCGAGATCGTCGATCTTCACCCGCGGGCCGGGTTTGCTTTGCGCGGCGACGAGGCAGCGATGATCGGATGCGTTGATCGCGAGCGCCGAGCAAACGGCGGTGCTGCGATCTTCCGCGTCAAAGGCCGGCGTGGCGCCGGCGCGGGCGGGCTTGAGCAGCATGAGCCAGGCGCAGTCACCAACGGTTGCATCGAGTTGGAGATAGGGAAACTCGGCGTAGTCGCCCTTGATGTAGGTGAGCTCGCCCTTCTTCTCCAGCAGGGTCGCGCCGGGTGCGGCCAGCCAGGCGTGCAACTGTGCGGAGGGGCCGTAGCGATCGGCGGAGTAGGTCCAGGTGCGGCGCGCGCCGGCGACGCCGAGTGCGTTAGCGTCGGCGGTGAGCGCGCCCCGACCGCCGTGCAAGTGAGAGGAGATCATGCCGGGGGACCGGGCGTTGACGCGATCGGTAACGACATAGTAATCGCCGGCGACCCAGAATAGGGCGCGGCGCCACGTCGCGC
Organism: Opitutaceae bacterium; assembly: GCA_044344465.1. Taxonomy (GTDB): domain Bacteria; phylum Verrucomicrobiota; class Verrucomicrobiia; order Opitutales; family Opitutaceae; genus ER46. The sequence continues at coordinate 14,343 of JBIJCX010000161.1, forward strand.
TTTCGCCAAAGAACGCCTCCTTTTCCTCGCCGACGAGACCCGGCGCGGTCGTGCGGAAACGGGAGGGCGGCGTCTGGTTCGGTGCGGTCTCGGTGGCCGGTTTGCCCGCAAAGGTGATCGTGTTGTGCGCCGGGGCCGTTAGATACCAGTTGGTGCGCTCGGCGCCGGCGTAGCTACCGCGCGAGTAACCCGAGTCGGAGGCCATCATCTGGCCCTCGGCCTCAAGCAGAAAACTCAACGTGTCGAAATGATCGTGGTTGTCGGCCGCGGCCACCCCGTGAAACAGCAGGTAGCGCTGGCCGGCGCCGCGGTTCGTCCAGCTGTCGCGGAAATACGACTGGCCGCCGGCAAGGAGAATGTTCGGCGGAGCGTCGGGCGCGGTCCAGCGGAGCGCGGGATCGTGGGTGAGCAATTCATCCAGTTCGAGCGGGTAGTCCCAACTCGCGCCGGTGTAGTTGAAGCCGCTTTCGGCGCGCTCCTTTTCGAAGGGCAGGAGATCGCACGTGCGGTAGCTCCAGGCGAGGATCTCGGCCAACGGCGCGGAGGAATGCAGCCGGGTGCGGGCGGCGCGATATGCGGTGGCGGCGAGATGGGTCGGGGTGGGGCGGAGGTAGGAATCCTCGATGTTCGGCAACCAGCCGTGGCTGTTGCGCGCCTCGACCATCGCCTCGAACACCGGTTGGAATTGCGGGAACGCGTCGACGCCGGCGACGTTGCGGTAATGATAGAGGAACGGGAGAAAGTTCGTGAGCGAGAAAATGAGATAGTGGCTGCCCTCGCGATAAAGGCCGTCGCCACTGAAGAAGTAGCGCGTGTTCTTGTTGGCCGCCTCAATTGCCCGGGCGAGCCACGCCTTTGCCTGGGGGTGGGCGGAGAGCGCGAGCGCCATCGAGCCGAGTCCCCACGCAGGCTTGGAGAGGTGATTGTGCGGACTCGTGGGCGTCCAGCGGTACAGATTTTCGAAGACGCATTCGGCCTCGAGCGCGAGGCGGGCGCGGATTTTCTGATCCAGGTCGGGCGCGAGCGTGGATTGGATGCAATCATAGGCATGCGCGTAATTCTGCAGCCAGGAGCCGCGGTAAATCTCGTCCACGGGGCTGCCCTTTTGGTTCGCATCGAGTTGGAAGATGGGACCGTCGTAGGCGCGGAGCAAAAGCTCGACCGCGCGCTGGCGGTGGGCGAGCCGGGCCGCTTCGTCGTCGACTAGGAGCGAGACGAGGGCATGGGCGCGCGCGGCGATCGACACCGCGCCGTAGTACTTGTGGATGACCTCGGCCTTGTCCTTTGCCGCCGGAGCCGGGGGCGGCGCGGCGCGGAGATCGGCGAGCTTGAGCACGGTGGCCCAGCGCGCGCGGGAAAACTCATCGGTCGTGAGCCGGCGCTGCAACGCGGCCACCTCGGACGCCTTGAACCAGAGCGACGGATGGGTCTCGCGCCCCGGCAGGACCGGCTCGGTCGGAATGGCGAAGCCGGTGTACGAATCGTACAGTCCGGGCGGGGACTTGTCGCGGGCCACCGCAGCGACGGAAAGGACGAGCGAGAAGAGGGCGGGGATGATCAACTTCATTCTAGGGCGTGTTTTCAAACCTGATTGTCATTCTGAGAGCGCAGCGAAGGATCCAGCGGAGGTAATGAAGCCTTTGTGAGCCGCGGATGTCCAAGTGGATTCTTCGCTCCGCTGCCAATGACAGGAAAACTTACGTCGAACCCACGCCTTGGTTACGGCCGGTGCGCGCAGCGGGCCATACTATACACAGCGACACAATTTTTAGCGGGTGGTACCTTTGGTCCCGCCGCTTACGCGGCGGGCTACGCCTTGATTGTAGCCCTGCGCGTGAGCGCAGGGACGCATTGATCCGCAAACAATTCTGGCGCCAAGTATAACGCAGGCGCTCGCCGCCACCCTGGTCGAGAATCCCTGACTTACGTTTGCCTGGACGCACTGAATGGTCAGAGGCAGCGCCTTCGTCAGGTGGAGTGATCGAAGCTCTCGGGGGTGATCACCGCCTCGAGTGGCCGGCCTTCGACGAAGGCGCGAAGATTTTTCAGCGCAAAGGCGCCCGCGTCCGGATACCGGTCGATCGTCGGCCCGGCGGTGTGGGGCGTGAGGCTGACGTTGGGCAGCCCGCGAAAACCACTGTCGGCGGGCAGCGGTTCCACGGTGTACACATCCAGCCCGATGCCGATCTTGCCCTCCCGGGCGACGCGCAGGAGCGCGGCCTCGTCGACGACGGCGCCGCGGCCGACGTTGACGAACACCCCGCCCGGGCGGATCAGACGCAGCAGTGACTCGGTGACGATGCCAGTGGTGGCCGAAATGAGCGGCGCAAGTTCCACGATGATTTCGTTCTCGGTAAAAAGCGCTTCGAGCGAAGCGGCGGCCTCGACTCCGTGGGCCCGCGCCAGCCCGGGAGTGAGATCGGGGGCAAAAACTGCGACGGGGCAGCCCCATGGGCGCAGGAGCGGCACCAGTTCGCGCGCGACCGGGCCGAAGCCGTGAATGCCCACCCGCCGGCAGAAAAGAGAGCGGGCGTCGGTCCGCCCCTTCTTCCAGGCCGCGACCCCGGGCTGATGCATCGCGATCGCCCAGTGCGATGCGTTCCGCAGGCAGGCCAGCATGTGGAAGAGCGCGCACTCGGCGACCGTGCGGCTGATCGAGGCGCCCCAATTGGTGACGAGAAGGCCGTTTTCGAGGTTGGCGCGCGACACCAGTTTCTTGACCGAGCCGGTGATGTAGCAGACGTAGCGGAGCCGCGGCGGGAGCAAATGGGGGAGCGGCGGCGTTTTCCAGCAACCAAGGAGCAGGTCCGGGTTCATCGCCGCGAGCTCGCGCGCGAAGCCGCTGCGATCGAGCTCACCGGCGTCCAGCAATCGGAACTCGGGCGCCAGCGCCCGCACCTGCGCCAGCAATTCGCCGGGCAGGAATTCACTCACCTCCATCGGAGTGAGGACGGCGAGCAGGGAGGAAACACGTGGCATGGCGGGAGCGGAAAATGGTGGTGAACTCAGGCGGGCGGCAGGCATTCGAGGATCTCGGCCGGGCCGTTCACGGGCGTGAACTGCACCGGGCCGAGGCCGGCCGGCAGAAAGAATCTATCATAACTATTAAGCAAGTGGCTTTCCCCGCCGACCCCGGCCATCACGGTCCCGGCGGTGACGATGGCGATGACGCAGCTGTTTTCATCCTTAAGCACGGGACCGCCACAGTGCGTGCGGGCGACGCGAAAACAATCGGTCTGCGCCGGGGCGATGAGATCATCCTGCCAGGAGCCCGGGCCAAGTTCGCGCCGGCGTTGCGGCCGGCAGCGCACCCGGGCCTCGAGCTCGCCGGCGGTCAGCGGTGCGAGGTTGAAGACCGTGAGGGCGAAATCGAGGTCGCGGCCCATGAAGCGTGCGGCCTCGGGCAGGACATAGCCGGCGCGTTCGAACTCGAAGCGCACGACGAGGTCGCTCGGCTCCTGGATCTCGGCCAGGAACAGGCCGGCGCCGAGCGCGTGCGGCGTGCCGCCCGGGATGAGAAACGTGTCGCCGGGGTGGACGGGGATGCGATCGAAGCAGGCCTCGATCGCCGCGATGTCTTGCGTGGCAATGTAGTCGCGGAGCACGGGGGGCGCGGGCGGACGTTGGAACCCAACGTAAATGAAACCGGTGGCTTCAGGGTGGGCCGGGCGCTCCGCATCCGGCCGGCCGCGCGACGGAGCGCCCGGCCC
>JBIJCX010000481.1:0-5484 GCA_044344465.1 Opitutaceae bacterium
GTGACGAGCGCGTCGATTTCCTGGTACACGTTCATCGAGGCGAGTTCGGCGGTGATGGCGGAGCCGGCCCGACCGGTGACGAGGATGGCCACCATCACGGGTCCGAGTTCGCGGCACATCGAGAGCCCGACCAGGCTGCCGATGAACTGTTTGGCGCCGAAACTTTGCATGGCGTATCCGCTCTGGAGGGCCAGCACGCTGCCGATGAAAAAGCTGAGGATCGTGACGATCGGCATCGTCGTGTAACCAATGAGGTAGCACTGTTCGATGAAGCGCGGGAACTGCCGCGGCAGCGTGTTGATATGTCGCGCCGTGCGTCCCAGCATGCAAAGGGCGCTGCCGAGGTTCTCGCAGAATGCGATGAATGGGTTCATGGGCGGTTCGTCGGTGGCGCGGGGTAAAGTTGGTGTCCGGACGAAAATCGCAACTCCGAGCGCCCGGGAAAATCCAGCCAGGCAAGCCGCCAGCCCGAGCCGGCCGGCTCACGTTTCCACGCGATGAGGCCGTTGCCCAGGGCGATGCGCTTGGCCTGGGGGCTCGACTGCACGCTGAAGAGCGGGCCGAGATGGAATTCCGTGCGCGCTTCCTTCGCGCTGCGTTGCCAGGTGACGGCGTTCCACAGCAGCGAGGCTCGGTCTTCGCCCGGGGCCTGCTGATCGTAACGAAAGAGGGTGAAGAGCGGAGTCCAGGCCAGCCGCACCCGTTCGTTGCCGGGAAAGAAGACCTCCAACGGACTCGGGAACTGCCATTGGCGGCGACCGGCACCGTTGTCCCAACCACTGTAGACCGGCCAGACGTGGCGCAGCTCCGCGGCCGGGACGGTCGGATTCGTGGCACTGCGCTGCACGGTCGACCAGTAGAGAAAATAGAGAAGCTGAGTTTTGGTCTGCACCAGCCCGGCATCCTGCCACTGCGCGTAACGGAGCAGCGGCCAGGCGTACCACGTCTTGTCGTAGCCCTTCACGATGGAGTGGGTGTAGAACGGCCCCCAGCGGTTCACCCAGCGTTCGTCACCGCGACCTTGGACCAAGAAAGGCCAGAGGTACCGTGTCTCCTGGTAGCGTTTGGGCGACGTGCGATCCGTATAACCGAAAAACGGCCAGACGAAATCCTCGCTGATGTAGCCCGGCCCCGTACTGCGCGCATAAAAAGGCAGGGCCCCGATGTCGCGGCGCGGCGGGGTGCCGCTCGGATCGTCAGGACCGGGCTGGCGCGTGACGTTGTAGCCGAGCGGCCAGAGGTAGAATTCCTCGCGGGACACTCCGGGTCGTTCTTTCGCGCCGAACAGTGGCCAGACCGCGAAGCCCTGCGCGGCACCGCGGGTCACCCGAATGACCGGCCAGGGCGTGAAGGTGGTGATCGCGCCGCGTTTCTCGGATTCGGCGTAGAGCGGAAACAACGTCCAGGAGAACCGTTCGAAGCCGAGCTTGCCCTTGATCGTGCCGGCGAGGGGAAAGAGCGCGCGATAGTCGGTGCGCGGATCGCCGGTCTGGCGCGAAAACCAAAACGGCCAGACCTCAAAATCGCCGCGCGGTCCCGCCCTCTCCGCCGGCGTGGCGCCCTCCGGGTACCATGCCGATCGGCGGATGAGTTCGAAAACACTCCACTGGTACCGATCTCGATTCGCGGTGTAGCTGAACAGCGGATAGAGAAAATACGCGGCCCTGAAATCGACCGGCACCCCGCTGACCTCCACCCAGAACGGCCGGAATCCCCGCGCCGTGCCCGTGTCGGCGCCCGTTTTCTTGAAAAGAAACGGTCCCGCGCCGGTCCAGGATTCGACGCGCCCGAGTGGGTGGCTTTGCCGGACGCTCACCGGCCACGCGTTGCTTTCGCGTTCCGTCTGAACGGCCACCAGGCCGGGCAGGCAGGCCGTCGCCATGGCAAGGCCAAGCCCTCGGGCGAGGCTCAGGGCGAGCGCCGCGGTGAAGCGGCGTGGCGTCATGGAGGCTGGATTGGCTCGGAACACGGAAGATGGCCTTAGGTGTCACCGGAACTCGGCAAAGCACGGACGGCGTGAGTGTAAGGATCGAACATTGGGAAAGGATGCGCCGGGTGCAAATGATATGTGTGGGACCCGGCAGCGGGTCGGAGTTCCGCCTGAATTCGCCGTGATGGCGGCCGGGAATCGGATGTCGGCGCGGCCTCGGGTTTGCGATTGCACCTCCGACGCAGGTGCGAGTGACTTTCCCCAAAGTGAAGCGGAGGTTGAATCGCGATCTGCAACCCGTGGACTGACACCAGAACCTATGAAACGCCTATTCCCCCTCAAACTCACGATCGGCTGGCTCGCCCTTGCCCTGGCACCCATCCCGCCCAGCCCGGCCGCCGAAAGCCGGCCGTTAGCCGCCGCCCAGCAAACCGGGAGCATCACGGGTCGCGTGCAAAATGTGGTGACGGGCCAGTACCTGAGCAACGCCCGCGTCACGGTGCGTGGCACCGACCTCGTCGCCTTTACCGATCAGGCGGGGACGTATCGCATCGCCGCCGTGCCCGCGGGCCCGGCCGTGATCGAGGTGTTTTATACGGACCTCGATGCGCAGACGATGACGCTCGCCGTAGCCGCGGGCCAGACCGCCGAGCAGAACGTGAGCCTGACCAGCGTCGCCCGCTATGGCCGCGACCCGGCCATCGTCACGCTCGATCCTTTCCTGGTGGCCTCGGACAAGGAGGCGGACGCCCAGGCCATCGCCAACAACGATCAGCGTTTCGCGCCGAACATCAAGAACGTGATGTCGACCGACTCCCTGGGCGACGTCCTGGGCAGCAGCGTCGGCGAATTCCTGAAGTTCGTCCCGGGGGTGGCCGCTGAATATGACAATGCCTCGGTCGTCGGGGTCACCATTCGCGGCATCGGCGGCGGCATGACTTCGTTTTCGTCCGACGGTTCGCCGATGGTGAGCAGCGCGATCAGCTCGAACCGCAGTTTCGACACCAACAGCATGGCGCTGAACGATATTTCGCGCATCGAGGTCACCAAGGTGCCGACTCCCTCGACCCCGGCCGACTCCCTGGCGGGTTCGGTCAATATGGTGAGCAAGAGTGCCTTCGAGCGCAGTTCCGCGCAGCTCCGCTATGGCGTGACGCTGGTCGGCAACGCGGAAAATCTGACGTTACGAAAGACGCCCAGCGCCTATTTCGACAGCGACACCTGGAAGATCATCCCCGGCTTCGATTTCGACTATACCCTGCCGCTCGGAAAAAATTTTGGTCTCGTTGCCACCGGATTGTATGTCAACCGCTTCAACGAGCAGCACATCTCGCAGATGACCTATAATCCGGGTGGGACGGCGACGGGCGCGACGATGGCCCGGCCGTATCTGCAGTCGCATCTGCTGGCCGACGATCCCCGGAACGAGGCCCGGAAGACGGTCAGTCTAAAGGCCGACTGGCGCGTCACCCGGCATTCCGTGCTGTCGGTCAGTGGTCAGTGGAACCACCTCGTCCATTCGATTGGCAACAACCGGCTGACGTCCGACGTTGGCACGACCGGCACGCCGACGCCCGCGACGGGGGTGCCGCTCAGCTTCGGCGATGACTACACGATCGGGGCCACGGGCCGCGGCTCCGCGACGATTTCAATGACCAACCAGCGGTACGAGCAAACCAGTGCCCTGGCGAAGGCGAACTATCGTCTCGATGATGGCACATGGAAGCTCGAATCCGCCGTCAGTCTTTCGACCTCGAAGGTCCTGCGCCGCAACACGGAGCACGGCCATTTTCACGCCGTGAATGCGGCGCTCATCGTGCCGGTGCGGGTGAGCTTTTCGCGCGTCAACCCCGACTATCCCGGCACGTTGGAGGTATTTGACGCGGCCAACCGGCCGATCGACTACACCAATGTGAACAATTATCGGGTGACGACCGCCACCGACATTCCCCTGAACAAGCGGGCGAAGTTCGAGGCGGGCAGTCTTTCCCTGCGGCGGCGGCTCGGGTTCCTGCCAGTGCCGGCCTCCTTGCAGCTCGGGGGTTCGGTGAACGTACAGACGATCGACATCCGCACGAATTCGCGGACGTGGACCTACAACGGCCCGGACGGCAATGCCACGACGCCCGAAAGTCCCGCGCCGTACCTCATGAAGTCCTTTGTGAATCAGGATCCAGGTTACGGCTACCCGCGCAACCTGCCCTGGTTTTCCCCGCGGCAGGTCTGGAGCGCCTATCAGGCGAACCCCATCCTGTTTAGCCAGACGCCGGCCCAGCTCGTCACGGACGAAGTGGGGCGGATTACCAACTCGGAGTTTCTCGAGGAAAAAGTTTCCGCGCTTTATCTCCAGGGCGAGACCAGCCTCTTCAAGAACCGCCTGAAGGTCCTCACCGGCGTGCGTTACGAAAAGACCGAGGACGACGGCGAGGGCCAGCTCTACAACCCCAACGCCGTGTTTGTGCGCAACGCGGACGGAACCTTCACCCGCAACGCCGCCGGTGCCCGGATTCGACGGCCCGATGCAGGCGCCACCGGGTCGATGGAGGAAGTTCTTCTGACCCGGAAGGAGCGCGCCTACCGGGGCCAGCGGACCTACGACGGCTATTTCCCTAGCCTGCACCTCACCTTCGATATTCGGGAGAATTTCCTGGCCCGGGCCGCCTTTGCGGAGACCTACGGCCGCCCGAACTTCACGGACATCATACCGAGCGCGACCATCAATGAGGCGGATCTGACCGATGCGCAGCTGGACGATCCGCGGATCGTCAAGGGGAACATCACGGTGCGCAACACGGCGCTGAAACCATGGTCGGCCAAGAACTACGATGTGTCCCTGGAATATTATACGCGGCAGGGCGGCATGTTCAGCGCCGGTGTTTTCCTGAAGGAGATCCGGGACTTTTTTGGCACGGCGGTGAAGGTGGCAACCGCCGCGGATTTGGACGCGTTGGGGCTCGAATCCCGCTATGTCGGGTGGAACTTGAGCACGAAGTTCAATTCCGGCGACGCCCGGGTGTCTGGCGCGGAGATCAACCTCCGGCATTCGCTCCGGGGGCTGGGGCAGTGGGGCAGCTACTTCACAGTGTTTGTCAATGCGACCAAGCTGAAGCTCGAGGGGGACCAGCAGGCGTCCTTCACCAGCTTCATTCCGGAAAGCGGCAACTGGGGCGCATCGTTCAGCCGGAAGCAATTTACCGGCGTGGTGCGGTGGAACCATCGCGGCCTCGATAAGCGCGCCGCCCTGCCCACGTTCGGGGCCGATGCCTTCAACTATATAGAAGCACGCACGACCTTGGATTTGAGTTTCGCGTACCAGTTGTCCCGCCGGCTTTCGCTCACCGCGAGCGTCAATAATCTCTTCGATGAGCCTCAGGTCGCCCTCCGTTACGGTGCGCAGACGCCGACCTACGCCCGGCAATTCAACACGCGCAATTTTGGCGCGATGCTGGCCCTCGGACTCAAAGGTACGTTTTGATCGCGCCAATTCGCACCCGGCGCCACAATTTCCTCAGATTGTGGAGGGCCGGGCGGCGCCGCGGCCGGCAGGAAGCGGG
>JBIJCX010000482.1:0-5468 GCA_044344465.1 Opitutaceae bacterium
GTCTGCGTCTGACGGATCATTTTAGCAATTCTTCGGCGGTCATAGACCGCCGCTACAATTTCATGCCTTCGGGACCGACAATCGGGAGATGCGTGGCATTCCATTGATCTCATTTCAAAACGCTTGGTTTCGTGTGTTTCGTGTATTTCGTGGTTACTCCATCTGTAACGGTTCCGCGTCATCGATGTTTCTCTACTTCAGCCACGCCCACTTTCCGGTCACGACCCTCGGCTATGGCCGCCGGGTCGGCATCTGGCTGCAGGGCTGCTCGCTGGGCTGTCCGGGGTGCATCGCGCCGCAGACGTGGTCGCGCACCGCGGCGCACCGGGTCGAACTTGATGCCCTGGTCGCGCGCCTCCGGCAGTTTCTGGGCGCGGCGGATGGCGTGACCATCTCGGGAGGCGAACCGTTTGAACAACCTCGTGCCCTCCGGGCGTTGATCGCGGCCGTGCGGCGCGAATGTCCCGGCGGCGATATTCTGGTGTACTCCGGCCATCCGGCGGCATGGTTGCGCGCGCGCCACGCGGCCATCCTCGCGCAGATCGACGTCCTGATTCCGGAGCCCTTCGTGGAGTCGAGCGCAAGCACCCACCGACTCGCGGGGTCGGGCAATCAACCGGTGCTGCTCCTGACCGAACTCGCGCGCGCGCGCTATGGCGCGATTCACCCGGAGGCCCGTGCCAAAATCAATATCGCTCCAGCCGAGGATCGCCTGCGGCTCGCGGGCATTCCACGGCGCGGGGAAATCGAGCGCCTTGCCACCGTGGCCGCGGCCGTCGGCCAACCCCATCTCCGATGAGCCGTTTTGCCTGCGCCTATTGCAACCGGACGTTTGCCGAGCGGGTCCGGCGTCCGCCCGATTGTCCGACCCAGGACTGTTGCGACATCCAGGAAGTGACGGAACCGGAAGAACTCGATCCGATCACCGAGCTCCTGGGGAAGTCCAACGCGGTCGTGCCCCCGCCGCCGGCGCCGGCGGCGGTCGTGAAGGTTGCGCCGCCGGTGTCGCCCGCCCCGGTCGTGGACGCATTGCCGGCCCGGGAGGCCCCGCTGCCTCTGCCGGCCCGCGCCGCGACGCCAGCACCCGCGATCGATGACGCCGCGGGGCTGGCCGTCGGCGCACTCATCGGCGGCTTCGTTGTCACGGGCGCGGCAGTGGCGATGGGGGGCGAAACCTGTTACGCCGGCGCGCACCGCCTCTCCGGCGAGCGCGTGCGGATTCGCCGGTATCGCGCGATCGGCACGCAGCATCCGGGCATTCGCGCCGATCTGCGCAAGCTGATCGAGGCGCACGGCAATCCCGCCTTCCTGCGGCTGTTGCACCTGGAGACGGCCGGCGGCTTCTCGTTCGAGGTGATCGAGGGTTCGCATGGCGTGAGTCTCCGCGAATGCGCGACGGGACGCCCGATGCCGATGGACGAGCTGCGCCCGATCGTCGGCGAACTCGCCCGCCTGATCAGCCAGTTGCATACGCCCAGGTCCGGCCGCTCGATCGTTCATCGCGGGCTGAGCCTCGACACGGTGTTCGTCCGGCCCAACGGCGATGGCACCTCCGTCCTGGAACTCGGCGGCTGGGAGTCCGCGATGGTGGTGACGGCCGATTCGGACATCACCTACTCGATTCTCCCGGCGGACCTGCGGACGTGTCCGCCAGAGGCGGTGGGCAAGACCACGTATTGCTTCGACGAGCACGCCAGGGCCTGGGACTGGTGGTCGCTCGGCCGCATCGCGCAGGAGCTCGCGCTGGGCCGGCACGCGTTTGAGCTGCTGCCGTCGGAGGGCGTCGAGGCGCAGCACTTGCGGCAGTCAATCATGCTCGATGAGGACACCACGCGGTTTTCGCCCCGCGGACTCCGCTACCGGCCGGGCCTGGTCGAGATCATGGGGGCGCGGGTGGAGCCGGACGGCGCGCGCCTGCTGCGCGGGTTGCTGGCCTGCAATCAGCGGGCGCGTTGGGGCGCGGGCTCGGTCGCGGCCTGGCTGCAGGGCGAAAAACTCGATGACCCGTACGATCTCTCGGCCGAGGAACCGGTGTTCGCGTGGGATGGGAAAACCTTTTCCGTCACGGAGGCGGCGAAATACCTGCTCACGTCCGCGCCCTGGGCGGACGCGATTTCCAATTTTGTCGAGTCCGCCAACCCGAAGCGGTTGTCCTACCAAATCCTGCATGTGTACAAGGCCCGGCGCTATATCGACGCGTTCGACTCGGCCTCGAAGCTGCTCGCGGAGCCGGCGTTGGCCGGGTGCGCCCGTTCCTTTCGGGAGGGGCTCGCCAGCTCGCTGTTTCTTTCGAGCGTGGCGGAATATCAGGAGACGATGGTCATCGCGGGCCGGCATTTGGATCAGGCGTGGATGATGGAACGGCTCAACGAGGCGACGACACCCGAGACGATCGAAAAGGTTGCGCGTGAAATCGCGGCCCTGCTGGAGACGGCGGTCCAGCGCCGGATCGAAACCCAGTTCGTCGCGACCGGCCGGATGTTGCGCGAGGTGCAGGCCGTCTATCAGGACGCGAAGCGCGCGTTGGAGCGGCAGCGGGACATCGTCGACCTGCGCAACGCCCGTGATCTGATCGTGCTGCTCAAACTCGTTTTTGCCGATCCGGCGTTTCTGGCCGCCGAGGCCGAGGCCACGCGCAAGCTGTTTCATGACGCCGGTGTGTCGCCGTGGAAGGAGATCTGGGCCGCGACGGAGCCGCTCGATCCCGCCGCCCATGTCTTGATTTTGATCGCGCGGATGGACGTGCGCAAGGCGCGGCTGCGGACCTACGAACAGTGGGCCAACGAACAAATCGACGCCCTGCGGGCCGACGCCGCGCGTTTTTATAATTTCCTCGTCCATGCGCAGGCCTACCGGCCCATGGTCTTTGGGGTGCCGACCTTTGCCGGGCCGGTGGGCTTTGCGTGCTTTGTGCTGCTGGGTGGCGCAGCCTTGTTGCATGGCCTGGGCTGGGGGCTCGCGAGCCCGGGGTGGATCGGGCCGTTGGCGATCGCGCTCGCGCTGCGGGCGCTTGGCTGGTTTCTCGCCGGCCAGGAACTCACCCGCCGTCTCGGCACACCGATTCGGCTACCGTTCCTGGATCTCGCGAGTCACCTGCGCGGCCGGGTGGAAAAGCTGATGGTGGTGGTCAAGGGTCAGCGGCAGGACGCGGACGACGCCCTGGCCTACGTGGACAATATCAATGATGAAATCACGCGGCTCACGCCTCCCGGTCAGACGGCGCGGGTCTTTGACTGCGGCCGGCCGAACGCGCTCTGGGCCGTGGCGGGTGCGCATTGGGCGCTGTGGCTGCTGAGCGTGCTGCTCGCGCTGAAGAAATAAGGTGGCAGAGTGACCCATTGGGTTACTCGACCGATGACATCATGCGCGCGCCGCTGAAGGGCGCGCCGCCGCCGGGACCACCCCGGCCGCGGCCATCGCCCTCTCCGCCACGCGCAGCGCGGCCAGGCCCTCGGCGCCGCTGACGAGCGGGGCGGTGCCCTCCGGCCGGCAGCGCAGCACGGCGGCATGCTCGTGGCGGTAGAGATCGTCGACGCGCTGCGCCATCGGCGGCACGTCGAGCGCCGTCCACCGATGCGCGCGCTCAAAGGCGAAGCGGCGGATCTCCCCGGTCATGAAATCGTAGCTGAGCGTCCCGCGATCGCCGTACAGTTCAAAAATACGGCGCTGGGGAAACTGGACGTAGTCGAGGTGCAATTGCACCAGCGCCCCGGAGGCCATCCGCAGCAGGGCCTGAAAGAGGTTCGGAAACGCCTGCCGCTCCAGTCCGCTCACCGTCGCACCCGCCGCCTGCACGTCCGCCACTTCGCCGAAGAACCAGCGGATGAAATCAATCTCATGCGTGTAATCCAGGATCAGGCTGCCGGGCCGCGTCTCCTTGTCGCGCTCGCGGGAGTTGAGCAGCGTGATGTAGCTCCCCAGCATGGCCCGGCCGCCGCACAAGGTGCCGATGCCGCCATCGTCCACGACGCGCTTGAGCGCCAGGAGCCCGGGATCGAACCGGAACATATAGCCGACATGGAGCAACCGACCGGCAGTCTCGGCCGCCCGCACCAGTTGCTCCGCTTCGGTCACGGTATCCGCGATCGGCTTCTCCACGAACACATCGGCACCCGCGGCGAGGGCGGCGAGACCCATCGGCACGTGGAGGGGGTTCGGCGTGCAGAGGAAAACGAGATCGGGCTTCGCCGTGAGCGCGGCCTCGAACGTGTCAAATTCCGGGGCGGGCCGGGCGAGCGTGGCCTGCGCCTCCGTCCGGTGCGCAGCGACGGGATCGCAGAGCAGCAGATCGACGTCTGGCCGCTCCGCCAGGAGCCGCGTGTGGCGCTGGCCGATCGAGCCGAGCCCGGCAACCAGGAGTCGGATACGCCGACCGGTCGGAATTGGGGTGGTCATTGCCAGATCGAGAATCCGCCATCGACGACGAGATTGTGCCCGGTGACGTAGGCCGCGGCGTCGCTGGCGAGATAGACCACTGCGCCCTTCAGATCGACGCCGTCGCGCCCCATCCTACGCAAGGGCGTCTTGTCGCCATAGGCCCGGATAAACTCCGCCGGCTGGCCCCGCTCGAAGCCGCCGGGCGAGATCACGTTCACGCGAATCCCGTCGCCACCGAGATAGGCGGCCAGATCGCGGGTCATGGCGATGACGGCACCCTTGGCGGCGGCATAGTCGATGGTCTGGGGCCGCATCTCCGGCGGGTACACGCGCCGATCGCGTCCAACAATCCCCGCGATGCTCGCGATGTTGATGATGCTGCCGCCGCCGCGCTCGCGCATGAGCGGCGCCGCATGCTTGCAGAGCAGAAACGTGGCCGTGACGTTGGCGGCCTGGACGGTATCCCAGGCTTCGCGCGGCCGCTCCTCGAGCTTGGGCGAGTGGGTCGTCCCACCGCCGCCCCCCCCGGCATTGTTGACCAGGATGTCGAGCCCGCCAAAGGCCTCGTGCACGCGCGCGAGGGCGGCTTGGACGGAGGTCTCCACCGTCACGTCGAGCGCGAGACCGAGCACGCGCCGGCCGGTGGCCGCGGCGAGCTCAGCCGCGGCTTGTACGGCCGAAGCCTCGCTCCGCGAGGTGATGACGCCGTCAGCGCCGGCCTCGCAGAGCGCGGTGGCCATGTCGCGCCCCAGGGTGCGGGCGCCGCCGGTGACGAGAAAGACCCGGCCGGTCAGATCGAAGAGTTTTTGGATGGTGGGGGAGGTTGGCATGAAGGAGTTGGATCGATTCAGCGAGGTCTACCACGAAACACAAAGCGCCGCGTTTTCACAACGCATTGGAGGCGGGCAAGCGGAACTCGCCCAAACGGAACAGCCACAAAAAGGCACAAAGAATCGGAGGGCGAATGCAACTCGCGAGGCGCCTATAGGCGCGCGGAGATCTTTCGTCGGCCGGGCGGATCCTTTTTGTGCCTCTTTGTGGCCAGAAATGCTCTGGCTGCAGGTGCCAGGAGTAGCGCGGTGCTTCAGCCC
>JBIJCX010000483.1:0-5455 GCA_044344465.1 Opitutaceae bacterium
ATGGCCAAGCGACCGCTGCGCGGATCGGCCTCCGTTTAATCGCCGGAAGGAACGTGGCAAGCCACGGGGAATGGACCCGCCGGCGATTCAACAAACCGTCCGATTTTGACGGCGGGTTGGCTGATATTCGAACGTCGGTCGCAGCGATCACGATGCGAGTAGCCAGACCTCCGTCCGCTCCCTGTCAACCGTCAGGTTTTCGCGCCGCGCGAAAACCTTATTCGTGGTCGCAGTCGGGGCAATGGAAGCGGGTGAAGCCGGCGTGGAGGTCGCCGCAGTCGAGGAAGGCGGTGATGGTAGCTGCGCTTTCAGGCGACAAACCGGGGAGTTTCGCGGCGTGATCGTGGAGCACCTGCCAGACGGGGGAGGCGCGAGGCTGGCGGGGACGGTAGCGGACGCAGACCATCTGGGGAACGGGTCACGCTGGGCGTGTCGCCGCCGCGGCCAAGGGCGCGCTATACCCAAATTATGGGGTAGGGCGCGGGCGACCTGCGCCAAATTGACGCGTTCCTGAAGTTCCTATTCGGAACGGGCAAAATTGGGGTCGGCTGTGAACCCCAAACCCCAAACACCAAAGCCTGAAACTGTTTTCCGGTCCCCAGAAGCAGAGGTTGGCTTAGGTGTAGAACGCCAGTTGCGACATTTTTCGCTGTTGGCAATTGCGCCGGATGACCGGGAGAGGAGTCAGCAACACGAAGGATTCAGGCCTGTTTCAGGGGGAGCGTCGGCCCAACTCCTCCTCGATCATTTCTCCATAAGGCGTAACGGGGTATTTCCCTCCGCCGGTGGACCAACCCGATGCAAAGAAACCTCTCCCCGCTCAGCCCTCATTAGAATCGGGGCTCCTAACAGTCAGCCCCCGTAGATGTTGTGGGTGCCGATGGAGACAGACCAGACGGTTTCGCCCTCCACGTAAAAGGCCGCTCTCAGGTCGGCGGCAATGTCCACCGCGTAGATCGTGCGACCATAGTGCGCAGAGAGCCGGTGGATTTTGTGCGCCCGGAGGCGTGGGTCGAACGGGTTCTGCCTGAAAATCGGAAAGACTTTCCGGGCTGCCTGCTGCTGGTCCGCCGAAAGTCTGCTCCAACTGCGCTTGGCCGCCGGCTTGGGCGCGACTGGCGGCTCCGGATCGGTATACGGGGACCGTTCGAACGTCATGCCGTCGCCCAGATGGCACGCTGCATACTTTCACGGGTGGCGTTGCGGCAAGTGGGCGCTCTGTAGGAACCGCTTGGAGAAGTTCAAATAGGCCGCGGCCGTCGTGGCCTGCTTGGCGGCGTCCATGCCCGCATAGACATTGTAGCTCCAAGCAAAGCCTCCCGAATACCCCTTGTTCCACAGTCGAGCATAGGCCTCCTCCAGGCCGAACTCTTCCGTGCCCTGAAACTTGCCCTTTCCGCTTTTGACAATGCCTTCGATGGGAGTTTCTCCGCAGATGAAAGGCTTCAACCCGCCGCCATAAGTCGCGACAAACTCCTCGGGGCGGTGCAGGAACGGCGACCAGTCTTCTTTATGATTGGCGGGATAGAACTGCACCTGATGGAGATCGAGCGTGCCATTCCGCTTTCCACCCGCGGCAATCAACACCTCGTCGGCATACTGGGCGAGGCCCGGAGCCACGCCCGACACACTGCAGAGGGCACCGGGCTGGTTGGCGTGGATTTCCGAGGCCACCCAATTTACCCAGCGCTGGAAGTCTTTCAGATGCACCTTCACGTCCGACCACGTACCGGTCTGGGCGTCTCCGGCGTAGTACATGCCGGAGGCCTCATTGATGAGGCAGTAGCCGAACAAACCGGGATGAACTCCGATCGTCCGCGTGATCGGTTTGATAACGTGATCAATATACGCCTGGGTCGCCAGGGGATCCTCAAACATCAGCTTGTTGTTGTTCACGCGCAGGATGTTCTCGGGGTTCTTTCCGTCCTTTCCGTATTGTAGAAAATGAGCGGTCGAAAGCACCACTTGGATCACGATGCCATGTTGATAGGCCAGATCCAAACCGTCCTTGATGCGTTCGACGGCCTGGTCACACATTCCAATCACATGCCCCTGCGCGTCCCAGCGCAGGTCTCGGCCGCGGAGGAAGACGTTCCAGCGCATGGCCGTGGCTCCGATGGCTTGATGGGCCGCCAGCTGAGCCCGCATTTCCGCATGGTCATATAACGAGAGCTGGCGGCCGCTGTTGGGGTGGTTGTCCACCATGCCCGCGAGGAAGAATCTTCGCCCTGAGCCATCGTTCACCTGCAACTGCGTGCCCACCACCTTCACCGGAAATCGATCCCGCGGCAAAGACGCTTGCGCCAAGGACGCACCTTGCAGCGCGACCAAAGCGACATAGGCCAACCGCATGAAGCGCGATTGGCAGTTAGGCGTGATTGGGAGGTCGAGGAGACGCAAAGACTTTGGTTTTGGCGTTGATCGGTCGCTTGGGGGATGGACGTTCTGCATCAGGATCGCCGGGCGGACGGCGGCGCGCCGCTGCGGCTATTTCGCCGTTGGCTTGGCCCCCGGCTTGGGCGCGGCGGGCGGCTCTGGGTCGGTGTAGGGGGACCGTTCGTAGGTCATGCCGTCGCCCACCACGCGCGGGTCCTGCGCCGCGCGCAGGAGCTTCATCATCCGCTCGGAGAGCTCGCGTTTCTTCGCTGCCCACGCCGGATCAGCGGCCAGGTTCTTCACCTGATCGGGATCATGCTTCAGATCATAGAACTCCTCGGCCGGCCGCTTCGCGAAAGCCAGATCGACATGCCATTGCCACACGGGGTCGCGCCAGCGCGCGACCAGCCAGGTCTTGGTCGGGCCGGCATCCATGTCGGGAAACGCCGCGAACGTGTTGGCCGCGACCCCGCGGAGGTTCGGCGGGGTCTCCGCGGCGGCATAAGGTGCGCCCGCCGGCCAGCGGTCCGGGGCAAAATTGCGGATGTAGAGATGGTCCGCCGTGCGCAGGGCGCGCATCGGATATGGCAGGTGGCCTTCCCGCGCCATGCCGACATGCCGTTCGCGGCCGATGATGACCCAGTTGCGCGTTGGGTCGATCAGGCCGCCGCGGTCCGACTTGAGCAGCGGCACGAGGCTGCGGCCGTAGAGACCCTCCGGCGCCTTGACGCCGCCGATTTCCAAAAACGTCGGCATGAGATCGGGCAGGCGCACGAGATCATCGATCACCCGGCCACCCTTGGCGCCGGGCCAGCGAACCACGAGTGGCACGGCCGCGCCCTGATCGTAGAGGTTGCATTTGGCATGCGTCACACCCGGCATGCCGTGATCGCCGCTGAGCACGACGACGGTGCGCTCGAGTTCGCCGGCGGCTTCGAGCCGTTGCAGCAGCGCGCCGACATAGGCATCCACCGCCTGACATTCGCCGAGGTAGTCGGCCACGTCTTCGCGCACCTCGGGCACGTCGGGCAGGGATTTCGGGAGTTTGCCCTGGAGCGAGTCGGGCTCGATGTCCCACAGCTTTTTTCCGCTGCCTTGCACCCAGCTCCGGTGCGTGTTCGTCGGGCCAAAGAAATAGTGCCAAGGCTGGCCGGGCTTCCGGTCGGCGAGCATCGCGTCGAAATTGGCCTGCACCTCGGCGAGAATACGGGCGCGGGCCGCGGCCACGCTCGCCCCGGCCGCCACCATCGCCGTGGCCTCTTCGGAGAAATTATTGCAGGCGCGGCCGGCCTTTTCGTAGGCGTATCGCTGGCCGCCGAAGGGCGCGTCCACCGGCGTGCCCGGGAGCCAGACCTTGAAGCTCTTGCCGATGTGATAACCCGCATCGCGCAACAGCAGCGGAAAGGTCGGAATCGACTCGTCCCACGCCGCCCCCTGCAGGATCGCGCCGCGGCCGGTTTGGAAGAAATACCGGCCGGAGAGCAGCGAACTGCGGCAGGGCGTGCAGCTCGGGGCGTTGACGAACGCGTGGCGAAACACCACGCCCTCCCGCGCCACCCGATCGATATTCGGCGTGCGCACGACGTCGTTGACCGTCGGCCGGCCGTCGAGACCGCGGTAGCAACTCGCGTAGCGTCCCCAATCGTCGGCGAAGACGAAGAGAATGTTCAGTCTCGTATCGTCGGCACTGGCCCCGCGCGCGCCACCGAGCACGGCCAGCGTCAGTCCAACCACGATTTGGCGGGACATGCGGTGGAACCGACGGGCGCAGCTCGGGTTCATGGACCGGGAATTATTTTGCCTCTACGGTGATGATCGCACGGCGGTAGGCGACGAGGCTGGGCGCACCGTTATCCTCGACGGTGAGGATAGTCGCAAACGGCCGCTTCATGGTGATGCTGGTCAGAAACTACCCTTGACTCCGAACGTCCATAGCGAGCCGTAGTCGGCATTGCTTACCCGACCGCGCGCGATGGCCGGTGTGCTGGGGCCGTAGACTTCCTGTACTTCCTGCACATGGAACAGATTCCGCAGGTTGGCGAAGACCGAGAGCTTCTTGGTAAAGCGGTATTCGGCCACCACGTCGGTGACAAGCCGCGGGGCCAGCCAGTTGTAGGTTCCCGGCTCAATGCTGGGGCCGGCGGCCACCAGTCCCGCCCGTGCGCGGCCGCGATAGTGCCAGTTCAGATTCACCACCAGGCGTTCGCGCGTCAGACTCGCCCCCCAGTTGACGGTCTTCGGCACGTAGCCGGAAAAGTCGGCCGCCGCCTCGCCCAGCGCTCGTTGCACGCTGAGATTGCCGAACACCTGCACGCCCCGCGCCCAGGCCGGCAGAAACGTCAGCGCCTGCTTGTAGTTCACGTTGGTCCCCTCCATGCGCACGCGGCCGGGCAGGTTATACTGCGTCGACACGTCGTACGCCGCGTACAGGTTGGGATCCAGGCCATAGGGGGCGAGGAATTCCGGCGATGCGCGGAACACGGTATTGCCGAAGAAATTCTTGAAATCACGGCGAAAGGCCCCGACCGAAAACTGGCCGAGGCCGGCAAAATAGTATTCCAGCCGGGCATTCACGGTCTGCGAACTCCACGCTTTGATGCCCACGTTGGGGACCGATATCAGGTTGCTTGGCGACGGCGGCTGATCGGTTTCAGGCAGTGAGAGGGCACCTGCATACTGGCTGAAGGCCGGACGGCCGACCGAGGTATAGACCGCGGCCCGGGCGATCAGGTTTTCGCGGAGGTTGAAACTCGCATTGAGGTTCGGGAAAAGCCGCAGGTATTCTTTTTCCACGTGCGTGCCGCGATCGAGGTAAGTGAGTTTCGACACCTCCAACGGATCGGTGGTGATGGACAGCGGCCGCCCGTTGGCCCCGAGGATGGGTCGGCCCTGTGCATCGCGTTGGTAATTTCGCGTCGGGTCGGAGAGCGGGCCGCGGGCGTCGATGTTGGTTTGCTCGGCGCGCACGCCGCCGGCCAGCTTCAGGCGGTTTTGGAACAGGGCCAGGTCGCCGCGCAAATACGCCGAAGAAACGGTCTCCGTGGCGATGTAGGAGAAGCCGACTTCGGAGCGGTAGATG
>JBIJCX010000162.1:0-17890 GCA_044344465.1 Opitutaceae bacterium
CCGGCGAGGCCGGCATGGGCTTCGCGGTCGTCGCCGAGGAAGTGCGCAATCTCGCGCAACGCAGCGCCCAGTCCGCCAAGGAAACCGCCGGCAAGATCGAGGACTCCGTCAAGAAGAGCGATCACGGGGTGCAGATCTGCGGCAAGGTCGCGCAGTCACTCAGTGAGATCGTGGGCAAGGCCCGCCAGGTCGACACCCTCGTGGCCGAGATCGCGCAGGCCTCCAAGGAGCAGACCCAGGGTATCGAACAAGTGAACACGGCCGTCTCGCAGATGGACAAGATCACCCAGTCCAACGCCGCGGGCGCCGAGGAGTCGGCCGCCGCCGCCGAGGAACTCTCGGCCCAGGCCGTCGTCCTCCAGGAGTCGGTCGTCGACCTGCTCGCCCTTGTCGACGGCGCGAACAACGGCAACAGTCGCGGAGCGGCCCGCACGGTGCATCCGACCAAGGCTGCCGCCACCAAACCCGCCAAGTCCTCCACGCCGGGCGTCGTGCGCCCCTCCATCCTCGGTCATCCGGCGGCACCCTCTCGCGGCCAGGAAAAACTGAGCTTCGCCGACACCCCCGCCAAATCAGGTTCGAACGGCCATCACCACGGCAACTCCGATCACTTCGAGAGCTGAGCCGCCGGAAGCCAGCAATCCGATGAACCACAAAGACACGAAGACACCAAGGGCAGACCACAGAGGCGGTCTTCTCTGTGCCTCTGTGTCTCTGTGGTGAAATCGGCGGCCTTGGTTTTCCGAGATCAAGCCTGTCCGCTTTCGATCTTCCTCCGCCTACTCCCGCTCGCATCAGAAAAACTCAAGTTTGTTCCTTCATGTCCACTCTCACCGCTCCCGCTGCCGCCGTCGCCGGCAAACCCGCCTTGGCCGGCAAGTATCTGACCGTCGTGCTCGAAAACGAAGCCTATGGCATCGCCGTCCTCAAGGTCCGCGAGATCATCCGGATCCAGAAAATCACCCCGGTGCCGCAGATGCCCGACTACGTCAAAGGCGTCATCAACCTGCGCGGCCGCGTCATTCCCATCGTGGA
Organism: Opitutaceae bacterium; assembly: GCA_044344465.1. Lineage (GTDB taxonomy): Bacteria > Verrucomicrobiota > Verrucomicrobiia > Opitutales > Opitutaceae > ER46. Next base: position 1,036 of record JBIJCX010000162.1, read on the forward strand.
TCTGCGGGTCAAGTTCGGCCTCAAGGCCGAGTTCACCGAGCGCACCTGCATCGTCGTCGTCCAGGTGAAACTCACCGCCGAGCAGACCGTGCAGATGGGCCTCATCGTCGACACCGTCGAGGAGGTCGTCACCCTCACCCCCGATGTCATCGAGCCCACGCCCGACTTCGGCGCCCGCCTCAGCACCGAGTACATCCTCGGCATGGCCAAGGTGAAGGGCCAGGTGAAGACCCTCCTCGACATCGACCGCGTCGTCGCCGCCGATTCCGTCCAAGCCCTCGCCGGCGGCGTCGCCGCCTAGGCCGGTTATTTCACATTTACGATGAACCTCTGGCCCACACTGAGTGCTGGAGCCGCGGCGCCCCCGCCGCGGTGGTCGAGCGCAACGCGGCGAGGGCGCCGCGTCTCCATAAAATATCCGGGCTAGGCCTGATGCCGTCCCTGGCAGCGCCATGAACATCCCCCTCCTTATCCTGATCGCGGGCATGCCACTCGTTCTGACCGCTCGAGGACAGGCGGTCAGTGCCTTTCCCCCGGCGACGGGTGCGGCCGAATCCGGCACCGCGCGCGACGCCCGCATTGATGCAGGCGCGCCCATCACGGCCGATCAAACTGAAACCAAAGCGGCGCGCGTCTTCGGGTTGGAGAGCAGTTACTCGGCGGACGTGTTCGGGATCGTCGCCGGCGGTCGGCAGCGAGCGGTGGTTTACCGGGGCCTCGGGGAAGCGTCGCTGCACTGCAACCTGGCGGCGGCCGCCGGCCTGCCCGCCGGGACCACCTTGCGGGTGAGCGCGCTTTATCCCCACGGCGGCAACCTGAGTGCCAGGCGCGTTGGCGACCTGCAGGGCGCCAGCAATATCGAAGCCTATAATCATCCCCTGCTCTACGAGACCTGGCTCGGCGGAACGTTCGGCGGCGATCGGGTCAGCTGGCGCGCCGGCCGGCTGGTCGCCGACGGCGATTTCGCCACCACGGAAAGCGGCGGAGTTTTCCTGAACAGCAGCTTTGGCTGGCCGGCGTTCATTTCGGGCAATACGCGCAACACCGGCCCGGCCTTCTATCGCAGCGCCCTCGGTGTCTCGGCGCGGTTCGCCGTGGCCCGGAACATCCAGGTCCAAGCCGGCGTTTACGATGGCGATTCCTTCGACGATCCCGACGGCGACCCCTCCCGCCATCCCGGGAGCCTGCACCTTGAACTGGGCGGTGGGCAGGGTCGATTCTCCCTGTTCGAGGTCGTGTTCGAACGGCCGATCGGTCCACCCGGCACGTTCAAGATCGGCGCCTGGCATCACACCGGGGAGTTTGCCGACCAATTCGATCCGGAGCGTAACCATGCCGGCAACCATGGCGTTTACGCCGTGGCAGAACAGTTGCTGTGGCGCGAGGCCGCCGTCGGCCAAGGCGACCCGCAGGGACTCACGGTCTTTGCGCGCGCAGGATTCAGTCCGGGGGACCGCAGCTTCTTCGCCCACACCTGGGACATGGGGCTGAATTACACGGGCCTGGTGCCCGGACGTGACGCCGATACGTTTGGCCTCGGGATGGCGTCAGTGAGAATCAGCGACGCCTACCGCCGGGCCGAACGCGCCGCCGGCATGGAATTTCCCTCGGACTACGAACGGGTGGTCGAGTTGAGCTACCGTTTTGTCGTCCGCGAATACTGCCAACTGGTACCCAACCTCCAGTGGATTCAGCACCCGGGCGGCTCCCGCACCCTCCCCGATGCACTCTTGCTCGGCCTGCGGAGCCGCTTCACCTTCTAAGCCCGGGTCACGACCTCACTCCCATGGCCAGGATTCTTCTAATCGATGACGACGCCCAGCTCCGCGAGCTTGTGGCGATGCTGTTGACCACCGTCGGCCATGTGGTCACGACGGCCAGTGAAGGCGAGGAAGGCGTAAGACTTTTTCGCGCCAATCCCGTGGATCTGGTGATCACCGACATTGTGATGCCCAACCAGGAGGGAATCGAAACCATCATGAAACTGCGGGCGGAATTTCCCGGCCTGGGTATCATCGCGATGTCCGGCGGCGCGAATTTCTCCTCCACTTGGCTGCGGATGGCCTCCAAACTCGGCGCGAGTCGCACGCTCCCCAAGCCGTTCACGATCCCGCAGCTCACCGCCGCGGTCGACGAGGTTCTCGCCACCCAGCGCGAACTGCAGCCATCTGCAGTTGCACGATAACCACGATGCCTCGGCGGGCGCCGCCTTGTTGCCACCGTGGGACGGCCGTCCCGCGGCGGCGGCGACGAAGCGGCGCCCGCCCGCCATTGCGCAAAAACCTATGATCTCGAGCCGCGACCGGATGGTGGTCCCGCTTTCGGCCAAGGACACCGTGGACCAGGCCCGCTCCGCCCTGAAGTCGGGCAAGGGCGTGGGCCTGCCCGAATTGTTGAAACTGATCGAAACCCTGTCCAACCACCTGGCGGATTCGACGATTTCCGAGATTGCCGAGTTGATCGAACAGGATGCCGCCGTGATGGCGCAACTGCTGACCGTCGCCAACACGATCATCTACAATCCTCACGTCGAACCGCTTTCGTCCATCACCCACGCGATTCATCAGGTGGGCTTTCGCCGCATTCGCAGTCTGGCCGTGTCCCTCATGTTGCTCGAGAACTCAGGCCGGGTCGGGCATCCCACCGAGCAGCGCGAGGCTGCCGCCCACGCTCTCTGCGCCGGATTGCTGGCCCAGAACTGGGCCACCGCCCTCGGCACGGTCGACCCGGAAGCGGCGTTCGCATGCGCGGCCCTCCGACAACTCGGCCACATCGTGCTGCCGGCAGTTTCGCTCGAACTTTACCGCGAGGCGCAGAATCGGCTCAAGACCAAGTCCGAGGACATTGCCTTCCGCAGCGTGTTCGGGGTCACGCCGCTCGAACTCAGCCAGCAGTTGCTGGCGGAGTCCCGCCTTGCGAAACAAATCAGGCGGGGACTCCGCCAGAGCGGGCCCGAGATGGTCGCGAGCTTGACCCTGTCCGAAGACTCACGGCTGCTGTGCATCGTCGACTTGGGCGGACGCGTGGCCCGGCTGGCGCTTGACACCGATTTCGACCATGAAGCTTTCGAGCGAAAATCGCGTTCTCTCGCCCGAAAGTACGACCGCCTGCTCCCCGGCATCTGCGATCTGGTCGAGCCAGCGCTGCAGCACACCGACGAACGGTTCGCGAGCCTCACCCGGACCAGCGCCAGTCATGTTCTGCCCGTCGCGATCACCCTGCGCATTAAATCCCGTCGCCGGCACCGTGACCACGCGACCACCGGGCGGGAAACCGGGCTGGCCAATGCCGGCCTCGACGGCGACCCCGGTCCCGTCGCGGCGTCGGCTGAAAGCATCGAAACGGCACCGTTGTCCGCCGCCTTGTTGGCCGCGAACGCTCAAGCCGCGAAACCCGCCGCTGGGTGGACCCATGCACTCGCGGCGCTCTGCGAGAGTTACGCGGCGCACGAAGCCTGGGTGTTTCTCCCCGCGCCCGGTGGCATGAGCCTGGTGCTGGCCAACGGGGTCGGCGACACCTGGAAGGAACACCGCACCCGTGCCTCGTTGCGATCCGACGAGCGCACGGTCTTCGGCGTCTGCCTTACGCGCCACCAAACTGTGGCGATCCACGACACGGGCGAACCGAACATCCAGCAGTATCTGCCGGAATGGTTTCGCCATGGCCCTTCGCGCCCGGGGGCCTTCATGCTCCTGCCACTCGCGAATGGCGGCCACGGCCTCGTGCTGATTGGGTGGTCGAAACCGCATCGCGTCGCACCCACGGCCGCCCAGGCCGAGCGGGCGCAACAACTTCTAACGAGTCGCAGCCTCAGACCGTTTGGCGCTGGGGAGCAATCGGCAATCTGAGGTGCCCGAACAGGGTGGCGGCGAGCGCCTCGTTAGAATGGTCCGCTGCGCGGACCGGATCTACGGAGGGCCGAGCTCCGCCGAGGCCGAAATACAAGCGGCGACTAAGCGGCCTCGACGGAGCTCGGCCCTCCATGATCGGAAAGGACTCTAGCGGGAGCCTCGGCGCCCAACGTATCGGGCACCTGAGGCGGAGTTCGTCAGCTCCGGAGCCCGTGCACCACGAGCCAGATCCCGGCGCCCAACAGCAGCAGGATCAGCGCGACGGTTCTGCGCCGGGCTATTTCCTGAAAACGGATGCCGTTTTTTCTCAATGATGACGGCAGCAATCCAATAATCTCCGGGCCTAGCGTGGTGCAAAAATGGATTCATGCTTTCTCCGACCCCTGCGTGGTGTCCCGTCTCGCCCCAAGCCTTTGACACCGCTGAGACCGGGCAAAAAAACGCCGAGCATACCCAAGGCAGTTTGGCAGAAAAATGGAGGCAGAAAAATTTCCGGTCAGGGGGTTGAAGGATATTTCTGACCCCATCTTTCTGCCAAAATCATTGGCGGTTTGGGCCCAAGCCCCAACGAGGCCGGGGGATTGGGGCTATATTCCTCTGTCCCCATTCCTCTGTCATGGGATTGGTCTTGGTTCCTGGTTTTAGCCTCCCGCAGATTCAGAAAGATCGCAGATGGCCGGCCTTCAGTGCAGTCGCCCCAAACCTTTGACACCGCAGAGACAGGACCAGGGCGCAGAGAATACCCAAGGCCGGCAGATGCTCCACCGCGGCACGGAGTCTGCGCCACAGATAAGTTTCGGATTTGGACCTCCCTGGGAGATGGCAAAAAAGAGTTGGCAAAAAAAAGGATTGGTCGTTTGGGCCCAAGCCCCAACCAGTGAGGAATGCTGCCGGGCGGTGCGCTCAAATTACGCCCCGCCCGGTGATCAGCATCAGCATTCAACAAACCCAAACCAAAGTCTCATACCGCCGCGAGTTGCGCCGGTGCACCCGTCGGGCTCTGGCCCAGGTTGGCCTTGGCCTCTTCGAGCGTCTCATAAAACGTCCAGCTCCGCGTGTCCTCGAAGCCCTTGCACTCGGCAATGATCTGGGCATTGCCCACCAGGGCGAAATGCATCCCGAGATCGCGGCAGGTCTGCATCGCCTGGAACAGGAGTTTGATCACGCCCATGTGCAGGGCCTTCAGGTGGTGCAGATCGATCACGACCTTGCTGAGGCCGGCATCGACCGCTTCCGCCAGCTTCGGCTTCATGTAAAGGGCCACCTCGGCGAGCACGGGGTTGGAACAGTTTTCCGGCAGGCGCATGATCAGGCTGTCTCCCTCGGTCGCGAAGTAGCGCTGCGAGGTGTCGAGGTTCATGGCCTTGGCCATCTTCGTCTCGAGCTCACCCAGGTCGATCGGCTTCGTGATAATCGCACTGAAGCCCAGGGTCTGCGCCTGCTGCTGCTGCTGCACCTCCGTCTTCACCACGAGGGCAAAGACGGGCGTGTACTTGGTTTTGACATTGGTGCGGACCAGCCGGAACAGCGTGAAGGCCGACTCGTCGGGCAGGGACAGACTGACAATGATGACATCGGGCGGCGTGCGCGTGCAGAAATCGATCGCCTCGCCCTGCGCAGAGACGCCATGGATTTTCCACGGCGTGTGCTTCAGGCCTTCCTGGATTTGGTGGATGATGGCGGGCTTGTCCTCCACCACGAGGATTTCGGCGGAATCGAGAATCGACTTGGTCTTGGCCGGCGCTTCGGAAAGCGGCTTGAGATCGATCACCCGGCCGACCTTCTCGATCAGCACGTCCTCCTTGAACGGCTTCACGAGATAGTCGCGCACGCCGATCTTGGCGATCTTCAAGACATGGTCCCGACCGCCCTCGGCGGTGAGCATCATCACAGGCATGGCCTTGAGCGCAGGATCGGACTTCAGCTTCGTCAGCATCTCGACGCCATCCATGACCGGCATGGTCACATCGAGCAGGATGAGGTCCGGCGATTCCTTCGCCGCGAGCGCCAGGCCTTCGACACCGTTGCCCGCCTCGAGAATCTCGCAGTCATAGCCCTTGAAGGCCTTGCGCACGATGATGCGGACGGTCTTCGAGTCATCGACGGTAAGTATCTTGTAACGCATGGGAAAAAAAGTGGGTTAATCGCCAATCTTTATGAGAATGTCGGTGACCACGCGGTGGCCGGCGCATTCGAAGCTGTAGGTCTGGCGCACGACCGAGCTGATGGGCTCGATGGAAAAACTGCTGCCGCGGAGAATCGAGGGAATGGTCAGCGTGCAGGGAAAGCCCGCATCGCAGAGGCCGTTCTTGAAACTGCCGACCGTCATGTTGGTGATCTCGCCGATGGCGTCGTTGATCACCTCGTCACCCGCCTCCTCCAATTCCCGATCGGTCATCCCGAGCATGTGCCCGGTGCACAGCCGGGCAAAGGGCAGATCGAGATAGAGGTAAAGCAGCCCGTTGACGCTGCCGACGAAGCCGACGGCGCCCACAATTTGCGGCCCGGTATCGATCGGTCCGGAGGACGTTTGATGGGGCGGCCAGCTGGCCACTCCCTTTTCGACCACCGCCTTCAGCGAGAGTTCGCGACCCAGCATGGTCTTGAACACATCGCTGGCCGCGCGAGTGATATTGTTGCGAATCAGGGTTTCAGAGATTTGCTCAACGGCGGGCATGGGCAGGCGGGTTGTACGTTAATGGCGCTGAAGAGTTATCGGCGCGTTTCTGCGGGGGTTAAGGCGGACTGCAGAATCACCGCGAATTAATTTCATTGGTGGCGGCGCGAAGGCATCCGCCGGCCGGCGGCCGGGCGTCCCGCGGCCGAATAGCCCGGTTATTTCGCACCGCCGCAACCGCAACCGAAATTGTAGCCGCGCTTGAACGAAGTGAAAGCGTGGCCGAACGTGCGACCACGTTGTCGCAGCGCTCCAACGCGGCTACCCATCCCGAAAATCGTCGCGAAATTGGCGCAGGTGGATCGATCATTCACCGTTACGATGAACCTCTGGCCCACACTGAATCCTGGAGCCGCGGCGCCCCCGCCGCAGTGGTCGGTCGCAACGCGGCGAGGGCGCCGCGTCTCCATGAGATATCCGGGTTAATCCTCCCCGGTTTCGGGGACTGGGACACCGGCCTCGCGGTATTCCTGCAGCTTGTTCCGCAGCGTCCGAATGCTGATCCCCAGGGCGATGGCCGCCTGAGTCCGGTTGCCACCCGTCTGCCGCAGCGCCGCCAAAATCGCCTGCTTCTCCATTTCGTCGAGGCGAACGACTCCGCCGTCGCCGGCACTGGCCGTCGGCGCCACCGCCACCGCGGCTGCTTCCGCCCAGGCCAGCGAGGAGGCCTCCGCCGAACCCCGCTCCGTCAGCTCCGGCGCGGGTGCGGGCAAAGCCTGAGGTGCGACTGCGGGTGAAAGTGCCGCCGGCGCCGCCAGCGACAGATTGCCCGGCAATCCCAGCACCGCCGCCGTGACGAGGCGGCCCGGTTCCGACAGGATGACCGCGCGCTCGATCGTATTCTGCAATTCGCGCACATTGCCCGGCCATCCATAGGCCATGATGGCCGCCTCGGCCGAATCCGAGAGGCCCGCGAGCTTGATGCCGTGTTTGCGGGCGAACCGGAGCAGGAAGTGGTTGGCCAGGAGCATCAGATCGTCGGTGCGTTCCCGCAGCGTGGGCACCCGCAGTGGAAAAACATTGAGCCGGTAAAAGAGATCCTGGCGAAAGGCGCCCTTCTCCACGCAACTCGCAAGGTCGCGATTCGAGGTGGCGATGATGCGCACATTGACCTTGATCGTCCGGCTGCCGCCGACGCGCTCAAACTCACGCTCCTGCAGGACCCGCAGCAGCTTGGCCTGCAGCCCGGATGGAATCTCGCTCACCTCGTCGAGGAGCAGCGTGCCTTGGTTGGCGAGCTCGAATCGCCCTTCCCGGCGCGCCGTCGCTCCGGTGAAGGCGCCGCGTTCATGGCCAAAAAATTCGCTCTCGATCAGGTTCTCGGAAATGGCCGCACAGTTGACCTTGATGAACGGCTGGCCCCGCCGCGCGCTGCGCCGGTAAAGCTCGCGGGCGATCAACTCCTTGCCCGTCCCGCTTTCACCCGTGATCAACGCCGTGGCATCGGTCGGCGCCACCCGCTCCACGAGCTGGCGCAGCCGGGTCATCGCCGCCCCCCGCCCCACCAGCGAGCCAAAATCCTCCGCCTCGGGATCATCGCTCAGCAGCCGGTTGATGCTCAGCAGCTGCCGATAGGACTGCGCCTTCCTCATGATCACGTCGATCTGGCTCGGCGCAAAAGGCTTCAGTACATAATCAAACGCTCCCGCCCGCATGCACGACACCGCTGAATCAATGGTCCCGTAGCCCGTCACCATGACGACCAGCGGCCGCTCCGGCAGCAGGACCACCTGATCAAGGAACCGCTGCCCGTCGCCGTCCGGCAGGCGGATGTCGAGCATCATCAAGTCGAACGATTCGCGCGTCACGGCGTCGTTGGCCTCCGCGATCGTCGCGGCACACGACACACTGCATTTGTGCCGCAGAAAGATGTTCTGCAACAGGCTCCGGACGATGGGCTCGTCTTCGACAATCAGGATTTTTTCCAGGGACATGAGAAACTCGAGGCGAAACGGCAGGGCGTGATGCCCCGGGAGTCACCACTCCAGCAGTACCGCCCTCGCCGCGCGAATCAATTTCTCGGTCAAAATCTTTCTCAAGTTTCTCCGCGGTGCGCCGAAGAGGATCCAGGTGCCCCGCGCCCCAGCCATCCCTCTCAGCCACCATGCAACTCCTCTCCTTCCTCTCCGAAATTGGCGACGCCCTGACCAAACAATCCATTTCGGACATGGGGCCGACCTGGGACATCACGCGGATGGTCAATTATCACCACGGGCTCGGGCGCATGAACCTCACGGCGCCGGCGGGAGCGGATGACACGCAGATGCGCGGGGCGATTTTTATCCAGACCTACAACCTCGCCGATGGTTCGCTCTGCCTGAAGGCCAACCTCAGCTGGCAAGGCAGCGAGCGCTTCTCGACCATCACCGTATATTCAAAGCCGGGTTTGAAGTGGCGGACCGCGACCGCGCAAATCGCCTCATCCTGGCTCGCCGGACCGCCGCCCGCCTGTGTGACCATCGCACTCGGCGAAGACGGGGCCAACGACGGCGAAATCGATCTCAAGCGACTGGTGGCGGAAGCGAACTGACGTTGTCATCACAGCCCTCTGCGTCCTCACGGTTTGCCTCAGTGGCCTCTGTGTCCAACTGCGTTTCCAGGATCAGCCGCGTGCGCTCAGCTGCCGCCCGCCGCTCGGGACCGTGCCATAGGCCGGCCTCAACTGGGAGAGTCGGCGATGATTGGTTCGCATCTGCCGCAATTCTTCACGCCCACGGGCCAGTGCCGTGGCGAGCCGGTCCTCGCTGCTCCGACGCAATTCGATGACCGAGGCGACGCGGGTGCGGGTCGTCAAACCGGCCGCCGCCCCAAGCTCCGCCAGACACCCCACCAACGGATCGATCCGCCGCTGGGTCTGCACCGCGCCCTGGTAATCCCCGGAGCGCACCTGCAGTGCTTCCTGCCGGCTGAGATCCTCGAGGGCGGTCAACAGTCGTGCGACCTTTTGCGGCGGGGTTTCCACGGTCAGCCGACGCCCCGCAGGTGCACCGGTTCCGGCGTGCCCGCGTGCTTGCAGAGCATCTCGGCCCACGCGTCGCGGATTTCCCGCAGGAGGCGTTCGACCTCGACCACGGGCGCAATATCCTTGCGGAGGTTGGCGTTAAAGAGCCGCCGGTTGTGATAGTCGTAAAGACGGTTCATCGTCTGCGCGAATTCCCCGCCGTCCTGCAGGTTCAAACCGCTCTGCAATTCCGAGATGATGGCCTGCGCCTTCAGCAATTGCTGGTTGATTTCCTCGATGCGGCGGGGCGAGCCCTGCGGTTGGGCAAAGGCGTCCTGCGCGAGCATGAGCGCCTTGAGGGCGCCATCGTAAAGCATCAACACCAGCTGGCCAGGACTCGCCGTGAGCACCGCGTTCGAACGGTACGTGCGCGCATAGGTTTGGGCATTCATAGGCGGCTTAGGCTTCGCTCTCGGACAGATCAGGCGTGGCGATAATCTGGCGGGCAACATGCTGCATCACCGCGCGGGACGGGTAGTCGGGATCGGCGGCGAGAATCCGGGCGCGCTCCACCACGTCTGGGCGGATGGCCGGTTGCTGATCGAGCGCAACCTTGAGGCCGGAGGTGCTTGCGCTGGAAAACTGATCTGGACGACTGGTGGCCGGCCTTGATCCGGATTGCCCGGCCACGGCCAACAGATCCGTTCGGATGATTCTATCGGTGTTTGAAGTTGAGGATATCATTGGGTTTCGAGGTACGAAACGGTCAGCCGCTGATATCACAGGGAACGCCGTTGGTTGATGATCATCTTATCGACCACCAAACAGGAAACTTTAGCGGGCCGCTCAATTTGTGACCACGGGCCGTGGCACGGGCGGCGAATACACCGGCGGGAGCGTCACAAACATCGCCGCCGCCGCATACTCGGCAAAACGGGAGGGCGACTGCAGCACCGCCGGACTGAGATCGCCCGGCACGCCCCGGGCATCACTCGAGAGAAAATGGTGACGCGCACTGTTGGCCACGGCTGGGACGTCCGCCGAGAACACAGTGTCGAAGGTCCAAATGAGGCGCGAATCGTGGATCGCCGCCAGCTTCGCCCGCAGGCCCAACGCAAGGGGCCGGTAACCGCGAAACACCGTAAGATCGATGAACAGTACCGCGTCAGCGGCGAATTCCCGTTTCAGCGCCGCCAATAGATCGCGCGGCAACGCCGCCGTGGACGACAGCTCCTCGACCCCGAACCGACGGCGGCATTCGTCCCGGCTGAGCGCGACAACCTCGAAGCGATTCTCCCTTTGCAGGGCCGCCGCAAAGGCCGGGGCGAGGGTCGCCGCCGTCTCGTAGGGCGCGACGTCGCCACCGCAGACCGGCAGGAGCACGACCCGCCGGAGGGCCGAGGGCAGGGTCGGTTCCCCCACGTAGTTGACCGGCGTGAAGAAGGGGCCGATCCGCGCCGGATCGTTGACGGCTGGGGCCATGCAACCGGCAGCCATAAGGCTGCCCAACAGCGCAATCGCGAATCGCCGAGGGCTCGCCCCACGGCAAGCACGGCGCACCCAACGGTCCGCCAGGCAAGGCGAGGTTACATTCATTTCGTGGTGGTCGGAAAGGCGTTGGTGAGCGCGGCCTGCTGCGACTTGAGCGTCGATTGCGCCATCTCCATGTTGATAAAGGCCGACTCCATGACCTCGCGCTGCTGCTCGAGCCGGCGCTCGATGTCCGCAATCTGGGCATCGAGCGAGGTGTTGTACGTGTTGAGGTTCGTCCGCTGGGTCGTGGTTTGGGTCTCCCCGCTAGCAATCAGCTCCGAGATCTTGTCCACAAACCCCGTCGTCGCGGTGTCAAAAAATGTCTCAACGTCCTCGGGCGCGTCGCGCAGGGCGGCATCAAGCTTGGCACTGTCGGCGATCTCGAGCTCATTGGTGCCGGAGGTGAAATCGATCCCGAGATTTTCCAGACGGGCGATCGTACCGCTGATCCCGGACACGGCCGCGAAGGCCGTCGAACGCAGCGAAGTGCCCCAGGCCTGAATCTCGCGGTTGTCGGCGAGCAGCGCCGCCGTGACCTTGCCCTTGCTATCCGTCGATACCTTCGTGGCACCCTCGATGAACGCCTGCACGGAGTTGAATTTGGCGATAAAGTCGGCGACTTTCGCCCGCATCCCCGCGCCATCGGAAGCGACATCGATTGTCTGGGTGCCGAGACTGTTGACCGTCACGGAAAGGCCGGTGACGCCATGGGCGGTCGCAGTGAGGTTGTTGCTCAAGCTGCTGAGGGTCTCCACTCCATCGTTGAGCTTGAATTCCGCGTTGTCGCCGTGGACCAGCGTGCCGCCGCCCGTCAAGCCGAGCGCGCCCAGAAGCCCGCCCGCGGCCTCGCTTATGGCGATGCCAATGTCACCGGTCGTGTTATTGGTCAGGGAAACCTGGTCGCTGGCCGCATCATACTTCGCCGTGACCCCGGCGCCCGACTGGTTGATCCGGGTGAGGATGCCCGAAAGGGAGTCGTCGTTGACGTTATAGTCGATGGTGACGCCGTTGATGATGAAACTGCCGGCCCCCAAACCGTCGACCGCGGTGATTGCGGTGGTGAGATTGGCGCTCGCGAGTGAGGCACTCGTTTTCACCGTGCCGAGCCGGCCGGAGCTCTCGACGCCCGCGGTGCCATTGTTGCCCAGTTTCATCGCCGCGAGGAAATTACTCGTGTCGTTGGCCGCGCCGAGTACCACCTCGATCGGATCGATGCCAGGATCGGGATCGTCATAACCAGTCAGAACAATCTTGTCGGCGGTGGGATCGTAGGTGGCGGTAACGTTGCCACCCGTTTCCGTGGTGATGGCAGTGAGGATATCCTGGAGCGAATCGGTGAGCTCCACATCGATGGTGGCCCCGTTGACGATAAATTTTCCCGCCGTCACCGCGCTGCCGATGGGCAGATCCGCGAGCGTAAGCAGGGAAACATCGCTGGTGGCGGACAGCCTGGTGCCAATATTGGCGGCGCCATCACGGTGCGCAGCCGTGGCGAGTTGCGAGACCGCGATCTTGTAGGCTCCGACCATGGTGCCGGTGGCCGCCGAGGTGAGCCAGGTGGACGCGGTGGTGTCAGACACGGCCGTGCGCGCGCCAAACGTTCCGCTGGCCCCGAGCGTGGTCACGGCGGTCTCCAGCGCGGTAATCCTGCTGCCGAACTCAGCGAGGAGAGTGACTTTCTGGTTGTTGCGGGCTTTCTCGTTCGCCAGCCGATCGGCCGGGGCGTGCTGGACGTCCATCAGTTGATCGACGAATGTTTTCCAGTCGAAGTTCGAGGCAAGTCCGGCGACTTGAAAGGCAGTGGACATGAAAGGCGGGGCCCAACGCCCCACCCCTTTATCGACACCGCGGCGGCAAAACTTAGCCGAATCCATTCATTAGAGCATGATTTTTGCTCTCAACACGGAACCACTGAAAGGTGGAGCAAGTTGACCTCAACTCGCTTTGGACCGTTCGCTCTCTCGTTGGCGACTTGGGGTCAAGTCGCGCCACCTTCGACACCTAGGAAACAGCTCCGTTGTAGCCCGCCGCGTGAGCGGCGGGATTATTGACGGTCCCTGCGCTCACGCGCAGGGCTACGAAAGTCGACGTTTCTTGCCGATCCAAGGCGAGATATTCGACTCTTCCCCTCCGACGTTCAGTTTTTTTGCTTTTCCGTCGCGGAATTACCGCCGGCGGTAAGGATCGCGGCAATAATCCGGCGCGTCAGGTATCGAATCACCGCCGCGGAGGGATAATCCGGATCAGCCGCCAGGAATTCAGCCCGGCGGACAACTTCGCCGCCCAGCTCGGGCAGCACCGAGCGGAATGGTCCGGCCCCGAACCGAAAAACCGTTCGGATATTGATGTAGGTGGACGACGTTGACGTGAGCATTGGATTTCGGATTACGAAACGGTCATTCGCCTGGATGCGGTCGCGGCAGACGCCGTTGGTTGAAGATTATGGGGAGGAACCGCTCGCCGGGTTGAGCCGCGGAGCGGGCAACAGAGTTCTGGCGGACTACTTCGGAGACTGCTGGTAAACCGCCGAGCTTGCCGGCAGCGGAGCCGGGCCCGGAGCGCTGCGCGGAGCCGGAACAGCGCTCGCATCGCCGGCTTGCGTCGAGCCGGGAAGCTGGAAATACGGCAGGAAGTCTTCGGCGCGGACCTGGGGCCGCAGGTCGTCCACCATGATCGGCGTTGGAACAGGCTTGGTGACCACGGGAGGCGCCGGGTCGATGCTGGGTGTGATGGCAGGCCCGGGAGTCGTGCCGGAGGCGGATGCAGAACCCGAGCCGGGTGTGGTGACGGAGCCCAAGACGGGCGCGAAGCCGGATTTCGGGTCCCGGGAGATCGGTGGTTGCACGGCGGCGGCGTTCGCTACTGCCACCGCAGCCTCGGCCGCTTCGAGCCCGACCACGGGGGGGCCAACCGCCACCGGTCGTGGCGCCGGTTCGGCCACCCGCTCGGGTTCGCGGAAACGCAGCCCGGGAGCGCCAAGGGCGATCAGATAGGGTTCGCGCACGGGAGTGCGCCAGTCGCCGATGGTGCGGATCCCGGACCGCGGCCGCGATCCGGCCAGCGTGCTTTCAGGGGCCAGCCCCGATAAGAGCAACAGCGCGGCGCAATGCAGCGCCTGACGCCTGCCACCGGTTAGAAACGGTGCTTGGTGATGTTTCACAAGAAAGGATGCACTCCATTTGGTGATGGAATGTCCTGAACTTGCCCGTCGTTTTATCGACGCAGCCGCGCAGGACTTTAATAAAAATCGATCATTCGATCGCTTTTTTCGCCGCAGGGAACGGAAGCCATCTTAACTCGTGGTCGCGCCGGGGTCGGATGCTTTCGAATCGGAAGATGCCAATATGCCAGCACCAGTCTCAGCTGCGGCGCTCACCCCTCCGTGCTCACCGTGGACCAGCATTGAGGCAAAAAGATGTGCGGCAAAAAAATCCAAGCCCAATGCCCCCATTTTTTACCCTCCATCTTTTTGCCTCCCTGAATCAGGTGTTCATCGGATCGTGGCGAGAGCTCCATCTTGGGGCGTGGTGTAGGCTGCGTTGCGGCGATGAAACGCAGCCAACCGAAGCGATCCAGGTTGGCCCGCTCGTTCTTCACGATCATGCATAGACTAACCAAGGGCCGGCTGCAGGCCGATACGGGCGTGGTTTGAGGGCGCAGTTTCACCGGCATCTCATTGGCACAAACAAAGGCGCGTTTAACCCGGATATCTTCCAGCGCGGCCAGAGGCCGCAGCCAGACTGCTCGCGAGCGCCTGGAGTAGCGCGGTGCTTCAGCCCGAGCGGCGAAAATCCAAGATGCATCAAGCGCGGGCTGAGGCTACGGTTAACGCCAGCGGAACCAAATCGTCGCAAAAAAGCCGATCCGGAGAAATCGCGGCGCAGTTACGATGAACCTCTGGCCCCCACTGAATAATGGAACCGCAAACAACGCGAAACCCGGGCAAAAACCCGTCATCTTGAAGATTTCTTTCAATTGCCCTTAACGTTTCCCGCGGACGCGCCGATTGATCCTTCTGTCAGGACAAGAGTCACGACCGGCGCGATTCGGAGCCGCCTCCCCGAATACGACTGCAGCACGGACGCTGCGCTTAGAATCAAGGAAGATTACCATGTCAGTTGTCATCAATACCAACCATGCGGCGACGGTTGCCGCCAATAACCTCGCGGCTTCGAATTCGATGCTGCAGAAGAGCCTGAACCGGCTTTCTAGTGGATCGAAGATTGTCACCCCCTCGGACGATGCCGGCGGTTTGGCCGTATCGCTGAGTCTGTCCGCCGCCGCCCGCCGCCAAGGCGCCGTGGCGACCAACATCGGCAATGCCATCTCCCTGCTTCAGACCCAGGATGGCGCGCTCAAGGTCACCGGAAAGCTCCTTGAGCGGATCGGCGAACTGAAAGTGCTTTACTCGGACGTCACCAAGAGCAGCTCCGACAAGGCGAATTACGACACCGAATTCGTCGCTCTGCAGGCGCAACTCACCGCCAACTCCGCTGAAACGTTCAACGGCGTGACGCTCTTCAGTTCGAGCGCCGTCGGCTCCGTGGCCGTGACCGAAGGCGGTGGCACGGTTGTGAGCATGGCCGCGCGGGATCTTACCAGCGTCACCTTCGGCGTGGGAGCCCTGAACGCCTCCGGCGTCACCTCGCTGGGCAACAGTGCCGTCACTCTGGCCGCGATCACCACGGCGATAACCAATGTGGCGACCATGCGCGCCGCCAATGGTTCGGAACAGAGTCGCTTCGGCTTCGCCAGCGAGCTCGTGACGGTCAACAAGGCCAACCTCGAATCCGCGGCCAGTCGCATCACCGATGTGGACGTCGCAGCGGAATCGACCCAGCTCGCACGTTGGAATATTCTCGTCCAGGCCGGCACCTCGATGCTGGCCCAGGCCAATCAGAGTTCGCAGACGGCGCTCAAGCTCCTGCAGTAAGCGCCCCGACTCTTCCCACCGCTACTCCGGGCTAGTCCCCCGGAGAGCGGGCAGACCTTCCACGCGGTTGCCTTTGTCTGGGGGAAGAGGGTTGTTTGAAATTCTTTCAAGAATTCCCGTCGTTTAGGCGACGGGTACCCTTTGAGGTTTTTGCCTCAAACAGCGTGGCCTGGCGCTGTCTCCTCCAGGTCCGTGGCGACGACGGATAGTCGCATCGATCAAGGAAGAAAAATACCATGTCAGTCGTGATTAATACCAATACGTCGGCAACGAGTGCCTCATATAACCTCGCTGCCTCGAATGCGATGCTGCAAAAGAGCCTCAACCGGCTCTCCAGCGGCTCGAAAATCGTCAATCCCTCCGATGATGCGGGCGGCATGGCGGTCTCGATGAGTCTGTCCGCCTCGGCCCGCCGACAAGGCGCCGTGGCAGCCAACATCGGGAACGCCGTTTCGCTCCTGCAGACGCAGGATGGAGCCCTGAAAGTCAGCGGTAAGATTCTCGAACGGATCAGTGAGTTGAAGGTGCTTTACGCGGATGTCACCAAGAGCACCTCCGACAAGGCGAATTACGATACCGAATTCGTCGCTTTGCAGGCGCAACTCACCGCCAACGCCTCTGAAACGTTCAACGGCGTGACGCTCTTCAGTTCGAGCGCCGTCGGCTCCGTGGCCGTGACCGAAGGCGGTGGCACGGTCGTGAGCATGGCCTCGCGGGATCTTACCAGCGTCACCAACGGAGTGGGCGCCCTGACTGCGTCCGGTGTAACCTCGCTGGGCAACAGCGCGGTCACCCTGAGCGCGATCACCACGGCGATCACCAACGTGGCAACCATGCGCGCCGCCAATGGTTCGGAGCAGAGTCGGTTTGGCTTCGCCCGTGAGTTTGTGACCGGGGACAAAACCAACCACCAAACCCCC
>JBIJCX010000163.1:0-17870 GCA_044344465.1 Opitutaceae bacterium
GCCGACAAGACCGTGGCCGCGGGCAAGACGGTGACGATCTCCAGCCTCACGCTCTCCGGAGCGGACGCCACCAACTACACGCTGACGCAGCCGACGACGACGGCCACCATCATGGCGAAGGCGCTCACGGTCACCGGCGTGACGGCGGCGAACAAGATCTACGACGGCACCACGGCGGCGACGCCGAACTACACCAGCGCGGCACTGGCCGGCGTGCTGAGCGGCGACACCGTGACGCTCGTGAGCACAGGCGCCACAGCAGGCTTCGCCGACAAGACCGTGGCGACGGGCAAGACGGTGACGGTGGCGGGCCTGACGCTCGGTGGTGGCGACGCGGGCAACTACACTCTGACGCAACCGACGGCGACAGCAGCAATCACCCGGAAGGGCCTGACGGTCGCCGGGGCCGCGGCCGCGAACAAGATCTACGACGGTGCGTTCACCGCGACGCCGGTGCTCACCGGCGCGGCGCTGGTGGGCGCAGTGACGGGTGATACCGTCGAACTTGATCCGAGCGCGGCGACGGCGGCCTTTGCGACAAGGACGGCCGGGGTGGCGAAGCCGGTGCAGCTGGGCGGCCTCGCGCTGACCGGCGGCGACAAGGACAATTATTCCCTGACGCAGCCGACGGCAGCGGCCGCGATCACGGCGAAGACGCTGACCGTCACCGGGGTGACGGCGGCGAACAAAGTCTACGACGGCACCACGGCCGCCACGCCGAACTTTACCGGCGCCGCGCTGGTGGGCGTCGTGAGCGGCGACACCGTGACGCTGGTGAGCACCGGCGCCACGGCGAGTTTCGCCGACGCGGCGATGGGGACCGGCAGGACGGTGACGGTGGCGGGCCTGTCGCTCGGCGGCACCGACGCGGGCAACTACGCGCTGACGCAGCCGACCACGACAGCCGACGTCACGAAACCGGCGCTGACGGTGACGGGCGTGACCGTGGCCAACAAGACCTACGACGGCACGACGACGGCGACGGCAAACTTCACGGTCGCCACCCTGGCGGGTGTGTTGGGAGGGGACGCGGTGACATTGGTGACGACCGGCGGCACGGCGAACTTCGCCGACAAGAGCGTGGCGACGGGCAAGACGGCGACGGTGGCGGGGCTGACGATCACCGGAGCCGGCGCAGGCAACTACGTGCTGACGCAGCCGACGGCGACGGCCAGCATCACGGCGAAGACGCTGACGGTGACGGGTGCGACGGCGGGCGATCGGACCTACGACGGCACGATAACGGCGACGCCAAGCTTCACCGGGGCCGCGCTGGTCGGCGTGCTGAGCAGCGATGCGGTGACGCTGGTGAGGACAGGCGCGACAGCGAGCTTTGGCGACAAGAGCGTGGCGACCGGCAAGACGGCGACGGTGGCGGGCCTGACGCTCGGCGGCGGCGACGCGGGCAACTATGCCCTGGCGCAGCCGACGGCGACGGCCACCATCATGGCGAAGGCGCTCACGGTCACCGGCGTGACGGCGGCGAACAAGATCTACGACGGCACCACGACAGCGACGCCGAACTTCACCAGCGCGGCGCTGGCGGGCCTCCTGAGCGGCGACACGGTGACGCTGGTGAGCACCGCAGGCACGGCGAGTTTCGCCGACAAGAGCGCGGCGACCGGCAAGACGGTGACGGTGGCGGGGTTGGCGCTCGGTGGCGCGCAGGGCGGCAACTACACTCTGACGCAACCGACGGCGACGGCGAGCATCACCCAGCCGGTGGCCCCTCCAGTCATCACGCCGGCCGTCGCGACCATCTCGCTGACCAACCTCGCGCAGACCTATGATGGTGCGGCGCACCCGGCTGCGGTCGCCACCACGCCGTCTGGATTGGCGGTGTTGGTCACCTACAACAGCAGCGCGACGCCTCCCTCCAACGCGGGCACCTACAGCGTCTCAGCCGTAGTGAATAGCGCGTCCTATTCGGGCTCGGCGACGGCGGTGCTGACGATCGCCAAGGCGGCGCAGACGGTGGCGTTCACGCTGCCGGCCAGCGCGGCGCCCGGCGCGGCGCTGGCGCTCGGTGCGACGGCGAGTTCCGGTCTGCCGGTCACCTATGCGGTGGTGAGTGGCAGTGGCACGGTGAGCGGTTCGACCCTGACGGTGGCCAGCGGCACCGTCACGGTGCGCGCCACGCAGGCGGGCAACGAGAACTACGCCGCGGCGAGCGCCGCGGCGAGTCTCACGGTCGCGGGCAAACAGACGCAGACGATCGCGTTTGCCGCGCTGGCCGACCGGCTGAGCAACAGGGGCGCGGCGATCCTGAGCGCGAGCGCCACTTCCGGCCTGCCGGTGAGCTTTGCCCTCGTCTCCGGCCCGGCCCTGCTCTCGGGTTCGACGCTGACGCCCACGGGGGCGGCGGGCACCGTCGTCGTGCGGGCTTCGCAGGCGGGCAACGCGACCTACAACGCGGCGCCCGATGTCAGCGTCTCGTTCCGCGTCACCGCGGCGACGACGAACGTCTTCTTCGGCACCGTGGTCAACCCCAACAACCAGACGGTGAAGGTCGGCGACATCGCCGCCGCGCTGCCGCCGAACTCGAACCGTGGTTCGCTCCTCGTGGTGGCGCCCGGCCTCGGGCTGAACGGGGCGCTCGACTTCGTCCTGAACCCGGACGGCACCTTCGTACAGACCTTCGTGATCGACGTGCCGGCCCCTTCTAGCAGTTCGGCCGATAGGCCGGCGGTCGCGGCGGCGCCGGTGACAGTGACGCTGCGGGGCACGATGGCCAACGGCCGCCTCTCCGGCACCCTGGAGCCACTGGGGCTGACCTTCGATGCGCCGGTGCTGCCGGTGAACGGGGCCTCGGCCAATGCGGCCGGCTTCTACAAGTCGAGCAATCTGGCCAACACGACCGGCGCGACGTACTCGGTGGTGGGCACCAACAACCAGGTGCTTGTCCTCGCCCAGACGGCCGCGTTGACCACGGGCGGTCTCACGACCCTCGGCGCCGACGGCACCTTCGCGCTGCAGCAGACGACGGCCCTGGGCACGGCGACGATTCGCGGCGCGGTGGACGAGCCGTCGACGACGGTCTCCGGCTCGATCAGCCTGCCCGGGCAGACGACGAATTTCGCCGGGTTGGTCACGACGACAACGCGCACCGATCGGTTGATCAACCTCTCCTCGCGCGTGCGGGTGAGCGGCGGCGACAATGTGCTCATCACGGGCTTTGTGATCGCCGGCACGGCGCCAAAGCAGGTGCTGGTGCGTGGCACCGGCCCGGCCCTCACCGGCTTCGGCCTGCAGGGTGTCCTGGCCAACCCCAAGATCAGCCTCTACCGCGGCACCGAACTGGTGGCGGAAAACGACGACTGGGCCGCCGCCCAGGCGGCCGACTTTGCCCGGCTCGGCGCCTTCGCGCTCCCCGCCGGCAGCAAGGACGCCGCTCTCCTCGCCACGCTGCCCCCCGGCGCCTACACCGCCATCGTCGCCGACGGCACCAACGCCGGTGTCGCCCTCGCCGAGATCTACGACGCCAGCGTGAATCCAAACAGCGAATACCAGCGCCTCGTCAACATCTCGACCCGCGGTGAAGTGTCGGCGGGCGAGGGCGCCCTCATCGGCGGCTTCGTCGTCACCGGCAACTCCCCGAAGAAACTCCTCGTGCGCGGCATCGGCCCGGGGCTCGCCGCCTTCGGGCTGAAGAGCACCCTGGCGGACCCGCGGCTGCGCGTCTATCGCGAGAGTGCGATTCTGGCGGAGAACGACAACTGGTCGGCCAATGCGAGTGAGGCCACGGCGACGACGGCGGCGGCGCAGGCCACCGGCGCCTTCGCGCTCATCGCCGGCAGCAAGGACGCCGCCCTCATCCTCACCCTCGCCCCGGGCGCCTACACCGCCCAGGTCACCGCCGCCGACGGCACCACGACCGGTGTCGCCCTCGTCGAAATCTACGAGATGTCGCCGTAGCGAGGCGCAGCCTCAGCCGGGCTCGTGCAGTCGAACCGACAATCCGAGTGAAATCGTCTCAACTGGTCGGTGTTGGGTAGGGCGAACCGTCCCCGGTGAGCGGCCCTTCCAACAGGGTCAGGCCGAAACCTGCAACCTAAGGCCTGAGGTGTTCAGCATTCCTGCCCCGTCGAGCGCGCCTTGGCAGCGAGCGTTGGCGCGCAAGCTCCGCGATACGGTTGCCCCTCCCTACCGCTGGTTCGCCGAGAAACGGTGCATGGGCAAGCCGGGTTTTGTCCGCCTACGTGCACGCCGCGGGACCAGGCGGTCGAGCGCCAGGCATGGTGGACAGGGACTAGCGATTCACGGACTGACCCCATCGGGCTGTCCCCCTCCATTTTGTGACGGCATTAGGAGATTGAAAGAAGGTCCGGTCTTCGACCTGATCCAAGCGTCAGGTCACAGACCTGACCTACTTCGGGTTCACCCCAGGTCCAATTCCATTCCGCTGCCAGGCTGAACAACTCAACCGAGGCCCTACTCCCCCATGAAACCAAAGACTCCAATCGTGGCCCTGTTCGGCTGGTTCGCGTTTGCTTTGCCCTCTGAGCACGCCGCCCAAACCGTCACCGCGAAAGACACGGCTCGCGATTCGAACGTCGTCGAGATGAGCCCCTTCATCGTGCCAACCGATCAGGACGTCGGGTATTTGGCGGCAAATACCCTCGCCGGCAGCCGGCTTAACACGCCACTCAAGGACACGGCTGCGTCCATCTCCGTTCTCACCAGTGAATTCCTCTCCGATATCGGCGCCTTTGATATTTCCGAGGCGATGCACTATTCCGTCAATGTCGAGTACCAGGTCGATGACGACCGGGCCACGACCCCGAACGGCAACGAATCGGTGGCCAATTACCAGCTTTACCGCATTCGCGGCCTCTCGGCATCCCTGGCTCAAAACTACTTCAACTGGAGGATCCCGACCGAAACGGCCTTGGTGGACCGAATCGAGGATTCCCGCGGACCCAATTCCGTCCTGTTCGGCATCGCCTCACCCGGTGGGTTGATCAATGCAATGAGCAAACAGGCGCTGACCGGCCGCTCGTTCCGGAATGCGTCGATGTCGGCGGGCAGCTATGATTCGTGGCGGGCCACGCTCGATCTCAACCAGGCGGCCCGGAATGGGAAATTCGCCCTTCGGCTCAATACCGTTTACAACCAGACAAATTCGTTTCGGCACTGGCAGTATCAGGAGCACCAGCGTGCGCACCTTGCCGGCAAATACATCATATCCGATCGGACCCGCGTTCGCGCGGAATTCGAACGCGGCCAGATCAACAGCAATGCGCCGCGTCTCGACAACCTGTTCAACTTCTTCCTCGTCTGGAATAACACGGGGCGGACAACATTGCCCACCCAGGTTAGCAGTGGCTCGCTTGGAATCAGCCGGATGTCGACCACCGTGCCACGCGTCACTTACGTTTCGAACAACGCCATGACCATGGCCATGCGCGGCATGATGGCCACGAATGCACCGTCCACCGGCCCCTACGGCACGGGTACGCTCAATGAGACGAGTCTGACCGGAGATATCACCGATCCCTCCATCAATATAGGCGGGCCGGCGCAGGATCGATTCCAGCGCTTCAGCACGTTCTCCACCTTTGTGGAGCATCGGGTTTCGAAAAACTCGTTCCTGGAAGTGGCCTTCAACCATCAGGACATCAAATTCGATCGCTCGAACCCGTCGACCGATACGCCGCAACGGTTGCGCGGCGATCCCAATCAACGACTGAACGACGGCTCGATCAATCCGTACGCCGGGCAGGTCTATCTGGAAGGTGGCTGGAGCCGCACGGTTAGCCACGAACAGTCCGACACGGGGCGCGTGACCTTCTCGACGGAGCTGGAGGCGAAAAAATGGGGGAATTATCGGGTCGGGGCGCTGGCCGAATATGAGAAGAACTTCACCGGCAGCATTGGCTGGGAAGAATTCTGGGTGGATGCGGCAACGGGAAAGCCGGCGTTTAATCCCACTCCGGAAAACGAACAGAATGTGACGTACCGCCGGAGTTATCCCGTCGAGCGAGATTGGGGCACCTACTTCATCGAGGGCCCGGGCCGGAATGGCGGAGGGCTGCTGAGCAAAGTATACGACCGCGTCACGGGCCGCACGCTTTCGTCGGAGTGGGTCACCGTCGCCGCCAGCACGCCGCGCGAGGTATATTCCAGCCGCAAAGCAGGAATGATTGTCGGCCAGGCGCGCTATTTTGACGGACGGTTGATCCTGGCGGGCGGCTTGCGCCGCGACGAACTCCGCGAGTACTCACAGGGCAGAATGCGTGATCCGGTGACGAACAAGTGGACCTACGCGCGCAATCCGGCCGATGCCGCACCAAGCGCGCCAGCGGTGTGGACGCATCACATTGGCCGGAACTCCTCCCTCGGCGCGGTCTATCATCCGCTTTCCTGGCTTTCGCTGTATTACAATCGCGCGGACAACATCACGCTTCCGGCCAATCAGGACCGGCTGCCCGACGACGGTTCCCCCGGCAATCCGCTGCCGGTCGCGCCGCCGAAGGGCAAGGGAGAGGACTTCGGTTTCGCCCTAAATCTTTTCGAGAACAAGGTCCATGCGCGGGCGACTTATTACACCACCACCGGCGCGCGTCAGTCGACCACATCGCCCTCCGCCGTGCGCAGCGCCAATGTCCGCATCATGCAGGCGTTGTTTGATCACCGGCTGATCGGGCAGGATGAACTGACCTTCCGCACCAACTTGGGTGGTCACGGGCTCTTTGATCACTCGTCGGAAGGACTGGAACTGCAAACCACCGTCAACGCCTCGAAGAATTGGCGCCTGCAGGCGAACTATGCCATCATCGACGCAGTCGAGGAAAACCTCTTTCGCGAGTGGGTGGCGTGGCATGGGAAGAACGTGGCATATCTGTCGAAGTTCAACACCGCCGGCATCGTCACCAGCGCGGGGCGCACCATCCCGGAGGAGGTCGATTTCTACCTCCTGAACCTCGCTGATTTCACCGAAAACGACGGGGGCACCAAGATGGGCAGCCGCCGTCATAAAGTGAGCCTCTTTAATCGCTACACCTTCTCCTCCGGCTGGCTGAACGGAGCGTACGTTGGCGGCGGATACCGCTACCAAAGCAAGATGTTCACCGGCAAAGACCCGAGGGACGGAAGCGCGATCATGGCTCCCTCCTTTTGGAACGCGGATCTGATGGCAGGCTACACCGTGCGAGGATTGGGCAAGGGTCGCCGCCTGAGTTTCCAGGTTAATGTCTTCAACCTTTTCGACGAGCGCGAGCCGCTGATCACGCGTTACCAATTCATCGGGTCGGAGCGTTTCGTTTTCCGCACCGTGCCCCAGGCGCCGAGGACGTGGCGATTCACCACCAACTTCGATTTCTGAGCGCGCTCAGCGGGTCGTTTCGGCGTAGAGAGCTGGCACAGCGGCGGACAAGCGGCGCGCGATCCGGACGGGGTCTGCCGGTGGCGCGTTGCAACGGTGGGAGGCGTGAGCCGAACGAGGCAACTCCTCCTCCTGGGAAACTCAAACCTCAAAGCCAAAAGCCTGAGTGCGTCAAAGCCCCCTCGCGATCAGCGATCAGCGGACTGACCAACTTTTTCCGCGCCTCGCATTTAGCGTCACCCTGCCATCCCCGCACCGTCAGATGCGCAGGAAGATTTTCCGGCGATACATCCACCAGCAGATGAGCCAGAACACGAGGAGCGTCAGGCTGTCGCGCCAAATCGGGGCGTAGACCCCGCTGAACAGGTTGGCGCCGAGGTGGGTCTTGAGGACGCCAGTGACCCAGGGCCGCAGCAGCTGCGACATGAGGTAGATCGCGATGGAGTTCATGCCCACGACGATCAGGAACTGCGCCCACCGCTTGTACCCGACCACATCGATCAACCAGTAGAACGCGGCGAGGAACCACACGACCAGGCCGCCGCTGAAGAGCGCCCACGAAGGTGTCCAGATTCGTTTCACAATCGGGCACACCGTGAACCCGGCCACCACGCCGACGACGATGAGCGCCAACCCGGCGACGAGCAGGGCGTGGATCTTCTTTCGAGCCGTCCGGGAACTCCGCAGCAATTCACCGCACATCAGCCCGAAGATCATCGTGGCCAGCGACGGCACGAAGTTCAGCGTCGCGTAACCGCCGGGGTTGAAGACAAACGGCGTGGCGCGCGGGAAAAGGTTCAGGAACCAGACATCGAAGGCGGCCGCGACGTTGCTGTTCTTACTCCAGTGACCGAAGAAGCCGTCGAAAACCACGCCGCGGGTCAGATCGCCCGAAGTGACGCCAACGCTGGCGTAGTTGAAGCCCGCGACCGGCACGGGATAGAGGGCGAAGAGCAGCCAGTAGCCGGCCAGAATCGCCCCGACCACTCCCGCCTGCACCGCGAGGCGCCGGTTCAGCAGAAAGAACAGAATCGGATAGCCCAGGCCGATCTGGGCCAGGACATTGGTGAATTCCCACTTCGTCACTTTGCCGGATCCCGACGCGAGGAAAACCGAGATCAAAATGAGCACGGCTGCCCGGATGAGCGCGTGTCCGAGCTGTTGGCCGAAGGAGTGCCCCTGTTCGCCGCGGCGGGCGAAGGAATACGGCAGGGCGATGCCGACCATGAACATGAAGGCCGGCTGGATGAGATCCCAGGTCGAACACCCCGCCCACGGGACGTGCTCGAACCACCGCACCAGCGATTGCCAGGCGGGATCCTGGGTTTGCTGTGCCACCTGCGTGAGGCCGAAACCATGCGCCGCCAGGTAGAACATGATGGCGCCACGATAGGCGTCGAGCGAGGCCAGCCGGGCTGGCTTGGGCGCGATGACGGAGACGGCGGGAGCGACGGCGGTTTCAGCGCTCATGTGGTCTGGAGTTGGGAGGCGCCCTTCGGCAGCGCGAAGCAGGCGATGAGGTGTTCACCCTCGCGGCACCAGGTGCCGGGCGTGAGTTTGAGCGGAACATTTACTTGTCGCAGCTCTGTGCGTACAGCACCGGCGCGCAACACCGGTGCCTGCGGGCCCGAGGCCTTCCAGCGCACGGTAAAATCGGCGCAGGCAAACGGCGCCTGAAACGCCACGCCCGCGGCGGCGCGCTCGAGCCGCGTCAGCTCCTTCGCCGCCCAGTAACGGGCGACTTCGCTCAGTTTCATCCAGTGCAAATTGTCGAAGCGGGCGTGCAACCGCCGCACCACTTCCTGGAAAATCCTGAAGCCGGTTTCCTGGCCATTGAAGTAGATGCCGGTCCAGTGGCACACCATCAGCGCCGGTTCACCGCGGACTATGACGTCCACCATGCGGCCGGACTGGCCGTCGGCGGTGATGAATTTGTCGGCGCCGCCCGGCTCGGTGCAATTCCAGCCCCCCGTCCAGTCGCCGGTACAGCCAATGGTGTGGACGACGCAGCGGGGGTCGGGACCGTCGAGCCCGGAGACGTTCTGCACGAGTGGAGCGACGCTCTTGTTGCCCTCGGAGAACAGATCGCGGAAGTAGTGAGGGATCTCCGCACCAAACACCGCGCGCAAGGACTCGAACGTGGCCTGGGCGAGTTGCGGCCGTGCCTTGCTCCCGAAACCTCCGGGCGTGGTGATGCCCTCGCAGGGCAGGCCGATGTTCTTCAGGATGCGCAGCGCGTAGGTCAGGTAATCGGCCAGTTCATCCGCGCTCCGGTTGACGCTCCAACCCGTGTTTTCCATGAACTTCTCGGTGAACTCGGGGTAAGGGTGCCCGGTCGTGGTGTCGATCACGCGGGTGTGGGTGACCATCTCGGGATGGATGTCCCAGTTCGGCAGCATCAGCGTGCGCACGAGTTCGATGCTGCGCTCCAGATCCGGCTGGGTCCAGCCGGGCAGGGTCCGATCCAAGCGGCCGACGCAGGCCGGGAAGGGCACAATGCTGTACTTGCCCTTTACGCCGTGCGCGGCGCACCACTCGCCGAACTTGCGGACGAACGCATCCGGGATCTCCACCGGCCACTCGCGCCACGGCAGGCGGGTGTGGGGTGAGTCCGGCCCGCGGGTGTGGGCGAATTGCGGCACCGCGAACCGGTTGAGGTTCACGAGGCACGTCGAGTCGTCGATGATGAGGCCGACGGGCACGCGGTGGCGCGGATTCAGGACGGTCACGTCCGGATGTGGTGGCGGGCGCGCGCCTGGCACCTGGGCCAGGACGTTGCCGGAGAGACACGTGCCGGCCGCCAGGGCGGCTCGCTGCAGAAACTCGCGGCGCTTGATCGTTTGGCTCGTCATGGTTTTCGCGGTGGTGCCGGGGTCATAACAATGTTGTCCCACCACAGGTCGGTGCGGTAGGTGCGCAGGGCGAGGAGGCCGCCTTGCCAGGGCATCGGGTCTACAACTTCGAGGAGTGTTTCTCCGTCCACAGCGAAGCGAATCTGACCGCCGTGTTTGGAGAGGGCAAGGCGGTAGGTGGCGCCCGGGCGGCACTGTCGGGCGAAGGTCTCTTTCAGAAGTTGGAAGCCGGGATTCCGGCGGATGCGCACCCGCGCTTTGGTGGACCCGTCGGGGTTGCGACCGCCCTCGCCGGCGGTGTCGTTGAGGAAGGTGACGATGTAGCCGTTGAGTCCGTGGTAGAGATTGTAGTCGGCGCTGCGCCGCGACTCGCGGGTGTCGATGAGCGGTTTGCCGTTGGGGTCGACGTAGCAGAAGAAGAGGTTGATATTGTTGGCGCCGATCGACGACGAAAGTACATGCGCGTCGAGCGTGAGCTCGAAATCCGCGGGATGCGGCACTTTCCACCACGCCGTCGCCACGCCTCCGCCTTTGATATTGGGATTGTCGGCCATCATGCGCAGCCGGCCCTCTTCGACGGCGATGCGCTCGCCGCCTTCGGCCCACCAGTCGGTGAACGTGCTGGAGAATCTTTCCTCGGCAAAGCGCCCGGCCATGGTCACCGACCGCGCCGGGGCCTCCGCCGCTCGCAGCGCGGTCAGCGGACCGAGCAGCAGGACGATGAGGAGAAGACCCGGGGCCATGGCGATCAACGGGACGGAAAGCCTTGCTTGAGGTTCAGCGCGGCCATGGTGCCGATCTGGGCGGGCGGCAATCGCCCGACCCATAGGAGATGTCGCAGTTGCGAATAATGTTTTAACGCCGCAGTTCATATGTGCCCGACGGGCCTTCGAACCAGAGCGTGCCCTGCTCGGCCGCCACGCTGACTGCGGAGCTCACCAACGAGCCGTCGCGCCACACCTGCCAGGCGCCGGGGGTCAGATCAGTCACCAGAAACCGGCTGCCGGCGGACCGGAAAGTGACCGGGCTGTCCGTTCGCACGCCTTCGTTCCGGAACAGCACGGTGATGCCCGCCAGCTGAATGCCGACCACGCCCTCCCCTTCGATCCGCTTGACCGCGAGGGGCGCCACGTCGCGGTCCATCGCCTGCATGACGTTCAAAAAACGGTCGGCCGCGCTGGCCTCGCGCGGCGAAACCTCGACGCGCCAGTCGCCAATCTCAGACTCGGTATCGCCGGCCTTCACCTGATTGGGGAAGTTTTTGCCGAAGACCCAAAACTCCCGGCCCGGGCCGCCGACCGAAGCGATCTCCGCCTTCGCCGGCAGCAGGACCTGATTGACCAGCTTGCCGCGCCACCCGCGTTGCACCGGAGCGATCGTGATGGTGGACCCTTCGATCTGCGGTTGCTCCATGGCGTGCAGCAGCCAGTACTTCCGGAACGTGGGATCGCTCGCCACCACGCGGTCGAACACCACCAACGCGGCCCGCACCGGCTGTTGCCCCAAGTTGAGAAAGACGAAGGAGCGTTCCGCAGCGCGCACCTTACCGCTATAGGCTTTCGCAAGGTCTCCTTTCAGATAGGTGAAAGCGGGCCGCTGCTGGTCCGGCCCAAACCCCTGGCCAAGCACCTCCGCCGTACGGTAATTCGCCAGCACGTCTTCGAGCGATTTCGGTTCACGCCCGGCGTTGACCAACTTCTGACCGCCGTCGTTGTGAATCGGCCGGGTGCGATTGAGGAAGGTCTCGGCCGGGTCGCAGACCAACAGGCAGTTGTGCGCGATGGTGCGCTTGCTGTAATTCAAGTGGTGCTCGCTTTCATAAGCGCCGGTCACGCCACTGTAGATACCGGAATCGATCGCCAGAGGTCCCCGATGGTAAATCTGAAAGGCGCCGGCGTCGAGGTGCTGGTGATTGCCGAAGTTGTAGCTATTTACTTTCATCTCCGCGATCACGCTTTCCTGGTCCCAGCCGGTGCGGGCGATCATCCACCCATAGGGCGTGCCCATGTACCGCGACAGCGGCAGTTCCGCCACGGGGCGGGGCGTCAGATCCGGGTCGCGCCAGAGAAATTCGAAGATCTCGCTGCCGGCTTCGATGCCCGGGGTGCGGAGATAGTCGGCCAGCACGTAGGGGTCCTTGTAGTAACTCGCGTTGAGCAGCGAACGCAGCTTGGGCGGTTTGCTTTGCCCGTCGCCGCCGCGCAACAACTGCCCGTCAGGGCGGCGCAGGTAGATCCACGAATACGGCACGTACTGCAGGGCCGGATCGTAGACCGGCCCAGCGCCCATCCGATCAAAGATCCACAGCGGGTACAGCTCGGAACTGCAACGCGTCTCGGCATACGCCGAGCCCTGGTGAAACGCATGCCCGCGATACCACCAGTTGCGCACCGGAGCGTGGAACGAAAAAAACCGGCTGGCCGCGATCCGATACATTTCCGGGTACTCGTCGTAAAGCGCGATGCCGGCCGACAGCAGGTCGCGCATCAGCATCCACTCGGAGTTGTGCCCGGTCACCGCGTCCCCCTTCGGCGGCGGGTAGCCGAACTCCAGATTTCGGGCGAGCCGCAGGAACTGCTCCAGGTAGGCCTGCTTCTGCCCGGCGGTCAGGAGCGGATGGCACCAGTCGTAGACCATCGCCCCCGTAACCATGGCGCGGCCGGTGGGCCGCGTGCCCGGCCCGCTGCGCGGGAAATTAGTGTTCGTCAGCAACACCAGCGCCGCGGCCACGGTGCGCTGCCCCAACCCGGCGTCGCGGGACAACAAGTAACGCACGGCATCGAACTCAATCCGCCGTTGGTCGCTCTTCGCCGCCTGGCGCTCGAGGTGTTCCCAGATTGGCTGCAACACCGGATGCGTGGTGCGCCGCTGCAGGTCCGCCAGATCCCGCGCCCGCAAAAAAAGCCGGGGATGCTCCGGCGGAGGGACAGGGATCGAGACCCCTTCGTACTTTTCCCACGGCAGATCCGGGGCGGTCGCGGCGCTGGCGGCGGGCGCTGCGGCCGCGAGGAAGAGCGCGATGAGGAGAAGAGCGTGGCGCATGGGCTAGAGTTCGAAGGTGGCGGTAAGAATGAACTGTCGCGGATCGACGATGCGGTAGGCGTTCGGGGTGCCGTCGGGATAGGCGGAGACGGGCTGGAGCCGGCCACCCTCATTCAGATTGCGCACGTTTAATTGGAAGGAGGCACCAACCTTGTCGGCAAAGAGCCGCGTGCGATAGGAGAAGAACGCATCCACGTACCAACGCGCCTGGTCCCAGACCGGGCGGTTCCGGTCGAGCGTGGTGATGACGGCGGGCAACTGCTCCACGCCGTAGTAGCCGATCGCCCCCTTGTCTTCCCAGCGCAGGGCGCCGCCCACCGTGAACCGCTTGAGCAACCGGTGATCGCTGAGCCCGGCCAGCCGGTAACTCGTGCTCAGATTGGCGCGGTACTGGCGGATCTGCGGCCGGCTCTTGCCCAGGTTGGCGATCGCCACGTTTAGCGGGGCTTGCACATCCGCGGCCAGGAATTGGGCCGCCGAATTCCGGTTGCCGTACCGCTCAGTGAACCAGGGCCGCCCCGTTTCCGGGTCGATGATCTTTTCCCAGATCGGCGTGCGCAGGGCGATCCAGTTGGTCACGCCAGGCGACAGGCGGGTGTCGATCGATTCCTGCTGGGTGATGTTCAGCTTGCCCATCCAGAAACGGGACGGATTGAAGTTGAGCTCGATTTCCGTGCCTTTCGCGACCACGTCGCCCGTCTCGGTGATCTGACCGCTTTGTTCCGTCCGGCTGAGGGGACTGGTGAAAAAGGCAGGCTCAAGGCCCGTGAGGCTCGAGATGCGGGCGTTGAGCTGGTCCGTCGTCAGCGTGATCCCCTGGGCGGCCGCCTGGGCCGTGATCCAGCCCTGCGCCCGCACGGCGAGGCCGAGTTCGGGAGTGGAGTACGGAGCGTCAAAATCGATCGCACGGACCCGCTGCGCGATGATGGCGGAGCTCGAATTGCGCGCATTGATCTGCGACGTCTCATACCGGTTGACGCGCGCGACGAGTCTGCCCTCGAAGAGACTCAGGGAGAATCCGCCATCCCGACCCTTGCCCGTCGGGTTCGGCACCGGTCGTAGAAACAGATCCACCGCGTAGCTGGAGGGACGAAAACTGTTGGACGAATTCGCATGCAGGAACAACCACCGCAGCGGCTTCACCACGATGCCGGCCGAGGTCGTACGGCCCGAGTTTTGCGTCCAGTCGGCGGCCGCCCACCGGTTGTAGGCGTCTTCATCGAGGTGGATCCCATCCGGCTGGGAGAGAAACTCCGGGGTGGCGCCGTTGCGGTTGTAGCTGCGATCGTCGCGCAGGCCCAACGTGGTCACGACGCGATCCTGCAGCAGATAGCTTTGGATCACGCCGCCCCGCGTCTTGAGGACGGAACGTGCGTTGCTGATGGATCCATAGAGGTAATCCCGCCCGAGCCGCGCGGGCTCCGTCACAAACCGGCCGGTCACGCCGTTGCCCCAGACGTAATTGTACTGGCCCAGGGCGAAATCCCTGGGGGCGTAATCGACATTCTGGCCCGTCGTGTCCCCCACGTAGTAGCGGAAATAGTTCGTGGTGATGTTCGGGATGGTGAAACTGGAGAAACGCCCCGTGGTCGGCCCGGGATTCCAGGTCGGTCCCGTTGGCGAGGGGCTGAGCACGTCGCGATAGAGGATGCGGCCCGATACGGCGTCCCTGTACTCCCCGTAGGCCGAGCATTGCTGCAACCCGAGCCAACGGAGCAGACTCTTTTCCCGGCGAAGGTCGAGACGGTAGGCGAGTTGCAGCCGGATGTTCTCGCGGCTGGACGGGGCGTCGTAGGTCGCTTTGACGTCGTAGACACCGATGAAGGGACGCAGGAAAAAAGGGTTCGGGCTGCCGTCGAGCATGCGCTCATTCGCATCGACGTGGAGATAGCCGGTGGGGCCGGAGCTGCCCGGCGTGCCGAGGACCCCGCGCATATGCTGCCGGGAGTCCTCCCGGTAATACCCCGCCTGCAGCGCGAGCAAGTGCCGCGGCGTGTTGAGGAAGATCTGTTCCATCTGGAGCAGCGTCGTGGCGGTTCGCTCTCTGAGGTGGTTCATGGCGGCGAGGTTGATCGTCGACCAGTCGTAAAGCTCTTTGCCGGTGACCGACCGGTCGGTCGAGAACAGGGGCTGGGTCGCCCGGATGGGCTCCGGGGTCGTGTTCTGTAGCGACGTGTGCTGGTCAGGCGCCAAGGGGGTGGTTCCGCTCGCCGCCCGACTGGCCGACCAGAAGCCCACGCTGCCGTCCCCGTCGATGAACAGCGTGGAGTAGCCCCGGAAGGCGGAGTTCGAGAAGTAGGAGGGCGTGGCGTTCTGCGCAAACTTGCCCACGCTCACACCGTTGATCTTCGCGAACTGCGTGACCGGATCCCACGTGGGTGAGCCCGCGTTCTTCCAACTGGTCACCGCGTCGCGCGGCATCGTGGTGTTGGGGCGTTTGCCCTCAATGGCGTAATAGGAATACGACGCCGTGATGCTCGTATACTTGAACGGCTGATACCGGACCATGCCGTTGAGCCTCGTGGTGTCCGTGCCGGAGGGCTTGCGCACGAACCCGTCGTGCTGGTACACCGCACTGCCGCGGACGGCGAGCACGCCCCGCTTGAGGACCCGGTTCAAATCGAGGCTGCTGCGATACCCGTCGAAGCTGTCGGCCCGGAACACGAGCTGCGAGCGGTTGCGCTGGAGCTGGGCGGAGGAGGGCTGCATGTTCACCGTGCCCGCGGTGCCGCCGAGGCCGAAGACGGTGGAGTTGGGCCCGCGACTGATTTCCACCGAATCGAAGCCGATGGGATCGAGGGGCACGCGTCCGCTCGTCTCGAAATTGCCCAACGAGATGTTGGCGCTACCGATCCCGCGGACGCGGTTGGCCGAGTTGGGGTTGAGCGAGTTGTCCGTCGGGCTGCCATTGCGATCCACCGAGAATTCCGTGTAGGTGCCCGTGCCCTCGGTGCCCGCCTCGTAGAGGAAGATATCGTTGATATCCAGCATCGCGAAATCCGCCATCTGCTCCTTGGTGATCACGGTGACCGAGGCCGCGAGATCCTCGATCTTCGAATTCAACCGGGTGCCGGACATCGTGTTCGAAGCGTAATAACCCCGGCTCGAGTCGGTGACTTCGAAGGGCGAGAGCACGACGGTTTCGGCCGCCCCGGGTGTGGTCTCGACCGGCACGGATTTCGCTTCGGCCGCGTCCCGCGCCGCGCGTTCGTCCGGATCGAGCCGGCCATTCTGGTTCCTGTCGTATTGGGCGAGGTCGCGGGTGTCCGCGGCGGGCGTTTGCGCGTGGGCCGGAGAAACGGCCCCGGCAAATACGCCGGCGAAAATCGCCGTGGCCCTGAGCAGGGAGTACGTGGTTTTCATAAATCGTAACTACTGTGTAGGAAACTGGATCTTGAGGGGGTCGAGCCGGGAGGGGTTTAAGGGGAGGGGCCGGGTGGCAACAGAATCGGACCCCTGTAGTCCCCCAACCCTCAAGCCCGCTTGACCGACCAGCGGCGCGAAGAGCCGGTTAACGAAGACACCCCGACAGAAACTCAACAAACCGTCCGATGTTGGCCCCGC
This sequence comes from Opitutaceae bacterium, assembly GCA_044344465.1. Lineage (GTDB taxonomy): Bacteria > Verrucomicrobiota > Verrucomicrobiia > Opitutales > Opitutaceae > ER46. The sequence goes on from JBIJCX010000163.1 coordinate 16,783, forward strand.
GCAGGCGGATGTTCGGACGTCAGTCGTGGCAGTCACGATGCGAAGAGGCAGACCTCCGGCCGCTCGCAGTCAAGCGGCGAGTTTTCGTTCGGTGCAATCGGGCGCGTCTGCCTGTGCGGTGCACGCAGACAGGTCGGGCTGCACGCAATCATCGCTGGGGGCAACCTGCCCGCCGCCTGGCAGGCGGGGGCCGAGCGGCGCAAGGACGGCCGCGATTTCGGCTCTCGTCTCGACGACGGCGATGGGCCGCAGCAGGCCGGAGCAGAGCGGACAGCGCAGCGGGTCGGCGCCGCAGGTTTTCGCGCCGCGCGAAAACCTTTGCAGGAAAACGGGCAAAGGAATTCGTGACCGCAGTCGGGGCAGTGCAGGCGGGTGAAGCCGGCGTGGAGGTCGCCGCAATCGAGGAAAGCGTCGATCGCGCCGGTGGCTTCTCGGGAGAGGCCGGGCAGCTTCGCCGCGTGATCGTGGAGCACTTGCCAGACGGGCGAGGCGCGGGGCTGGCGGGGGCGGTAGCGGACGCAGACCATCTGGGGAACGGGTCACGCTGGGCGTGTCGCCGCCGCGGCCAAGGGCGCGCTATACCCAAATTATGGGGTAAGCAAAGTTCCCGACCGTTCCTGGCGATCGGAGGACTTCCGTTCGACGCCCGCCCACTCCCAGTTCCCTGTGGGCGTGCCTCGGCGTCGCTGGGTTCGAGGAAATTCGAGGTTATTCGAGCTTCCAGTGTCATATAACGTCGGATACGGAAATAGGCTCGAATGAAGCTCGAACGGTTCAGGCGCTCCTGAGTGGGGCCGCCCAACGCGCGAAAACGCGTTAGGGATATTGCGTCTCTGCTCATCATGATTGGGTTTTTGGAGGCCTTTTGTGGCACAAAAGACTTTGAACGATTTTCGTCGCGCTGAAGGTGCTCTGTGGCGGTTTGTCCTCTTGGCGGGTGGGTAGGAGCATGTGTGCGGTGGAACATGGGGTGAGTAGCAGGGTGAGGATTACTTCGATGAGGGTTCTTTGGCCTTGTTTCCATAACGTGAGGGCAGTCCATACTGGTATTCGGTTGAGCCCAGATGGTTGGGATTCATGGTGCTAAA
>JBIJCX010000545.1:0-4202 GCA_044344465.1 Opitutaceae bacterium
AAAAACGGCCGCCGCTGACGCTCAACAACGGGGCCGCGCGGGCCGCGCCCCGCGACGCTGCGCGCGCGCAGGGGACGTCGGTCCTCGTGGGGGTGAATGGCAGTTTCCCGGAGTGGTGGGCGAAGGTCATCGACACCTTTGGCGCGGACCAAATCGATTTCGTCAGTCAGAATTCCAGCCACCGGCCGCTGACCTCGGTGGCGACGCTGAACCTGATGCGGGAAAAGAAATGTTACCCGCCGTATTTCATCACGCTGGGGGTGGGGCAGAAGAGCGTGCTGCGGCAGGTCTCGCTCATGCAGGGCCACGCGCTGGCGCCGGGCAGTCCGATGGGATTGTTCGCCTGGCAGTTTCTCACGCACGCCTGGCTGAGCCGCCCTTACGGGACCGACGACGTGCGCGCCGGGCCGATCGTGCGCTTTGGCTACTACGACTTGCGCGTGCTCGGGCAGTCGGTCTACGCGCCCAACACCGGCAAGACGGGCGTGGAATACGACAACAGCCCCACGCTCGGCCTGCAGGCGATGGCGATGCTGAAGCACCATCTCAGCGGCCTGCGGGCCGCGCGTGATCCCGCGGCCGCGTTTTCGCTGGACGGCGTGGCCATGCGCAACCCGCGCCTGCATGCGTATCCCTTTCGTGATGGCGGGCACGCCGCCATTGTTCTCTGCACCACCGATGGATCCGGCGTCGACCAGGCATGGCGGTTGCGTGGCGCCGATTGGGCGGCGCTCCGCCCCGTGAATCTTTATGGCCATCCGCTCACGCTCGAGGGCGGCGCGGCCCTGCCGCTGGAACTGCCCGTCATCATTCCCGGCCTGCCGGCCCGACAACTCGACGCCATTCTCGCCGCCTTGCGCAACGTCGACGCCGAAGCGATCGTGTCACCCGCCCGGCAACGCCTGGAGGTCGGCGCTTACGTGCTCGACATCGACCCGGATCGCGCCGGCTTCGTGCGGCTCTTCATTCGCCGGGGCGCACGCGAGACCCTCGTGCTCGACGGGCTGGTGATCCCGCCCGGACTGCCCAAGCCGGCGCTCGCCGCCACGCCCGGCCGGCTGAGTGCGTCGGCCTCGCTGACCTTCGACAAGAATTACCGCGTGGGCGTCACCCTGACCAGTCGCGGCGCGACCCTTGTGTACAACTGTCGTAACGTGACCTCGCGTCCGCTGCAGGAAACCGTGCGCTGGCGGCTCAGCCCGGCGGGCATGGGCCGCGACATCGTGATCCAGAATGGCACCGAGGTGATCGCGGGCCACGTGCGCGAAGACTACGGCCGGATTTTCCCCCTCACGCCCGCACCCGCCCCGGCGCCGCTGGACGCGAATGCCGCCCGCGTGGCGCTGGCCGGCTTTGCCCACTTCGATCTGCCGCCGGCCTCGGGCCGCGGGTTCTCGCCGGCCACCGGTTTGCGCTGGCAACTGCGCGACGGCGAAGCCCTCCTTGAAGCCGGGTACGCGCTGCCCGCGTACGTGGGTGGCGGCTCGCGCGGTACCCACAACGTCGTTTTGACACTCCATGTCACGGCCCCCGACGACAACCCCTGATCGGGTTGAACCGACACGCATTCCTGCCCGCGGCACGGCGAAGCCACGGTCATGGCGCTCGCAACGAGCGTGGTCGTGGCGGCCGGCAGACTCTTCCGCGCCCACCGCGTTTCGCGGCTTGTCGCCACTTTCGACTTCCGCCATTCGTGCCGATGCCAATGCCGGCCAACGATGACAAGACCGTCTTGCCGCAGGTCGCGGTATGTGTGGACAAGGCCCGAAACTATGGCCGGAAGGTACTGCTGGGCATTGCGGATTACGCTGAAACCGTGGGGCGGTGGTCACTCTATGTCGATCCCGAGGCGACCGGAACCTATTCGGCCGACTGGCTGAAGAACTGGCGGGGCGACGGGATTCTCGCGTATGTCGAGAGCCGTGCGACGGCGCAGCGCCTGCGCGCCTCCGGGATTCCCGCGGTGGAGGTCTTTGGTCATCATCTTGACCTGAAGCTGCCGCAGGTGGGCAATGATGATGAAGCCATCGGGCGTATGGCGGCGGAACATCTGCTGGCGTGCCGGTTCAAGCACTTCGCGTTTTGCGGCTACGAGAAGGAACTGTGGTCGGAACGGCGGCGGGCGGGATTCGAGTGGGTGATGGCGAAGAAGGAATTCCAGGCGCAGCACTTTTTTTCGATCCGCCGCGGCTCCACGCTGGCGGCGGGGCAGAGGGATCGAGAGCGCTTGATCAAGTGGCTGGCGTCATTGACCAAGCCTGTCGCGATCATGGCGTGCAGCGACCGCCACGGGCTCCGAATTCTGGATGCCTGCCGTGGTTTGGGCGTGGCGGTGCCGGAGGAGGTGGCGGTGATCGGCGTGGATAACGACGAGGAAATGTGCCGCCTGGCGGATCCCCCGCTTTCAAGCGTGCGCGATGATGCGCGCAAGGTGGGTTTCGAGGCGGCACGTCTGCTGGACAAGCTGATGACGGATCCGCGGCGGCGGGGGGAGAATTTTCCGATTCTCATCCCCCCTTTGGGCATCGCGGTGCGTCAATCCACCGAGGTCACCGCAGTGGACGACCGGCTGATCGCCGAGGCGATGCGCTGCATCCGCGCCCAGGCCTGTGCCGGACTGCAGGTGGCGGATCTGCTGGCGCGGTTCAATGTCTCGCGTTCGGTGCTTTACCGGCGGTTTCACGACTCGCTCAACCGGTCGCCGCACGAGGAGATTCTCCGCGTGCAGCTGGAGCGGGCGAAACGGCTGCTGGACGAAAACGATTTCACCCTGGAGCGGATCGCGGAGTTGTGCGGATTTCAGCACAGCGAATACCTGAGCGTGGCGTTCAAGCGAGAGGTGGGCCTGACCCCGGGCGAATACCGCCGGCAGTGGCGGCGGCGGGCCTGATTGGCGCAGTTCGAACCAACCGCCTTCCCCACCGACGGGACAAGATCTCAAGATCCGGAGGACACCATCACATGGTCGGGGGGCAGCCGGAATGCTATCATCTGGGTCACCATGGCATCGTTCCGAAATGACGTCCAGGCCGCCGCAGCGGAATCGGCAAAGGCGCCGGACCAGTGCTGGGAATGGCACTTTCTTCCGGACGAGGAGACGATGAGCGTGGCCGCGGCGGCGAAGCTGGCGCGCGAGGTTCGGGCGAAACAAGACGCCCTTATTTGCGTCGCGACCGGGAAAACTCCGCGGCGAACCTACGAGCTCGTCGTGGCCCAGGCCCGGGCAGAGCCGGGACTTTACGCCAAGGCGCGCTGGCTGAAGCTGGACGAGTGGGGCGGGCTGGCGATGGAGGATCCGGCGTCGTGCGAGAATTTCCTTCGCCGGGTACTGCTCATTCCGCTCGCCGTGCCGCCGGAGCGGTATTTCGGCTGGGAGAGCCAACCGGCGGATGCCGCGGCGGAATGCCGCCGCGTCTCCGCCTGGCTGGCGGCGCATGGCCCCATCGACATCCAGGTGTTGGGCCTGGGAGAAAACGGACACCTCGGTTTCAACGAACCGGCGTCCGAGCTGCAATCCGGCCCGCACGTCGCAAAATTGTCCTCGGCTTCACTTGCGCACTCGATGCTCGGTCGAAGCCAAGGCCGGGTCACCTACGGTTTGACGCTGGGAATGGAGGACATTCTCGGCGCGCGGCGCATCCTGCTGCTGGTGTCGGGCCGGCACAAGGCGCACCAGTTGCTCCGTCTCGCCACCGGCGAGGTTTCACCCCAGTTCCCGGGATCGATGCTGCGCCGGCATCCGGCGGTGTCGGTCTTTTGCGATGCCGCCGCCGCCTCGCGGCTGCCTCGCGAAGTGCTCCAACCCTCCGCGCCGCTTCCGCTTCGCCCCTCATGACTACCGACCCCAAAGCGCGATTTCCCCTGACCCGCCGGCAGTTCGTACAACGCAGCGCATTGGCCGCCGCTGGTCTGGCCGTGTCGCCGCGGGTGGCGATCAGTGCGCCGCGCCGACTCAAGCCCGACGAGAAACTCAACCTCGCCTTCATCGGCGTCGGCGGTCGCGGCGCCGGCAACATCGGCGAGTTGACCAAACTGGCCGATGTCGACGTCGTCGCGCTCTGTGACGTGGATGCCACAATTCTGGCCGGGCAGGCCAAGAAATTCCCCGGTGCCGCGACGTATCCGGACTTCCGCGTCCTGCTCGAGAGTGAGAAGAGCCTGGACGCCGTCGTCATCTCGGTGCCCGACCACAACCACGCCGT
>JBIJCX010000484.1:0-5426 GCA_044344465.1 Opitutaceae bacterium
CGACCGGTGCAAGGCGGCGGTTGATCGCACCGCCACCACCGGCGCCGTCTGGCTCGGCCTGACCGTCGGCTGCGCCGAATGCCACACCCACAAGTACGACCAGATCAGCCACCGGGAATTCTACCAGTTGTATGCGTTTTTCAACAGCACCGCGGAGCGGGATGTCCCCGCGCCCCGGCCCGAGGAACTGGCCGGGTACAATGGAAAACTGAAGGCGTGGAAAGAGGCGGGGGCCAAACTGGAGTCACCCTTCGAGGCTTACGTCGCATCGATCGTGGACACGAAGGTGCCGGAGTGGGAACGGAGCGTCCAACTGCCGGCCGCCTGCTGGACCGTGATCAAGCCCGAGGAGATCACGGTCGCGACGGAGGACTTGGAGCACGCCCTCACCGCCAATGAGGATCATTCCATTTCGCCGGACCCGAAGGACCCGTTGCGTTCCCGCTTCATCATCAAGGCGACGGTGGAGCTGAAGGGCGTCACCGGCTTCCGGGTCGAGGCCCTCGCGGAACCGGGCAAGAACGTCGGGCGCAGCCGGGCCGGCGACTTTGCGCTGGGCGAGTTTTCGGTCATGGTGAAGCCCGTCGACGGCGAACAGCGCAAGCTCGAGTTCGCGGCCGCGCGGGCCGATTTCGCCGCGAAAAGCGGCCCCGCCGGTCAGGCGCTCGATGGCGACAACACCACGGGCTGGAGCGTCGGGGGACAAACCGATCGTTCCCATGTCATCCTGTTCGAATTGAAGGCCCCACAGGATTTTCCCGCCGGCACGGTCCTCTATTTTGAACTCGAGCACCGGACGGTCGGCTTGATGAACCGGTTCCGGCTCGCCGCGACGACGGCGGCGCTGCCCCTCGAGCCGAGCCCGATGCCCGACGCGATCCTCGCGATCCTCGACACGCCGGCCGCCCAGCGTAACGCGGACGGGAAGCTCGAGCTCGCCCGTTATTTCGCCCGACACGCGGATGAAGCGGGGAAGAAACTCTTTATCCCAATCCTGGCGCACGCAGGCAAGAAGCCGGACTTCCCCAAAACCATTGCGCCCACCCTGGCGATCAGCGAGCGCAAGACGCACGTCCATATTCGCGGCGACTACCAGCAACCGGGGGACGCGGTGGAGCCGGGCACACTCGCCGTGCTGCCTCCGCTGCAGGCCCGGGGGAAAAAGCCCGATCGCCTGGATCTTGCCCGCTGGCTCGTGGATCCGGCGAACCCCCTGCCCGCCCGCGTGACGGTGAATCACATCTGGAAAAATCTCTTCGGCCGCGGCCTCGTCGCGTCGGTGGACAACTTCGGCGCGCAGGGCGACCGGCCTTCGCACCCGGAGTTGCTCGATTATCTCGCCACCGAATTCGTCCGGCTCGGCTGGAGCCGCAAGCAGATCATCCGGCAAATCGTCACCTCGGCGACCTATCGGCAGGCCTCGACCGCGCGAAGCGAGCTGGTCGAGCGCGATCCGCTCAACATCCTCCTCGCCCGCCAGAGCCGCCACCGCCTCGAGGCCGAGGTCGTGCGCGACGTGTTCCTCGCGCACAGCGGCCTGCTCAACCGCGCAATCGGCGGCCCGAGCATCTACCCGCCGCTGCCGGCCTACATCACCGCCTTCGGTCGCAACAAGACCTGGCCGGCCACGACGGGCCCCGATCAGTTTCGCCGCGGTATGTACATTCACCTCCGGCGCAACGTCCCCTACCCGATGCTGCTGACGTTCGATGCGTCCGACACCAGCGTGACCTGCACGCAGCGCGAGCGGTCCAACTCCCCGTTGCAGGCGCTGACCCTGCTCAACGATCCAGTCTTCTTCGAATGCAGCGAAAAGCTCGGCCAGACCCTGGCGGCCCGGCCGGGCGACCCCACCGAGCAACTCCGGCACGGCTTCGAGCAGTGCATGAGCCGCCCGCCGAAGCCGGCCGAGCTGCAGGCGCTGCGTGCGCTTTACGATGACCAGCTCACGTTGACCAGCGGCAACACCCAGGCGGCGATGGTTAACACCGCTCGCGTCATCATGAACCTCGACGAGTTCATCACCCGCGAGTAGCCCCTTCCTCCTCCCATGTACAGCCGGCGACAATTTCTCATGCAGACGTGCGGTGGCATCGGCGGCCTCGCGCTCACGCAGTTGCTGCAGGGCGACGGCCTCCTCGCCGCCACCTCCCCGGCGGGCGGTCCGGCTCGGACCCACCACAAGCCGAAGGCGAAAAACTGCATCTATATCTATCTCGAGGGCGGCCCGAGCCAGATGGATCTCTACGATCCTAAGCCGATGCTCAACCAGCTCGACGGGCAGGCGCTGCCCGAATCGATGACGAAGAACATGCGCTTTGCGTTCCTCGCGAAGGAGTCGGCGCGCATCATGGGCACGCCGCGCACATTCAAGCCGCACGGCCAGTGCGGCATGGAGCTGTCCGATCTGATCCCGCACATCGGATCGATCGCGGACGACATCTGCCTCGTCCGCTCGATGCACACGGACCAGTTCAATCACGTGCCCGGCCAATTGCTGATGAACACCGGCTCGGCCATCTCGGGCCGCCCCAGCCTCGGTTCGTGGCTCAGCTACGGTTTGGGCAGCACGTCCAAAAACCTGCCGGAATTCGTCGTGCTCATTTGTGTCGGCCGCGGCGTGCCCGGTGGCTCGGCGAGCTGGTCGAGCGGATTCCTCCCGTCCAAGTATTCCGGCGTGATGTTCCGGAATGACGGCACGCCCGTGCTCAACCTGGAGAACCCGGCGAGCATCACGCCCGCCATGCAAAAGCGGAGCATCGAGGGTGTCGCCCAACTCAACGCCCTGCGCAACGCCGAGGTCGGCGATCCGGAAATCGACAGCCGCATCGCCGCCTACGAACTGGCCTTTCGGATGCAGACCGCCGCCCCGGAATTGATGGACCTCTCCGGCGAATCCCAGGCCACCCTCGACATGTACGGCCTCGACCGGCAAGAGCCGAAGATCGAGGGGGAAAACCTCGGGGGCACCGGCCTGTTCGGCACGTTTGCCCGCAACTGCCTGATGGCCCGCCGGCTGGTCGAGCGCGGGGTGCGGGTCGTGCAGGTGATCCATGCTTCCTGGGATCATCACAGCCGCATCAACAGCCAGCTCGCGCACAACTGCGCGATGGCCGATCAACCGATTGCCGCGCTGGTCAAGGATCTCAAGCAGCGGGGCCTGCTCGAAGACACGCTGGTGGTGTGCGGTTCGGAGTTCGGCCGGACTGCGCTCGGCGAAAATCGCCCGGGCGCCAAAAGCGTCACCGGGCGCGATCACCACCCGAACGCCTTCAGCCTTTGGCTCGCCGGCGGCGGCATCAAGGGCGGCCAGGTGATCGGCGCCACGGACGACATTGCGTGGAACGTGGCCAAGGATCCCGTGCATGTGCACGACCTGCACGCGACGATGCTGCATCTCTTCGGCTTCGATCACACGCGGCTGACCTATCGCTTCCAGGGCCGCGACTTCCGGCTGACCGACGTCGCCGGCCGCGTGGTCGAGAAGTTGTTTACCGCATGAGTCCGGTGCTCTATTTCGCGTCGTTAGAGTTGGCACCATCACGGAGGGCCGAGCTCCGCCGAGGCTGCCTCGTTTTCCAGGACGGGTTCGGCCTCGACGGAGCTCGGCCCTCCACAACCGAAGAATATCCATGACCTCGTGTACCAGATACTTCTCAAGAAACAGCTCCATTGTAGCCCGCTGCGTGAGCAGCGGGATTGCTGACGGTCCCTGCGCTCACGCGCAGGGCTACGAAGACCGACCTTTGTTTCCGTCGGGGGCAAAACACGTTTTGCGATTTCGGCTGTATTGTTCCGGCTTGGTCCTTCTCCTCACCGCCCTCTCCGCCCGCGCCGCGGCGGACGATCTCGCCGTTCTGCCCCCGCAGCTCGATGGCGTTGCGCCGGCGATGATGATGGAGGTCTACCTGAAAAGACAGGCCTTCGCCGCGCTCGACCGGCGCGATGCGGCGTACGAGAAGATCCAGACGCGCGAACAACTCCTCGCGTGGCAGCAGGAACGGCGCGAGGCGTTCTTGTCTGCCCTGGGCGGATTTCCCGAGCGCACGCCGCTCAACGCCCGCACCACCGGCCAGATGACCTTCGCCGATTACCGGCTGGAAAAAGTCATCTTTGAAAGCCAGCCCGGGTTTCACGTCACCGCCACGCTCTACCTGCCGCTCACTCCCGGGCCGCACCCGGCCGTGGTTCACCCCACCGGCCACAGCGAGAACGCCAAGGCCCGCGATCTCTACCAGCGCGCGTCAATCGTCATGGCCAAGAATGGCGTCGCCTGCCTGTGCTATGATCCGGTCGGCCAGGGCGAACGACGGCAATACTTCGAGGCGAACGGCAAGCCGTCCTACGGGACCACGGCCGAGCACAGCACGATGGATGTGAGCTGCTCGCTCCTCGGCACCAATGTGGCGCGCTATAAGATCTGGGACGGGATGCGCGCGATCGACTACCTCCAGGCGCGCAAGGACATCGATCCGGCAAAGATCGGCGCGACGGGGATTTCCGGCGGCGGCACGATGTCGGCCTACCTCAGCGCCCTCGATGAACGCATCGCGGCCGCGGCGCCGGGCTGCTACCTGACGGGTTTCCGGCGGCTGCTCGAGACCCTCGGGCCGCAGGACGCCGAACAGAATATTTTCGCCCAGATCACCCGCGGACTCGACCACGGCGACTACGTGATGATGCGCGCGCCGCGACCCACGTTGGTCATGGCGGCGACCAAGGACTACTTCGACATCATCGGCGCGTGGCATCTTTTCCGGCAATCGAAACGCTTCTATACGCGGCTCGGTTTCTCGGAGCGAGTGGACTTGATCGAGCCGGACACGACGCACGGCTTCCCGACCGAGATGCGGGTCGGCGCCACGCGCTGGATGCGCCGGTGGTTTCTCGGCAGCGACGCACCGGTGACCGAGGCGGATTTCCCCGTGCTCAACGACGAACAGCTCCGCTGCACGCCCGACGGCCAGGTGCTCCGGCTGCCTGGCGCGCGCTCATTGATCGACTTCAATCGCGATTGGGAGCCGCGCCTCACTGCGGGGCGCAAACAACTCTGGCAGGACAAGAGCGCGGGGCTGCAGGAAGTGCGCAAGGTCACGGGCATCCGGTCGTCCGCGGCGCTGGGGAGCGCCAAGGTCGAGACGGGCCGCAAGCTGACGCGCCAGGGCGTCTCGATCCAACACGTGGTGTTGCAAACGGAGCCCGGGATCTGGCTGCCGGCGCTGCGCTTCGAACCGGACGCCGCAGCGCGCACCGGCGATCCGGTGCTCTACCTGCACGGTGACGGGAAACAGGTCGACGCAGGGCCAGGCGGCCCGATCGAGAAGCTGGCACTCTCCGGCCGTACCGTGCTCGCGGTGGACGTTCGCGGGCTGGGCGAAACGGCCCGGCCGCGGGGCAAGGACGCCATGGCGCCGATTCTCGGCTAC
>JBIJCX010000485.1:0-5422 GCA_044344465.1 Opitutaceae bacterium
CGAAAAAGTCTGCGCCGATTTCATCCAGCCCGACGTCTCCCACTGCGGCGGCATCGGCGAACTCAAGAAGATCGCCGCCATGGCCGAGGCGCGCCACATCGCGCTCTGCCCACACAATCCCAGCGGCCCCGTGGCCAACGCCGCCACGCTCCAAGTCGCCGCCTGCACGCCCAATTTTTCCGTGCACGAGACGATGGCCGTCGACGTCCCGTGGCGCGCCGAGATCTGCAACGAGCAGGTCAGCTTCGCCGCCGGTCGCATGACCATCCCCGACGCGCCAGGCCTCGGCATCGAGCTCAACGAGGACGCCATCGCGCGCCACCCCTACGAGCCCCGCGACCTCCGCCACTACAACGGCACGCTCACCGCCATCCGCCCGCCCGACGCCGTCGACTACTTCCGAAAATACTCCCGCTGATCCATGAACACCTTTTCGCTTCGCTTTCTCTGCCACTCATTGGCTGCGCTCACTGTTGCTCTGGCGGCTCCCCTCCGCGCGGCCGTCGCGACGGCGCAACTCACCACACCGCAGGCGACGCTCACCCTTGAAGCCCGCGGGATCAGCCTGGCTCCCGCCGACAAATCGAGTCCCGCCGTCATCGCCGCCGGCGGCCCGCTATGGACCATGATCGTCCAGACGCCCTCGACCCCGTCGTCCCCCGGTCCACAGATCACGCTTTCCTCCGTCAACCAGACGCCCCGACAGGAAACGTCCGCCGACGGCATCAAGCTCATTTACGACGAACTACGCGACGGTACACGCACCTGGAAAATTTCCCTCACCCTCGAACTGCGCCGCGAGGGCGACGGTTTTGTGATTCGCGGCGAGATTGCCAACTCCGCTCCCGGCTGGATCGTGCGCGAACTCCGCGGCCCGTTCCTCAACGGCATCCAAGCCCCGCCCGCCGAGTTCCCGCTTCTCTGGCCGGACGGCCTCGGCCAGCGCTTCACCGCCTCCCCTCCGGCAGCCGGCCGCTCCTTTTCCTATCCGAGCGGTAGCGGCACGATGCAATGGTGTGCCTTTGCCGGCGATCAAGGCGGCCTCTATTTGGGGGCGCACGATGCCGCGCACGGAGCGAAGACCTTCTCCATGCGCGGTGGCGCCGCCGGCAAACCCTTCGAGTTTGCCCTCACGCACCCGGTCTTCTGCAACTCCGGCCAGCGATGGACGCTTCCACCGCTCGAAGTGCGTCCCTACACCGGGAACTGGCACGTCGCCGCGAAACACTACCGCAGTTGGTTCGACTCGGTGGTGACCCTGCGGACCACGCCGAAATGGGCGCAGGATACCTCCGGCTGGATGCTCTGCATCCTGAAACAGCAGAACGGTGACGTGATGTGGGACTATGCGGCTATCGATCAACTATGCGATTTGGCCGATCAACGCGGCCTCGATATCCTCGGCCTATTCGGCTGGGCGCATGGCGGGCACGATCGGTTATACCCCGATTACATTCCAGACCCGCTAATGGGCGGCGCCAGCGCCCTGAAAGCGGCCCTGGTCCGGGCCCGCCAGCGCGGAAAGCGCACCATCCTCTATGCGAACGGCCAGTTGATCGATGCCGGCACGGATTTCTACCGTTACATTGGCAACGACGCGATTGTTCTGCTGGAAAACCGGGGAGCATCTACGTCTTCGATCCGGAAGTTCAACAGCTCGACGCCCGTGGTTTTTGCGAAAGGCTGCAATGGTGCACAGGCGTGGGAGGAACGAATGCTCGCGCTCGCAATCCAGGCCCAACAACTGGGGGCGGATGGCATTCTTTATGATCAGCTTGGCGTGATCGCTCCAACGTTGTGTTTCGCGCCCAACCACAACCACGCGACACCGGCCACAGCCTTCACAACCGGTCGCCGCGATATGCTCCGCAGGATCGCCGACCACATGAGGACCATCGCGCCGGACTTTATTGTGACGACCGAAGGGGTGCACGACAGCATCTTCGACTCCACGGTTTACTTTCACGGTTGGGGCACCGGCTTCAGCCCGCCGGCCGCGGCGTTGTTCGAGGCCGATTCCAAGGCCGGGCCCCAGGTCCCCGATGCGCTGAGCTCGTTTCCCGAGATGTTTCGTTTCACGTTTCCGGAGCAACTGCTGATCCTCCGACATTCCACGCCGATGTTGGATCGGCATTTCGCCAACTTCGCGTGCCTCTATGGCCTGCGGCACGAAGTCGAAACACGTTGGCGCGCGGACGTGCGTTATCTGAAGGAAGGCATCGTGCCCTCCGCCGACGACTACGCCGACTGCACCTACTATCCGCCGGATGTGCCCATGATGCAACGTACGCCGCCGGCCGAGGCCACGCGCTACTTGAAGCAGGTCACCGATTTTGGGCGCCGCCATGCCGCCCTGTTGTGGCACGGCCGCTTCGTTGACAATGAGGGCTTCTCTCTCACCGGCGACGGGCTTATCGCCAAGGCCTATCGCACCGACAAACAACTCGGTGTCCTCGTCTGGAACCCCACGGGCGCCGCGAGATCGCTCCGCGTCGAGGTGCCTGGCGCCCGTCTCGTGAGTGCCAGCGCACCCGAGAGCGAAAGCGTCGTCGCGGACGCTCCGCTGCCCGCCCGCAGCGTTCGCCTGCTCGTCTGGGATCGCCCGTAAGTCCGCTCATTCCCCTTTTAGCCAGATTCATCACATCATGAACCCCTCCAATACCTACGCCTCACGACGCATCTCCGCCGGACTTCTCGCCTTTTTCCTGTTCGACTGCGTCGTCAGCGCCCAGGAAGTGAGAAAAACCCCCGCCGCGACCGAGGAACCCCTTGTGCTCTCGCCCTTCGAAGTGACGGAAAGCAACCGCGGATATTACGCTGCCAACACGATGTCTGGCACGCGCCTGAACACAAAACTCGAGGATCTCGCCTCCTCGATTTCCGTGATCACCAAACAGCAAATGGCCGATTTTGCGCTACTGGACATCAATGACATTTTCAACTACGAGGCCGGCACCGAAGGCACGGGAAATTTCACCGACTACACCGTCGATCGCAACGGACAAGTAAGTGATAACATTCAGTCGAATCCTCAAGGCGCAAACCGGATTCGCGGCCTGGGCTCGGCCAACATTTCGGTCGACAATTTCTCCACGAGCGGTCGCGTGCCGATCGATCCGATCAACATCGACGCCGTAGAAATCAATCGCGGACCCAACTCCAACATCTTCGGTCTTGGCGGAGGCTCGGGCACCGTCAACCTCGTGGCGGCTTCGGCGAACCTTTTTGCCGCCAAGTCGATGGCGGATTTTCGCTTGGACAATCTTGGCGGCTATCGTACGTCGCTCGATCTGAATCGACCTCTCTTGCGCGGGCAGTTGGCGGTGCGCGGTAGCATTGTCGTTCAACATGATGCTTATCGGTTGAAGCCGTCCGGCACCGACTCTCGCCGCTACAACCTGATGGTGCGCGCCCAACCGTGGCGCAACACCTCGATCCGGCTTTCCTATCAACACTATGAACTTGAGGGTGTGCGCACTAACACCGTCACGCCGCGTGACGCCGTGACCTATTGGCGAAGTGTCGGGAGCCCTGCGTGGGATCCTACCACTAATTCAGTGACGGTAAATGGTCTCACGAGCACGGTTGCGTCAACCGGCGTGCCAGTCGGGCTGGCGTTGGCAGGAGGCGCTCCGAACGGCCAAATCTATGTGGCGGACGGCGGGGTGCGACTATGGACGATTCGCGCCATGCCCGCGGCCAACGCCAACAATGGCCCGAACAACGTCTCCGGCAGCAACCTGCTGCGCGAAAGCGCCCCTCCTCCGGTGCGCACCAATGCCCCGCTGTTTGCCACTGTGCCCGGTGTCACCGACCGCTCACTCTACGACTACACCTCGATAAATTTAGCCGGTATCAATACCATCTTTGAGCGGAACGACACTGTCAGCGCGAGCGTGGAGCAGTGGCTGGTCAATCAACCGCGGCACAAGCTTGCGCTTCAATTGGGAGCCAATCGCGAAAGCTCGGGCCGTTTTTTCAATAATCCCGTCGGCGTTGCGCCGTCAGGCGGCAACAGCAATTATCTCAATGTCGATGTGAACGCCAAACTGCTGGATGGAACAGCCAATCCCTTTTTCGGCCGACCATACATCGGTAGCAACGAGCCGGTGCATCAGAGCAATCCCTACCTGCGGGAAACCGTGCGCGGGCAACTGGCCTATGTTTTGGATCTCACCGCAGAGAGGAAGTGGTACGCCCGGCTTGGGCGCCATCAGTTGCTTGCCTATGGTGAACAGCGCCTCACCAAGACCCAGCAATTTCGTTGGCGCGACGTGAATATCCGCGACAACCCCATCTACGCTCCTGCCGGCCAGCCCAAAGGCAATCAAACCGGTATCGTTGGTCCTCTCTCAACCCGTGCCTATTTCCGCTATTACGTTGGCGATAAACAGGGTCAAAACGTCGACTATTCGCCCTCCCCATTTGCTTACGGAGACTATACTTTCAGATGGTATAACCCGCAGACGAGCCAGTGGGTCAACGATCCTGCGACGTTGGCGGAAGGGGCGATTCAGGAGGGTGCCGGCAACACTACGCAAAACCTCATCAAAACTCGTGGAGTCGTGACTCAGCACACCTTGTTGGATGATCGATTGATCGTCACCTGGGGCAAGCGCCACGACCAGAATAACAACAAATCGGGGCTGCCCGCGGTGCTCAAAGCGAACGGCTACGAGTATGACTATCCCTCCATGGATGGCTGGAGGGGCGATTGGGCCATGCGGGAGGGCGATACGACGACGAGTGGATTGGTGGCGCGTCCCTTCCGTGGGTGGGGGCAAGTCGAGCGGTTGGCCAGGCAACCGAATCTCGCCGGCACCTTCGGGCGGGTGCTCAGCGGCATCGGAGTTTACTACAATAAGTCTGACAGCTTCCAACCCTCCTCGCCGGCGCTGGGGGTCACGCTGGATACGTTGCCCGATCCCACTTCGCGGGGAAAGGACTACGGCTTCACGCTCAATTTGTGGGAAGGCAGGTTGGTGGTACGGGCCAATCGATTCGAGACCCGGCAAATCAACACCCGCAACGCCATCGCCGGCACCTATGGTACCCGCATTCTGCGCATGGATCTGCAAAACTTTCTCGGCAACAACGACGCCTTTTCGCTGCAACGGCAGGCGCGGAACTGGGTAAGATTCGGCAACCCAGCGCTCACGGATCAGCAAGTGGAAACCGAGGTTTATCGCATAATGCAGATGTCGCCGGAAGCGGCTGCCACGTACAACCGCTTCACCATCGCCGATACCCAGGACGCATTGTCTCGTGGCAACGAGATCGAAATCAACCTGAATCCAGACCGTTTCTGGACGGTGAAGTTCAATGCCACGCGCCTTCTCTCCACGGATGTCGCGGTTGCACCTAGGCTCACCGTGTTTCTGAACGAACGACTCCCGGTGTGGGAGACCATTGTCGATCCCCG
>JBIJCX010000486.1:0-5420 GCA_044344465.1 Opitutaceae bacterium
CGTCCGCTTCCATGAAGCATTTCCTGCACGAGACCGACTTCAAGGCGTCCGAATTGCCGGCGCTGTTTGCCTTGGCGCGCGAGTTGAAACAAAACCGGGGCCGTCACGCCCGGCCGCTGGACGGCCAGACGTGGGCGATGATTTTCTCCAAGTCATCCACCCGCACCCGCGTCTCGTTCGAGGTCGGCATTCATGAACTCGGCGGCAACCCGCTTTTCCTGAACCGGAACGATATCCAGCTGGGGCGCGGCGAGACGATAGCCGACACCGCCCGCGTGCTGTCGCGCTTCGTGCACGGCCTCGTGGTGCGCACGTTCGATCACGCCGAGGTTCTGCAACTCGCCGAATTCGGCGCCATTCCGGTCATCAACGCGCTGACGGATCTGTTGCACCCCTGCCAGATTTTCGCGGATGCCTTCACGCTGGCCGAGCGGTGGGGCCGCGGCGACGACCTCGTCGGCTCGCTGCGCGGACGCAAAATCGCGTTTGTCGGCGACCGCGGCTGCAACGTGGCCAACTCGTGGATACTCGGCGCCAATCTCTTCGGCATGAAGATCTCCCTCGCCGGCCCGCCCGGATTCGATGCCGCGCCGGAGTTCGACCAGCTGCTGGCCCGCGAGGGCTTCGCCGGCGGCTATCACTTCACCACCGATCCCGTGGAGGCGGTGCGCGACGCGGATGTCGTTTACACCGACGTGTGGGTGAGCATGGGCAAGGAGCAGGAGACGAAGGATCGCATCCTGCTCATGTCACCCTATGCGGTGACCCAAAAGCTCTTCGCCGCCGCGAAACCGGGCGCGCTTTTCATGCACTGCCTGCCCGCGCACGCGGGCGAGGAGGTGATGCCGGAAGTGTTGGCCGATCCCCGTTGCATCATCTTCGACCAGGCCGAGAACCGGCTGCACATGCAGAAGGCGATTCTCGCGACGCTGGCCGCCCGGCCGGCTTAACCGTAACGATTTCGCCCCGACCGCGAGACGCGTCCTGCCCTGGACGGGAAGAAACGCCGCCCTTTGTAGCCCTGCGCGTGAGCGCAGGGACCTGCGGCAATCCCGCCGCTCACGCGGCGGGCTACCACCGGAGCTTTTTCCGCGCAGAGATGGGCGTCGCTTGCCGACGCCCGACCTACTCCTGCAACACGTACATGAACCGGCCGCTAATTTTCCGAAAGTGTCCGGTCGCAAGATCCCCGTCATCAATCATCGCATCGATTTCCAGCATCTGCGCGTCGGTCACGGTCGAGCCGCTGAGCGAGACCGCCACGGCGACGCCGTTGATGTTCCGATCATAGTTCCAACTGCCCTTCAGCACCGTCGGCGCAGTCCAGACGCCGACTTGAATCGCCCCGGAGAGGCCGGCCGGTACCAAGCCGGGCCCGACATTGGGCGGCCAGTTGCCGTTTTCCAGGGCGTAGGTTTCGAAGGCCTGCGTAAAGACCCGCAGGTCGCTGACGAACCGGCTATTTTGTGAGCGTCGTTGCACGCGCTGCAGGGCCGGAATGGCCATCGCGGCGAGCAAACCGATGATCACGACCACGACCATGATCTCGACGAGGGTGAAGCCCGGGCGGGGGCGGCGCGGTGGCGGGCTGAGGGAGTTTTTTTTCATGACGGAACCGGGACATAGGATGAATAATGAATGATAAACGAATGCTGACGTTCCGTACTAGTCACGTCTGCAGCATAGGTTCAACACCCTAGGTGTAAACAGCGTGCTAATACGCAGTCGCGGCAAGGGGTCGGCGGCGGTCGTTGCGCATGTTTTTCTTTTGCGCCGGATGGTGCGTTGTCCCCAGACTTGTCATTCACCATGAAAATTGTCCTCGCCTATTCCGGCGGTCTCGACACGTCCGTCATCGTCAAGTGGCTCCGCGAAACCTATGACGCGGAAATTGTCACTTTCGCCGCCGACATCGGCCAGGAGGAGGAGTTGAAGGGCCTGCCGCAGAAGGCGCGCGCGACCGGGGCGTCGAAGCATTACACCCTCGATTTGGTCGAGGAGTTTGCGACCGACTTCATCTACCCGATGATTCGGGCGAACGCCGTGTACGAGAGCCAGTACTACCTCGGGACCTCGATTGCCCGGCCGCTGATTGCCAAGGCGCAAATCGACATCGCGAAAAAGGAAAAGGCCGACACCGTCTCGCACGGCGCCACGGGCAAGGGCAACGACCAGTGCCGGTTCGAATTCACCTACATGGCGCTGGCCCCCGGGCTGGAGATCATCGCGCCGTGGAAAATGGACGACTTTCGCGCCCAGTTCCCGGGTCGGGCGGAGATGATCGCCTACTGCGAGCAGCACCGGATTCCCGTCGCGGCGTCGCTCAAGAAGCCCTACTCGATGGATCGGAATCTCCTGCATATTTCCTACGAGGCCGGCATTTTGGAGGATCCGTGGTTTGATCCCACGACCAAGGCGAACAAGGGCATGTTCAAGCTTTCGGTCTCGCCCGAGGATGCGCCGGACAAGGCGGAGAACGTCGAGCTCGAGTTCGAACGCGGCAACTGCGTGGCGGTGAATGGCAAGAAACTGTCACCCGCCGGCGTGCT
The DNA here is from genome assembly GCA_044344465.1 of Opitutaceae bacterium. GTDB lineage: Bacteria > Verrucomicrobiota > Verrucomicrobiia > Opitutales > Opitutaceae > ER46. The sequence continues at coordinate 2,550 of JBIJCX010000486.1, forward strand.
CCGGACCTTGAACAAGCTCGGAGGCAGACATGGCATCGGGCGCGTGGACCTGGTGGAGAATCGCTTCGTCGGCATGAAGTCGCGCGGCGTGTACGAAACTCCGGGCGGGACGATTTTGATGCAGGGACACCGCCAGGTGGAGTCGCTCACGATGGACCGCGAGGTCATGCACCTGCGAGACTCGCTGGTTCCGAAGTACGCTGAACTGGTCTATTACGGATTCTGGTTCGCCCCGGAACGCGAGGCGCTGCAGGCGCTGGTCGACGAAAGCCAGCGCTACGTGAGCGGCACCGTCCGGCTCAAGCTTTACAAGGGCAACATCATCACTTGCGGACGGAAATCGAAGTACTCGCTCTACGACATGAACATCGCGTCGATGGAGGGAGTGAAGAGCTGGTACAACCAGAGCGACGCCACCGGCTTCATCCGGCTCAACGGCCTGCGGCTGCGCGCGCGGCACCTCGCCCAGGGCGGACCGAAAGTCTGATTTTCCGCCTCAGGCGGAAAATCAATTAAGGTTTTTGCGCAGCAAAAACCTCTCAGAACAGCCCTCCGGCCACGACACCGACGGCGGTGATGGGGCCGGAGTCGCCCATGCCATCGAGGGCGCGGTCGGCCTTTTTCATCAAGGCTTGGGCGTCGCGGAGGATGCTGTCGTCGGAGAGGAGTCGGCCGAGCGTGCCCTCGCCGCGTGACACCTTGTCGGACACGGCCCGGAGGTTTGCGATCGACGCCTTCAGGTCGTCGCCGGCTTTTTGATCGAACGCGAGTGCGCCGATCGTGCCTTTGCCGGACTTCACCTGATCGATGATCGCCTGGGCGCTGGCGACGAAGCTCCGCGCCTCGGCGGCGCTGGTCTTGATTTCGCTGATCGTGGCCACGAGCTCGTCGTGCAGTTTGGTATCATTGAGGAGCTTGCCGAGGGTCCCTTCGGGGCGATTCAGTTTTTCGGACGCCAGGCGGACGTTGGTCATCGTCGCGGTTACCTGCGCGCTGTTGTCGCTCAGCAGCCGGTCAATTTTCTGGAAGAGCCCGGGGGTCTTGCCGTCGCCGTTGAGCACCTGCCCGAAGTTGCCGAGCGTGCCTTCGAGCTTCTGGCCGAGCGCGCCGATCTGGGCCATCACCGTGTTGAGGTCGGGCGTAACGGCCGTCCGAATCTCGGCGCCTTCGCGCAGCGTGGGGGCGCCGGGCGAACCCAGATCGATGCCGATGTAATTGGTGCCGAGCAGGCCGGCCATCACGATGGTGGCCGTGGCGTCGCTCTTGATCTGGATGTCGCGGTTGATCCGCAGCAACGCCTCGGCGCGACGGCCGGCGAGCCGGGTCTTTTCCACGGCGCCGATCTTCACGCCGGCCAGCCGCACTTCATCGCCCTCCTTGAGTTCCTTGAGGCTCTCAAAGCCGGCGATGATGGCGTAGCCATCCTTTTTGAATACCTTGCCGCCACCGAGCGTTTCGAAGGTCACCCAGATGAGCGCGAGGCCGAGCAGGAAGAAAAGTCCGACCCGAAAGGTTTGGTAGGTGTTATTCATAATTGGTCTCGAGTTGCTTGAAGTCGTCCGGCACGCCGACGGCACGGATGCGGCCGTCCATGATGATGGCGACGCGATCGGCGATGCTGAGCGCCAGCGCCCGGTCATGGGTGACAACGAAGCTGGTGACGGTGGTGTATTCGCGGAGGGTCGCGATGATTTCGATGATGGTCGCACTCAGGATGGGATCGAGTTCGGCCGTGGGCTCGTCGTAGAGCAGCAGCTGGGGCTCGATGACGAGCGCGCGGGCGATGGCGACGCGTTTTTTCATCCCGCCGGAAAGCTCCGACGGCATCTTGTTGGCGGCCTTTTCGAGCGAGAGAATCGAGAGGGCGCGTTCCACCCGTTCGCGGATGCCTTTTTCGTCGCCGAGCCGGTGCTCGCGCGGGTAGAGCGCGAGGTTGTCGTAGACCGAGAGCGAATTGAAGAGCGCGCCCGCTTGAAAGACGACGGCGAGATGGACTTTGGCGCGCGTCTCGGGATCGGCGGCGTCGAATTCGCCGATCCGAACGCTCCCACTGGTGGGAATTTCGAGTCCCGCGATGTGCTTGAGCAGGACGGTCTTGCCGGAGCCGCTCGGACCCATCAGGCAAAAGATTTCGCCGGGTCGCACCTCAAAGCTGATGTCGTGCAGCACCTCGACGTTGCCGAAGCTCTTCTTGAGATTCGAGACGGTGACGCCGACCGCTTTTTCCGGGGCAGGGCTGCTCGTGGGTTCGGGAGAGGACATGGTCGGTTAGAGCAGGGCCCGGGTGACAAAGTAGTCGAGGACAAGGATGGAAATGAGCGAGGTGACGATGGCGCGGGTGACCGCCGCGCCGATTTCGCGCGGGCCGCCGCGCACGGTGAGGCCGACATGGCAGCAGATGGTGACCACGACGATGCCGAAAATCTCCGCCTTCAGGAGCCCGTCGAGGATGTCCTTGAATTCCATGAAGCGCTTGAGCGCGGCGAAATAGGACTGCGTGTCGACCGAGATGAACTGGGTGTACTGGCAAACGATGGCGCCGCCGAACCAGCCGCAGAGATTCGCAATCATGGCGAGCACGGGCATCATCACGACCACGGCTGCGAGGCGCGGGAGGACGAGGATCCGTTCGGGGGCGATGTTCATCGTGACGAGCGCGTCGATTTCCTGGTAAACGTTCATCGAGGCGAGTTCGGCGGTGATGGCAGAGCCGGCCCGACCGGTGACGAGGATGGCCACCATCACGGGTCCGAGTTCGCGGCACATCGAGAGCCCGACCAGGCTGCCGATGAACTGTTTGGCCCCGAAGCTCTGCATGGCGTATCCGCTTTGGAGGGCCAGCACGCTGCCGATGAAGAAGCTCAGGATCGT
>JBIJCX010000487.1:0-5395 GCA_044344465.1 Opitutaceae bacterium
CACCAGCATTCTGTAGAAACTCATTTTTGGCCGAGCTGAAATCGCGGCGAAACTTCCGGTCCGTTAAGTAACTGATAATAAGCTTTATGCATTATACACACCCTTCAATGACCGGACAGCAGTGATTTTAATTATCACTTATTTTAGGATGGTTTATGGGGTTTCTGAACGACTGCTCATTGCTGCCCGGCCATTGAAAGATGAACGTTTTGCCGGAATCACTCCCAAAATCAACCTATGCGTACGACCATTTATTCGGTAAACTCTTGAACCATGCCACCCGCGGGCACCACGACGCCAGCCTGGTCTCGACCTTCCCGACCGTCTTCAATGGCGGGGGCGTTACCGCGCTGCGACTCCCGCTGCATCGGCTTTCGCCAGCCTTAACGCCGTTCCCGGGTTCTTGATTCCAAGCCGGGCAGCGAGTTCCCGGTAGCCTTTGCCGCCAGTATCGCGCCGCCACCGGGCGGCAATCTCCCGGTGATCTGCTGGCAGCGGAGTCCGCGGACGGCCAAGGCGGGCTTGAGGGTTGGGGGACTACGGGGGTCCGATTCCGTTTCCACCAGTCACTCTTAAACCCTCCCGGCTCCGATTCCTCTGAAAATCCAGTTTCCCAGCAGTAGCAAAGTCGCTGCCTATAAAACCAACGACAGGGAAACAGCGCAGGTCATGAGCATGACGCGGCTTCGATCTCAATGTCGGCTTGTCCGCGCTTGAGTTGCGATTTAGCGTGGATCGATGGCATCCGAACGACATCCGAAAAAAGCGCCTAGCTCGACGAAGCAAGGCGCGAGGCAACAGAGGACAACCGGCGATCCTTTGGCTGCGCTCGGTTATGCGGCCAAAATGCGAAAGGGAGCCGGCGGCCGAAGAACCAGTAGTTGGATGGCTGAGCTACGCGCAGGGGAAAAGTAGCCGATTATTGCAGGATTTTCGCCGTTTCAAAACTCAACGTCATGGTAACGGCAGCGGCGCAACTGGGAGCCATCGGATTGAGGGTTGCGGGGTCAACAGGGGTCCGATTCTGTTTCCACCCGTCAACTTCCCTTTAAGCCCCTCCCGGATCCGATCCCCTGCAAATCCGGCTTCTTATGAGTCATGAAGGTCTACCCCATCCTGCAAATTCTAGCCCTCACCGTCTGCCTGCTTGCCGCAGCCCTCGTTCAGCCGGCATCCGCCGCTCCGCCACCCCTCGCAACTGAACTGACCAAGAATGCCCGCGGTTTCATTCATGGGTACCTGCGCAATGAGGATTTGCCGGACGGCGCCGCCCTGGTGCCTCCGCCTCCGGCCGCGGGATCGCCGGCGGCCCTCGCAGATGAGGTGACGCATCGCGCGGCCCGTACGCAAAGCACGCCGGCCGCCTGATCGGCGCCGCCGTGGTGGCGCGCTTACACGCCGATCCGGTTTTTCTCGCGCAGTTGGCCGAGGCGAAAAGGGAACTCGCTGCGGCGCGGGCGAAGAAGTGGTAGCCACGCTTCGGTGAGGATCGCCCCGAGCCGCCGGGCCGTCAGCAAACCCCTCCCGGATCCGGTCCCCCTGAAAATCGAGTTTCCTATCGGTTGCAATCCGCTCCAACGCTCTTCCCTTATCCAAGAAAACCGCGTCAACTCGAAATCCATGAAGAAATTCCCGCCCCTGCGACCCGCGACCGCCCTCGCCGTTCTCGCCGCCTCCGTCGCCAGCGCGCAGACGCTCCCGCCGCCCCGGGTGACCGCCCCCGCCAAACCGCCAGACGAGGCCATCGTGCTTTCGCCCTTCGAAGTCACGGCCGCCACCGGCGACAAATATGGCACGACGCAGAGCAACTCCGTCACGATGTTTCGCACCGACACCGACAAACTCCCGGTTTCCGCCGACGTGTTGACCAGCCAGTTCATGAGCGACCTTGGTATCCACGACATGGATCTGCTGATTTCCGACCAGGCCGCCGGAGGTGGTTTCGGTTCCGTGCAGAGCGGCGACGACGCTCTGCCCAAGCAACCCGGCGATCGCGTGGCCAATACCGAGTTCAAGCTCCGCGGCATCGGGGCCGGCGGCGTCCGGCGCGACGGACTGATCTCGTCGAACAACTCCTCGTTCAACGACACGTTTGCCACCGAGGGCATCGAAATTCTGAAAGGCCCCAACGCCCTGCTCTATTCCGGGGCGGCCGGCGGCGGCATTATTTCCGCGGTGTCCAAACAAGCGCGCTTCGGGACTAATTTCGGCTCCACCTCCTTCCGGAGCGATTCCTACAATTCCAAGCGCGCCGAATTGGACTATGCCACCAGTTTTCGCACCGGCTGGCGCTGGCTGCCCGAGCTCGCCCTGCGCACATCCCTGATGAAACAGCACCAGGAAATTTACCGCGATGGCTATGGCAACGACGCCCAGGGCCAATACCTCCAGGTGGCCATGCGCCTGCCGAAATCCACCTTGCGCGTCTCCTATATGCACTCCGAAGCGCTCTTCTGGCAGGGTTGGATGCCGAGCATCGCGTATGACCCCACCGTCGCGCAAAATAGCACGACCTACGGCTACAATCGGGCCTATACGCCGCCGCTGGCGATCCTCAACAAGCACAAATTGGCCACCGACACCTCCTATCCGCAACTCACCATCCCCCAGCTTTGGGCCGAGGGCCTCAGCCCAGACCTGATGGGCAACCGCAACAAATCATGGCGCGAGCTCGACGGGAGCTTCATCAAGGATTACAATCACAACCCGATCGACAATTATCTCATGGCGAAGCTGGAGACCAAGCTGACCGATCACCTCTCCGCCCTCATCACCACCGCCTTCGATCGCAATTCCGTAAACATGCAATACTCCACCCCGGGCATCCTCTTGCCTCCCGACACCACGGCCCGGGGTAATGTCGGCGGCAATGGGAACACGAGTGGCGGGATCAATCCCGTGCCCTACAATCCGGCCACGCCCATCGCCGACTACCTCCAGTTTGTCACGGCCACCACGCCCGACTGGACCATCGTGCAATCGAGCCCCGACCGTTTCTACGAGCAACTTTTCCGCCGCCAGGCCTTTCGCGCCGCGCTCGGGGCGGAATGGACGAATTTCAGCCGGAAGCTGCGGCACCAGTTCGTCACCGGCTACGACTGGTCCGCCTTAAAGGGCAACTATCGCTACTCGGCCTACATGATGGCGGACGACAACTGGAACATCATCTATGACGCGTCGTGGATCGACCCACTGAACACCAAAACGGGGATGCGGGCCTCCTCCGGCCGCTATCGCTACGCCAATGCCTGGTATCCCGTCGGGCCGAACCCGATGAGTTTTCAGCGCCTGAATGGACTGGGGACGAAGCGCTTCACCTCGGCCAACGGACAAAACTGGGTGTTGGCGCCGGAAAACGGCGAGGGCTATTTCCCGATCACGCCCACCGAGACGAGCGGCCTCAAACCGCTCACGGGCCCCTACTCCGCCGGCGGCCGGCTGGACGGCGACACGTTCGCCCGCATCACCGACGGAGCGTATTTCGCCGCCCTGCAAACCGATTGGTTCGACGACCGGGTGCAAACGCTGGCCAGCCTGCGCCGGGACCGCTTCGCCATCAACCGCTGGAATTGGGCCTCCCCGCAAGAGAGCACCCGCCGCGAATATCTCGACGCCTACAGCGTCGGGGTCAACGTCCGGGCGCCGTATAATTTGCGCCCGTACGCCAACTTCGCCAGCTCGAATACGCCGCCGAACGCCAACGCCAACTTCGATCCGCTGGGCCAACCGACACCGGTCGAAAAAAGCAAAGGCGCGGAAGCCGGCATCAAATTCAGCATGTTGAAGAACCGGATCGACGGTTCGCTCTCGTATTTCACCGTGAAGACCCTGGGCAAAAATACCAGCGCGAGTTCGCTGACCGGGAGCGTGAATCCCAGCGGCCTGAACGGCACGGCGCCGATCGCCGGCAATTCCTGGGTGGGCGTCGATCAAACCTCCAAGGGCCTGGAGCTGATCCTGTCGGGCACGATCACGCGGGGGTGGAGAACCGCTTTCCGGGCGACGACCCAGGATGGCCGGGTGCTGAACAGCCGCTTCTTTCCGCAATTCTACAACGACCAGTTCAACGCCAATTCCACCGGCCAAGTCACGTACGCGAATGGCTCCCTGGTGTACGTGAATCCCGCGGCGACTGCCCCCACGGCCGTGGCGCCTGGCACGACCGGCGCCACGCCACTGACCATCGCGATGCTGAACAATCCGGCCAATTCCATTTATTTTTGGGATCCCCATTCGCAGAACGGCACCACCCAGAACACCAATCTTGCGAATCTCCTGCGCGGCCTCGGCGGTGGCACCAACAACGCTGCTTTTGGCACCCCGGTCAACGGCCCGATTATCACGAGTGTTCCCGGGCTGCCCGCGAGTGCCCGCCAGATCGAATGGGACGATCCTTACGGTAATGCGAAAGACGGCGTGTCCGCCGCCCTGCAAGGCCGCTACACGATCGGTTACCCCAAGTACAAACTGTCGCTCACCAATACCTACGACTTCCAGTCCGGCCTCCTCAAAGGGTTTTCGCTCGGTGGCCAGGTCAACGTCGATCTCCAGCAACGCAATCGCTATATCACTTGGCCGACCGAATACACCACCGTCACCACCACCAGCAATCCCAACGCTCCGCGGACGGTCACTTTTAGTCCCAGCCTGACCCCGCCCACCGCGGCCTTCGTCAACACCTCGACGGTCACCAAGACCCTGCGCATCACCCAGACCACCGCCGCGAGTGCGGTCACGGCCGAGGAACTGAAAGCGGCGGCCGCCGCCAACAATTTGGATCTGCCAGGCCGCTGGTATTACACCGACTCCGGTCTGCTGTGGGGCCTGCCGGACAACTATACCGTCAACTCCTGGCTCAAATACTCCCGCCGCATCGGACCGAAGAACCGCTACCGGTTTACCAGCCAGCTCAACATCTACAATCTCCTCAACAACGCGCCGCTGATCCGCAACCCCGCCTCCGGCACCAACATCTTCGGCGAATGGCGCGGCCTGGTGATGATGAACCAACCCCGCAGTTGGGCCTGGACGAATAGCATCGGCTTCTGAACGCGGGCGCCGGCGGCGCAACCGCTCTAACATGACTTCGTTGCGTGCCGCTCAGATCGTCGTTGCGAAAAGTGTCACCTATTGGGTGATAAACCCCTCCCGGAGCCGATCCCCCTGAAAATCCAGTCCCCTCGCGCGTGATTTCGCGTGTTCCAGATAGGAACATCTAAGAAACGGCCCATGGCTCTTCTCCTGAGGGCGCGACCAGCGGTAAACCGGCTATCGTGAGGGCGATGCAAAACGCATCCTCTCATGAACACAGAAAACCCAACGATCATCTACCTCAGGGTTTCGACCGCTGAGCAAGAGACGGACTCGCAGGAGCACCAGGTGCTGGAGTTCTGCC
>JBIJCX010000012.1:0-55438 GCA_044344465.1 Opitutaceae bacterium
ATGATGTCCGGCATTTGTTTGCGACGACTTGTATCGAAAACGGAGTGGATATTCCAACTGTCTCCCGCTGGCTGGGGCACAGCGATGGCGGCGTGCTCGCGATGAAGACCTACGGGCACCTCCGCCCCGACCACAGTCAATCAGCCGCGCAAAAAGTGCAATTCGGCAACTTCCCTGCCAACAATGGAGTTGTGAAGTCGGTGTGACGACCACTGTAGAAGAGACTGTAGAAAGGACTCTTGCTGATAAATTGAATAGAGAGGTATGGCTGGGGATCATGCTTTCGCCATCTGAAACAGGCATTGTTGTCGACAAGCTCGGTTTATTGCCTAGTTTACCGGGTGTATGGATGCCAGTGAAGCCAACGCCCAGACCCCATTCGTGCAAGGCGACCGCGAGGCCGTCCGCGTTCTGCTATCCCGCGTCCGTCAGCACCGCCTGAAGCACAATTGGTCGCAGGCGGAGATGGCTCGCCGCGCCGGCCTTTCCCGGACCGCCTACCAGGATTTCGAGAACGGCTACGGCAATATCACGCTCGCCAATCTTGCCAGGGTGCTCGGCGTACTCGGTATGACCAACCAACTTGCGCAACTCGTCCCGCGGGTTGCCGAAGAACCCTCCCTGGCCGCTCTACTCAAGGCGCCCCGCCAGCGCGCGCGGGCGAAGTCCCGATGAAACCACGCGCTGCCGCCCTCAATGTCCGCTGGCATGACGGCCGCCTGGTCGGCCGCGTCGTCACCACCGGTCCAACGCATTTTGCCTACGACGACGAATGGCTGGCAAACGGCTACAACCTGTCGCCGATCACCCTGCCGTTCACGAACGCCACCTTTCGCCAGCGCGCGGACGGCTTCGATCAACTTCCCGGATTCCTCTCGGACTGCCTGCCCGACCAATGGGGCCGGCGCCTGATGGATCGTGCCTTCAGCACCCTCGACCTCCGACCGACCCCGATGCGGATGCTCGCCTGGGTCGGCCATCGCAGCATCGGCGCCCTCAACTTCGAGCCCGCGCTCGATGACGACCACAGCCCATCGAGTTGGCAGCCCATCACGACGCTGCTCCTGACCCGCGAAGCGCAGGCGGTCCTGCGCGAAGCGCCTGCCCGGGCCTTCCGCCATCTCCAGCACGCCGGCACCGCCGGCGGCGCTCTGCCCAAGGCCACGGTTGCCCTCTTGCCCGAGGGCACGCTTCTCGTCGGGGGTGATGTCGCTGCCGCCACGGTCGGGCACCCCGGAGCCCGCCTCGGCCTGCTCAAACTCGACTGCGAGGAGAACTCCGCTGGCCGCAACACCGATGGCCGGCTGGAGCATGCCACCATGACCATGGCCCGTGCGGCTGGGATCCGAACCGCGACCACCGAGATCATGGCTGACGCCTCCGGCTCCCGGAGCCGGCACCACCTCTTCGTCGAGCGCTTCGATTGCGTCCGCGGTTCGCCCCGCCGTCTTCATCTGCTCACCCTCGCCGGGGCGCTCCACGCGCACCGCCTCGATTATCGCAACCTGCTTTTGACCACCCGCCAAATCACGCAGGACCACACCGAAGTCCGCGAGGCGACGCGGCGGATGATTTTCAATGTCCGAAGCGCCAACTCCGACGACCACGGCAAAAATCACAGTTTCCTTTTCGACGAGACCGCCGGCCAGTGGGTACTTTCCCCGGCCTACGACATCACGCTGAATGCCGACGAGGGCCGCGACTATCAGGGGTTGTCTCCAAACACCTTTGGCTCGTCGCCGCGCCAGTCCGTCCTCGCGGCCGTCGCTGCCGACGCCGGTGTGACCCGCGACGAGTTCGACGCCATCGACGCCGAGGTCGCCGCCGCCATCGAGCGCTGGCCCGAGTTTGCCCAAGCCGCCAGCCTGCCTGCCGCAGCCATCGAGCACACGGCGACGGTCCATCGCGGTGTCGCGACTCTCATCGCGACCGAGGTTTCAGCCAAACGCGGCAAGCGCCGGAAGCTCTGGGAATGAACGCAACCAGGGGCTGGGGCGGCGTCAGCCCCAGCAAGCCTCGCCCGCGCCCGACGCGGGACGTGGCGTAGCAAAGCATCGCAGGAATCGATGCGCGGAGCTCCGGCGACCCCCACCAGGCCGCGAACCCCACCGCTACGGCCCCTTCACAGCCCACCTCACCGGTTCGCCCGCGGCGCGCGATCCATCTTCTCGCCAACACCCCGGAAACCGCGACCAAAACCTCCCGCCGGTATTGAATCTCGCGTACCGGTATCTCTCGCTGCTTCCGTCCCTTTCCATGGAGTTGAACGGAACGTTCGCGAAGATCTATGGGGCGGAGTTTGAGGGCTTCAGAGATTCGGGCTCCTGTGTTGTAGAGTAGCATGAACAGGAGCAGGTCGCGCCGTCCGGACCAAGTGTTTTGGGCCGTGGCAGCAAAGATGGCATCGATCTCCTCGCGGGTCATGAAGCCGAGCACCCGTTTGGCGCACCGTTTTTGCGGTATGGCCAGTATGCGCTGTCCCGAGGCAAGGAAGTCCAACGCGGCGGATTGACCCAAGACGAAACGCACAAAGGTTCGGATCGCCGCGAGCCGGACGTTGCGCGTTTGGATGGAATTGCCGCGGGAGCGCTCCAGATGATCGAGAAAGGCGAGGATCGCCTCGGGGGTGAAGGCTCCCAAGGTGAGCTGATCAATGTGACAGCGTTGATGCTGGGAGAGGAATCGCAACAGAAGCCGAAACGTGGTCCGATAGCCGGTCCGGGTTTCCACGCTCAGGTTGCGCTGTGCCGCCAGGTAGTCGGCGAAAAAACGCTGCACCAGTCCGGGAAATTGATCCGGCTTCATGGGCCGCCTTTTTTATGGAAGCGAAGGAAGGATTGGGCGGCGGCCTGAAGAGCCTTTGGATCGTTCGTGACGTACCACCAAGTCGAGCTGAAATCATGGTGCCGAGATAGCGCGCGAGCAGCAGGAGATGGTGCGAAACCGGTTTGGACTGGCGACTCCACTCCGAAATCCAGACCGAAGCGAAAGTGTGGCGATAATCCAAGAGCCGCAAAGAGGGGCGTTGCCCGTTGGAAGGAATGCCGCGCGTCAGTCGCGCGAAAATCCGGTCGGTCATGACCTGCGATAGCGGTCGTCCGGTGGCGCCGACGAACAGATGCTAGCCGAATGGAAAGAAACGTCGGCGTGCAGTCCGGTAGCATTGCAAAGCGCGACCCGTGCTGGCATGCAACGGAATCACCCGTTCCGGGCTGGATTTGCACGGCGCAATCCGCAGGTGACCTGTTGCGGTGTCCAAATCGTTCAAGCGCAGTTGCCGGGCCTCGCCCGGCCGCATGCCGGTGCAAGCGAGGAGTCCGATCAACGTCTCGTAGGTCCGCGGGTGCAGAGGCGAGAAGTGCGTGGTCAAAGCCCTTGCTCGCCGCAGGATCAACCGGGTCTGCCCCTCGGTGTAAATGTGAGGACGAACCCGTTGATACCTGGGGCCGAGTAAATGGGTGCCTGGAATTTCCGTGCGTGGGTCGAGTGCGGCGCAGTATCTCGCAAAACTCCTCACGAACCCCAGCAGGTTCGCCTGGGTGGCCCGGCGCCGGGTCGGTCTCGAAGTGACCCATTGCAATGCGATCTCCGTGGTCAATGGCATGCCGGGGGCGAGGCGATCGGCAAAGCGCCCAAAATCCGGCAGCCTTTGGGCGGCGTCATTCACCAGATAGCCCATCTCCCGTCGATGAGCGATATACCGCCGGACAAGTGCAAGCATGCAGGGCATGTCAGGTTGGCCACGGTCGCACCAAGGCCGCCAAACCGTTCACGTCGACTTGAGCGTAGCGCTCGGTGGTTGTCACCAGACGATGGCCGAGCAGGTCAGCGATCTCCTTCCTGTTGGCGCCTCGCGCGTAGAGGCGAGTCGCGAAGCAGCGGCGCAGTCGATGGGTGCCGCCCCAGGGAAATCCGCAACGTCGATAGGCGCGCTCCATGGCCGCCGAGACGGCGACGCCGGATAAAGGCCGTCCGACGAGCGTGGTGTGGCCGACAAAAAGATGCTCGCTGTTCGTCGCGGGTCTTGCACGCAGATAATGCGGTACGCCGGTGCCGTAACGAAACACCGCGATTGTCACCCCCACGCTCGGCGCATACTTCTCCTGGCCGGCTGCCGCCGGCACCGGGGCGGTGAACACCGCGCCGCAGGTGTCGCAGCGCAGGCGTGCCAGCTCGTAACCGGTGGCCGCAATCGGCGGCGCGCCCTCGAGCCGCAGGACGATCGCCTTAATCTTTTGCGTCCGCACGGCGCCCTTGGCGCAGAGCGGACAAAGGCAGCCCGGTTTTAACGCGGGATGCGGGACCTCCACCCAGCGCGCGCCGGTGTAGTCTTTGGCCTTGATGCGTCCGTGGCCTTGGCGTTTGGGCGTGGGGACCGGGGCCATCAGCGCTGGCGGCGAGGCCGGCGGGCACACCCGGTCGGTCTGCTCGGTCTTGGCGCCGAAGAGCAGGTGCCGCAGTTTTCGCATCGTCATGCGCTCCTGTTCAATGGACGCCACGATCTGCGGCAGCGCGTAACTCATCGCCTCAATCAGGCCATAATCCTCCGGGCTGACGCCCGGGCGCACCCGGGCGAGGAACCCAGCGCGTTCCGCCGCGCTCAGCAACGGCGCTGCGCCCCGGTGGGTCTGACTCATGGCGCGAGCAGGCGCTGGCGAAAGTGTTTCCCCAACGGATACACCCACAGCTCCTTGATCGAGCAGTCCGGCTGCCCGTATTTGGCCTTGGTACCCCGGCCTTGCGAGCGCCCGAGGCAACGCCAATTGGCCGCCCGGTAGCAGGTGCCCCGGAACCGTTCGATATCCACGAAGCTTTCCAAAAGCTGGAGGGGATGGTGGTAACGTTCCTGCCAGTCGCCGCTGATCCGCCGGGCGATGCGCCCCAGGAGGTGACTCGCCAGATGGCGCACGTTGACCCAAGGCAAAATCAAATAGCGGGAGTTGTAGGCGATCTGGTGCAGATGGTGGCGATACGCAGCCCTGGGGGCGCCGACGAACTGGTCGCGCAGATCGAGCTGCCGGGGCGCCGAACTCCACGCCAGGCAGGCGACGGGGCATTCGCCCGCCACCACGAGATACTTCAAGTGTTCGCCGACCGGCCGGCTGTAGCCGAGATAGTGATGGTCGCGCAGCAGCTGCGCGAAAAGCGTTTCGTCGTCGGTGCGCCGCACCAGCCGGATCGTCAACGATCCCAACGACGCCACGGTGCCCGTGATGGGAGTGGTAGCGTAGGTCGCACCGGCCGCCACGCGCCGGTGGGTGATCGCGTTATTGGGCGGAGCGCGACGCTTGGCCGGCAGCGCGAGGTGGCCGGCACGATGCAGCGCCAGCATCAATCCCCGGCAGACCATGTCGCGAAGCTGACCGTTGGGCTGTACCCACTGCCACGCCTCACACACCTTGACCGAGAGTCGCCGCCGGCTCAGCGCGGGATTTTGCGCGATGACTTCGCGCAGGAAGACGACATCGGTTTCCCGAATGAGACGACCCCGATAACTCAGCACCACTTCGGACATGGCGGGGAGCAGAAACGAAAAACCGATGGAACGCTAGGATTTTTTTTGAAAAGTTTCAGCGCGGTCCGGCCGGAGTCACCGATCGCCACAGGGGAGCGGTGGCGGCCTGGGCGGGATCGCCGTTCCACAATAACAGGTGCAACTGATGGGGATCGAGGCGGACGCTGCCCGCGGCTTTTGCCACCTACTTCAAGCATCTCGGCGAACCCAGCGAGGTGGTGATCGAGGCCTGCTGGAACTGGGGTGTGCTTTACGATCTGCTGGAGGACACCGCCGGCGTCGCCAAGGTGGTGCTCTCGCATCCGGCCAAAAACCGCATCATTGCCGAGGCGCAGATCAAGAACGACGGCATCGACGCCCACGCGCTCGCCACGCTCCTGCGCGGCGACTTCGTGGCGCAGGTGCACGTGCCCTCCCGCGATGTTCGCCAACGCAAGAACGTCATCCGCCAGCGCCTCTGGCTGGCCCGGTTGCGCACCATGATTCGCAACCGCATCCACTGTGTGGTCGACCGTCATCCGCAACTGGCGCGGCCCGCGGTGAAGGATATCTTTTCCAACCAAGGCAAAGCGTGGATGAAGCGCGCCCCGCTGCCCGCGGCCGACCGCAAGCTGCTCGACGACGACCTGGCGTTGCACGCCGTGCTCCAAACCCAGATTGACGCGCTGGAGACCATCATCGTGGCCGACAATGCCGCGAACCCGCTGGCGGTGCGGCTCCAAACCCTGCCGGACGTTGGCCAGATTCTGGCTCCCGTCATCGCCCTGGAGATCGACCAGATCAAGCGCTTCCGTACGGCCGACAAACTCTGTGCCTACGCTGGCCTGGTCCCAACGACCCACGCCTCCGGAGGCAAGATCTCCCATGGCCGCATGCTCCCGTTCTGCAATCGCTGGCTGAAGTGGGCCTTCATCGAAGCGGCCTGGGTGGCGGTGGGCTGCTCGGACTACTTTGGCGCCTTCTATCGCAAACAGCGCCTGCGGGGCAAAGGCGCCAACGACGCCATCACCATCGTCGCCCGTCGCCTGGCCAAAATCGCTTGGAAAATGCTCACCGACGGGCGAGATTACTCGCCGCAGGCTCCCGTCGCCAAACCAATTTCTCCGGCCGCTCTCATAACGGACTGACGGCATCCTCCCTGATGCGCGTCTTGGGTCAGGATAGAGGGCCGGGGATCTGATTAATTACCCTGCCGGAGGCTACGTGCCTGCCGCTGAGAGAAGTGTGATCACGGAATCTCTTTCCCTTCGACTCCGAGTGCTGGCTACGCCCACGCGGTCTTCGCGCGGGGCGCTCATTGCCGCCCCCGCACCCCCGGCTAGGGGAACTAAGCCCAAGAAAGCAAAGCATCCAATCCACCAATACCTCTCAAAATCCCACTTGACCGCGCTTACTCAGAGCAGGCTGTTTAACGTAAACAACCGACTTTCACGCAGGGGCTACAAGGGGAATTCAGCCACCAGCTCTCCGTTAACCAGTATCGGCATGACCCCATCGGCACCGCGGCAACATCGGAGACAGTGGTAGAGCACGCGGTCGCTGGCGTTGATCGCACGGGCGAGCTGAGAGATGACCTTGTCGCCGTAACCCGCCCGCTCCCTGAAAAACAGAATTTATCCCCTCACGTGCGGTCGCGGTTTCGCGGCAGCGCCGCGATGATTTTGGCCGCCGCCGCGAGATTCGCCGCGGTGTTGGCGGCGCCTTCGGCTTCCAGCCGCTCGAACTGCGGATGCGCGAAAATGGGCGACTGCACGGGCGCACCGCCCTCGTCCTCGGCGGCGTCCTTTACGGCGCCGGCCAGCGCGGCCACGAGGCCGTTCATCTGATCGAGGCGCTGCCGCAGCGTGGCGAGATTGCGGCGCGGCCAGTAGCCGCCCTCGTCGTCGATTTTCACGCGCCCGCCCAGCCGGCGCCACTCGCCGAGCAACTCCACCGCGCCCACATGGCAGCGCACGAAATTTTCCCAGCCGCGCAGGCTCGCGTATTGCGTCTTGCAGGAATGGGCGAACTGCCAGCGCGCCTCCAGTCGTGTGGCGCGATTCCGCCCGCCCGCCACGACGGTCGCCGGATAGCGGCAGAGGCCGAGCCAGAACCATTCGCAGTCGGCGCCAAAATCGACGGGAAAAAGCCAGCCGGCCTCGGGCCGAATCGGCACGCCGACGGATGTCGCGGGATCCTCCGGATGCGGCAGCGTGCGCCACGCGGTGCCGAAGCGATCGAGGAACGTGCGATCGGTCATGATGTCATCCACTGCCACGACCCGGCCTTGCGCCAGCCAGCCGCGGGCCGTCGCGTGGAGGCGCCGCACGAGCGCAGCCGCGTGCCGGGCGGAGCAGTCCGCGGGTGCGGTCAGGCGGTAGTGGAGGGTGAGGCCCATGGTTGTTAGCGCGCAATGATCGCGGCGACGGCTGACTCGGAAGAGTTTGGTTTGGTGTCGGGCAGGGGATCAGGCAGAGCGGAGCCGGTAGAAATGCCGCGCGCGGAGCGCACGGCCCACCTCGGATTTCTCATCTGGGCATCAACGTGAAACTCAGGAAGACTTCTTCTTCCGCCCGTGCTTCGGCTCGATGTTCAAGTACGTCTTGTTGAGCATCTGGCTCTCGTAGAGCTCGAGCAGCCGGACCCCCTCGCGGGGCTTCACCATGTCCTTGCGCGTGGCGGCGTCGATCTGGGCCTTCATCTTGCGGCAGAGATCCTCCTGCTGGTATTGCACGCCCTCGATCACGTCGGCGATCCGGCTGCCGCTGAGCGCCTCCTCGATGTAGAAGCCGTTGGGTTCGTCGTTCTCGAGGAACACGTGCACCTCGTTCACCCGGCCGAAGAGATTGTGCAGATCCCCCATGATGTCCTGGTATGCGCCGGTCAGGAAAATGCCGAGGTAGTACGGCTTGTTGTTCAACGGGTGCAGCGTGATGAAGTCCTTCACGTCCTGCAGATCGATGAATGATGAAATCTTGCCGTCGGAATCGCACGTGATGTCGACCAGGATGGCGTTGACGGTGGGCTTCTCGTTGAGCCGGTGCAGCGGCGTGATGGGGAAGAGCTGCTTGAGCGCCCAGTGATCGAGCAGGGACTGGAAGACGGAGAAGTTGCAGACGTACTGGTCGGCGAGGAGCGTGTCCAGATCGTGGAGCTCCTCGGGCTGGTAGCCCGTTTTCCGGCCCTCCTTCGCGATTTGCTCGCAGATTTGCCAGAACAGCGACTCGGCGGCGGCGCGGTTCTCGAGATCCAGGTAACCGAGGTTGAAGAGGGAGAAGGCCTCGTCCTTTTTCTGCAGCGCGTCGTGGAAACGCTCGAGCCGGCCGAGCTTGGTCTTGTTCTTCAGCATGACCTCGAGGTCCTCGACCACCTTGTGCTTTTCCTTTGGCTGATGCTGCTGGCCGAGGGATTCGCGCTTGTTGATCCGCTCGAACACCTCGATCACGAGCAGGGAGTGCGGCGCGACGATGGCGCGGCCGGATTCGCTCACGATGTCGGGCACGGGTTCGTTGCAGGCGTTGCAGATCTCGCGGATGTTGAAGACGACGTCGCGGGCGTATTCCTCCATCGAGTAGTTCATCGAGCTCTCGAAGTTTGTGCGCGAGCCGTCGTAGTCGATGCCGAGCCCGCCGCCGACGTCGAGGTAGCCCATGGGGAAGCCCATCTTCGCGAGCTGGCAGTAGAAACGCGTGGCCTCGACGACGGCGTTCTTGATCGTGAGGATGTTCGGCACCTGCGAACCGATGTGGAAGTGCACGAGCCGCAGCGCGTGGGTGAGCTTGGCGGCCTTCAGTTTTTCGCAGGCGAAGAGGATTTCCGCGGTGTTGAGGCCGAATTTCGCGTTTTCGCCGGTCGACAAGGCCCATTTGCCCTCGCCGCGGGTCTGGAGCTTGGCCCGGAAGCCGATCAGCGGCTTCACGCCGGTCTCCTGCGAGAGGCGGATGATGTCGTCGAGCTCGGCCAGCTGCTCGACCACGATGATGATGCGCTTGCCCAGCTTGCGGCCGAGGAGGGCGAGCCGGATATAGTCGTGGTCCTTGTAGCCGTTGCAGATGATCAGCCGCTGGGCGCCCTCGTTCATCGCCAGCGCGATCATCAGCTCGGGCTTCGAGCCGGCCTCGAGGCCGAAATTGTAGTCCTTGCCGGCCGCGATGATTTCGTCGACAACCTCGCGGAGCTGGTTGACCTTGATGGGAAACACCCCCCGGTAGCTGCCCTTGTAGCCCTCCTCCTTGATGGCCTTGGCAAACATCTCGTTCAGCTGGACGACGCGATGCCGCAGCAAATCCTGGAAGCGAATGACCATCGGCGCCTTGAGGCCCATGCCCAGCGCCTCGTTCACGACATCGACCACGCGGATGCCCCGGCCGTCGACGAGCGGCTGCATCTTGACGAAGCCCTCGTCATCCACCGAGAGGTGGCCGGAGCCCCAGCGCTTGAAGCCGTAGAGTTCTTCGGACTTGGCCGCCGACCAGGAGGAGGAGGTTTTGCTTTTCAGAGAGTGGAGGGTTGAGGGTTGATCCAAAGTCCAGAGTTTGGCGCTGGGAGCTGAGAGTTGAGAGCGGAGGGCCAGGAGCTGAGCGCTGAGAGGCGAGGAGGGGCGACTTTCGCCGATCTCTCAGCTCTCAGCACTCAACTCTCAGCCTACGGCCCTCAACCCTCAACTTAGCCGGTGTTATGTCTTGCTTTTGCCGGAGCCGAATCAGTTAGATGCGTGTTTTCTTTTTTCAAATCACTCAACACGCAATGATGAAAATGTCCTCGCTGATCGCCTTGCCCGACTTTTTGGCCCAAACCCCAGCGCCTGCGTCCCAGGGCGGCATCCCCGGCATGATGATCTTTGGCTATCTGCTGCTGTTCGCGGCGATGTATTTTTTCATGATCGCCCCGCAGCGGAAGAAGCAGAAGGAGCACGAGAAGATGCTCGCGGCGCTGGAGTCGGGCGACGAAATCATCACGAATGGCGGCATCTTTGGCGTGATCACGAATGTCAAAGATGACCGTTTTGTGGTCCGCATCGCCGACAACACGAAGATCGAGCTCGGCAAGGGCTTCGTCCAGACCGTGGTGAAGAAGCCGGATTCGGCCAAGAAGTGATTGATTTTCCGCCGTAGGCGGAAAATGCCCAAGGTTTTTGCCCGGCAAAAACCTCCCTTTTAAACCCAAACGACCCATGCTCAAACGCAACCTCTGGAAGATCCTGCTCTCCCTCGCCCTCGCGGCGTGGGCGGTTTCGCAGCTCATTCCCCTGCAAGACGCGCCCTCGTTCGCCGAGTTCGCCAAGGCGCAGGCCACCGCGAAACAAGCCGAGTTCGCCAAGCTCGTCGTCGACGCGGCCGCCCGGAAGAAAAACGATCCCAAGGGCACACCCAGCGAATTCGTCGCCCTCAAGCAGATCGGCAAGGAGCGGAAGATCGATCTCTCGCAATTCTTCCCCCACATCCGCCTCGAGCAGTCGCTCAAGAACATCGAGAAGCGCAACGACATCCTGCTCACGGAGCTGCTGCGTCTTTCCAAGGGCAAACTCCAGCTCGGCCTCGACCTCAAGGGCGGCGTCGCCTTCACGCTCGAGACGAAGGACGAGCCCGGAGCCGCGGTCGATCAGTATGCCCGGAAGGAGAAGCTGCAGAAAGCCATCGAGATCATCGGCACGCGCATCAACGCCTTTGGCGTCGCCGAGCCCGTGATTCGTCCGATTGGCGACAACCGCATCGAAATCCAGCTCCCCGGGGTCAGCACCAAGGACAACCCGGACGTCGTCGACAAGGTCAAGGCGCCGGCCCGGCTCGACTTTCGCATGGTGCACGCCTCCCTGACGCCGGGGCAAAGCGTGGAGACGCCGGCGGGTTACGAAGTCAAGACCCTCGATTACGAGGGTCGGGGCGGCGAGACCGGCACCGAGGAACTTTTCATCAAGCGCATCCCCGAGATGACGGGCGAGATGATCTCCAATTCGTTTGCCCGGCCGGACCTCTACGGCAAGCCCGAGGTGCTGCTGGAGTTCACCAGCGACGGCAAGAAGCGCTTCGCCGAGGTGACGCGCGCCATCGCGGAAATCAGCCAGCGCGGCGGACCGCTCGGCCGGCTCGCGATCGTGCTCGACGGCAAGCTCTACTCGGCGCCGACGGTGCGCGAGGAAATCAGCGGCGGTTCCGCCCAGATCACCGGCAGTTTCTCGGACCGCGAGGCCATCAACCTCGCCAATGTCCTCAACAACCCGCTCGACGTCGAACTCCGCGTCATGGAGCAATACGAGGTCGGGCCCACCCTGGCGGCCGACGCGGTGATCAGCGCGAAGAACGCCTTCATTGTGAGCACGCTGCTCACCATCGGGTTCATGCTCGTGTTCTACACCTTCGGCGGACTCGTCGCCGCGATCGGCATGGGCGTCAACGTGATCATCACGCTGGGCGTGATGGCGAGCATCGGGGCCACGCTCACGATGCCCGGCATCGCCGGCATCGTGCTGACGCTCGCGATGTCCGTCGACTCGAACATCCTGATCTTCGAGCGCATGCGGGAGGAACTGAAACTGGGCAAGTCGCTTGGCTCCGCGCTCGAGGCGGGCTTCGACAAGGCCTGGTAGGCCATTCTCGACTCCAACGTCACCACCCTGCTCGTCGCCTTGATCATGATCTGGCTCGGCACGGGCGCGGTGAAGGGCTTCGGCGTCACGCTGGCCATCGGTATTTTCACCACGATGTTTGCGGCCGTCGTCGTCAGCAAACTCATCCTCGAGTTCTTGATTCATCCCGGCGTGATCAAATCGCTGAAGATGTTCTCCGTGCTGCAGGCAACGAAGTTCGACTTCCTGAAGTACACCAAGGCCGCGGTCATCGGCACGGTCGTCATCCTCCTCGTGGGCATCGGGGCGGTGGCCTACAAGGGCAAGGAGATCTACGGGATCGATTTCGCGGGCGGCGACATGGTGACGCTGAACTTCGGGCAGAAGGTGGAGATCAGCGAACTGCGCCGGGCGGCGACCGGGGCCGGAATCAAAGAGGTGAACTTCTCGTATCAACAGCCGCTCGGTGGAACGCGCGAGGTGTTGAAAGTCACGACACCCTTCGACCAGGGAAAACTCCTCGTGCAGAAGTTGCAGCAGTCGGTGCCGCAGGCGAAATTCGAGGTCGCGGGCGAAAGTCGCATCGGCGCCTCGGTGGGCAAGGAGATCCAGTGGAACGCGCTCAAGTCGATCGTCGCCGCGCTCATCGCGATCCTGGTCTACGTGGCGTTTCGCTTCGAGATCGGCTACGGCATCGGCGCCGTCGTCTCCACGGTGCACGATCTGTTCATGACGATCGGCATCTTCGTGCTGTTCGACCGCCAGTTCAATGCCTCGATGGTCGCCGCGATCCTGCTGATCATCGGTTACTCGATCAACGACACCATCGTGGTCTTCGACCGCATCCGGGAAGAGCTCAAGCTCAACCCGATCGGCACGCTCCGCGACATCATCAACCGTTCGCTCAATCTCACCCTTTCCCGCACGATCATCACGGGCGGCACCACGCTGCTCACCGCGGTCACGCTGATTGTGACCACGAGCGGCGATGTGAATGACATCGCGTTTACGCTGCTCATCGGCGTGCTCACGGGCACGTTCTCGTCGCTGTTCATCGCCACGCCGGTGTTCTACTGGTGGCACAAGGGCGATCGGAAGCACGTCGAGGCGCACCACGACATCGCGCCGAAATACGAGTGGCAGGGTTCGAGCAAGGCGTCGGAGTAAGTTGAGGCGTGGGTGGACGGTGGCCTCCGGGCGCCGTTTTTCCGGGCCCCGTCGAAGCTGACGTTGCCCGGAGGTCACCATCCACCTCCTTTCCCCGCCATGCGTTGGACCCATACGCCGTTTCCGGCCGAGGAAGTCGAGGCGCTGAGCAAGCGCGCCGGCGTGAGCCCTGTGCTCGCCGAATTGCTGCTGCGCGCTGGCCTCCACGACGGCGAGGCGGCGTCCGAGTTTCTGCAGCCCGCGCTGGCCGGGCTCAACGATCCCTTTCTGCTCCGCAACGTCGAGGCGGGCGCCACCCGGTTGCGCCAGGCGATCGCGCGCCGTGAACAGATCGCCATCCTGGGCGACTACGATGTCGACGGGGTCACGAGCACCGCGCTGCTGGTCATGGTGCTGCGCCGCTTTGGGCTGAATCCCCGGTTTGTCGTGCCGCGTCGTTCGGAGGACGGCTACGGGCTTTCGCGCAGCGCGATCGATCGCGCGCTCGAGGCGGGCCGGCCGGACCTCTTTATTGCGCTCGACTGCGGCACGAATTCGCACGCCGAGACGGCCTATCTGCGCGGGCAGGGCATCGATGTCATGGTGATCGATCACCACCGGTCCAAGGAGCGGCCGCTCGAGGATGGCATCCTGATCAACCCGCATGTGCACGGCGACCTGGCCAACGGCGACGGCGCCTGGCGGCATCTGTGCACCGTGGGCTTGGTGTTCAAGCTTGCGCATGGGCTGCTCAAGCAGCTCCGGTTGGAAAATCATCCGGTGGCCTTCCGGATCAAGCTGCGCGACCACCTGGATCTGGTCGCGCTGGGCACCGTGGCGGATCTGGTGCCGCTCCGCGGCGAAAACCGCATTCTCGCGCGCCACGGTTTGCGCATCCTGCAGGAAACCCAGCGGCCCGGCTTGCGCGCCCTGATGGACATCGCCGGGGTGAAACCGGTGCACGGCCTCACGCCGACCGATATCTCGTTCCGTCTCGGCCCGCGGATCAATGCCAGCGGGCGTCTCGCCGACGCGGCCCTTTCGGTGGAACTCTTGCTCAGCGATGACGTGGCGTTCTGCATCGAGACCGCCCGGCAGCTCGACACGTTCAACCGCGAGCGGCAGGAAATCGAGCGCGCGATCACGGAACAGGCCGAGCATAGCATCGAGACCGACTATGCGACGCGGGCCGGCATTGTACTGTTTGCGGAGAACTGGCACCCGGGCGTGGTCGGGATCGTGGCCGGCCGCGTGACCCGCAAGTACAACCGCCCCTGCATCGTCCTGGGCAACGAGGGCGACATGGCCAAGGGGTCCGGCCGCAGTGTGGATGGCATCAATCTGGTCGAGGTTCTCGGCACGTGTTGCGAGCACCTCGCGAGTTGGGGCGGCCACCCGATGGCGGTCGGCGTCGCCCTGCCCAAGGTGCACCTGGACGCTTTTCGCGCGCGCTTTGCCGAGGCCGTGCGCGCGCACATCGGTGGCGACATTGCGGAGGCGCGGCTCGATCTCGCGGTTTGGATCACCCCGGAACAGATCACCGAGCGGCTGATGGACGAGTTGGAAGGCCTGCATCCTTTCGGTCAGGGCAACCCGGAGCCGATCTTTGGCGTGCGCGGCGTCGTCCTGCGGACGCCCCCCGAGGTATTCAAGGAGCAGCACTTCCGATTTGGCCTGGAAGATGCGCGGGGCCGGCGCCTGCATGGCGTGGCCTGGAAACTCGCGCACCGTCTGCCCCCGTTGCAGGTGCCCCTCGATCTCGCGGTCGAACTGAAGTGGAATCATTTCAACAGCCGGAAACTGCTCCAACTCGGTCTGATCGACTGGCGGCACTCAGGTTGACTCACATCCGCCCGGGAGTCTTGATCCGCAGCTGCGCTCGATTGCGCCCGCGACCGAGTCAGCGGACCCGATGGCTGCCACGGCCCGGGTCGCTGGGCGAACCGCTTATCCATCCCCATGTCCTTGCCACCTCCCGGGAACGAACTGACCTCGGCCGCCGGATGGCCGCTCCGCACCGGTGCGGCCACGTGCGCCTCGATCCTCCTCGGTCTGGCGCTGCTCACGCTCGGCGCGCGCGCCGGCACGGTCGCGCTCTGGCTCTTCGATGAACAGGCCGGCGTTTATCCGAGCTCGGTCCTCAACGACGCGGGGCCGGGCAGCCACTTTCTCATCCTCGGGCGGGGCGCGGAAATCGGGCCGGGAAAATTCGGCCGTGCGCTGCGGCCCATCGTGTCGGCTCCCCTGGCCATCACGGCGCGCAGCGCCGGTTCCGATGCGGACAGCGGGGCCAGTGCGGTGGCGTTCGGCCTGACGCCGCCGCCCGCCCAACCGGGTCGCACGCAGCCGCCCATGACATGGGAAAACGCCCACTTCGCGGCCGTGTTCACCAATGGTGACAAGCATCTGCGCCGGGCTCCTTTCTCCAGCGCGACCGGTTCAAAGCTCAATCTCGGCGAACGCGACTGGACGGTCGAGTGCTGGCTGCGCATCAACCGCGACGCGCTCGAGGAGGGCGTGATCTTTGAAATTGGCACCGGGCCGCGCGGCGAAAACGACCTGTTGACCCGATTCAGCGTCCTGCCGCGGGAGAACGCGTTCGCCCTGGCGGGCATCTCGAATGACCCGGACGCGGCGCAAGGGCTGGTGACGCGGCGCATCGAATATGCGAATCCCGAGGGACCGCCGTCTGGCGTCGCGTTCCTGCGCGCCAGCACGCTCGCCTTGGGCGGTTTCGCGCTTCCGCGCGATCGGTGGTCGCATGTGGCGCTCGTGCATGTCGCCGCGGCGGGGGAACTGCGGCTGTTCGTCGACGGCCGGGTCCGCGCGGTGGCGGCGGCGAAGTTCAACGCGCTGCCCTACGGTGAAGAAGGCTACGTCTCGATTGGCCGGGACGGTCGCTGGGGGCGTCCCGTGGCGGGCGCGATCGATGAGCTGCGGATTTCCGATCACGCCGTCTATCCGGCGGAGTTCACCCCGCCCGGAAGCTTTTCGCGGATGCATGACGGCACGCGTCGGGCGTCCGCGCCGCCGGCGGGCGTGCCGCTGTTGTTTGGCGCCCAAGCTCCGCGCCCTGCGGTCGTCGAGCTCGGCTCCCGCCGGCATCTCTTTCTGGATGCCGCGCTGGTGGCAAGCAGCGAGCAACTTGTCTTTGCCGCCCATCCGGCGCGCGTGGCGGAGCCGGTAATCCAGGGCGCGGGCTGGATCTCGGTGGTCGACGCGGGCCCGGAGGATATCCGGCTTTACGCCAACGGACCGGACAACAGCCTCGCGGTTTTCGTTTCCCGGGACGGCGTGAAATTCACCGCCCCCGACCTGGGCCGCGGCGAATTTTCGGGCAAGAGGAACATCGTCGTCGCGGACCCGGCGTCGGTCGGCACGGTGTTCATCGATCGCGCTGCGCCGCCGGATGAACGCTGGAAAATCGTGTCCGGCCTGCGGCAGCGGGGCGGGATCTTTGTTTACACCTCGGCCGACGGATTCGCGTGGCGGCGGCACGAGGCGGCGTCACTGCCGTTCTGGGCGGGCTCGGCGGTGAATGTTTTCCACGACGGGCAGAGGAATCGCTACGTGATTCATAATCGCACGGACTACTATCGCACGCCGGGGGGCAGCACGGATCGGAAGGCGCTGCTCACCGAGGTGACGGACCTACTCGCGCCGTGGCCGTTCACGCCCGTGACCGCGGAGATGACGCGGGCGGCCACGGCGCGCGGCGTGCTGAGCCACGCGGATCAACTCGATCCCTGGTGGCTCGACAACGGGCCGCTCGCGCCGGGCGGTTTCGGGCTCGAGTACCCGGTCGCCTTCGAGGCGGATCCGCGCCTCGACCCGATCGGGACCGATGTGTACAACACGCGTGCCCAGAAATATCCCTGGGCCGACGATGCCTATGTGGCGTTCCCGCTCTTCTTCTTCCACTACCATCGGGACGGTCCGCCGCAGCGGCAGATCCTCGGGCATCCGGAGGAGGCGCGCGGCTCTGGCCTCGTCGAGACGCAGCTCGCCGTGAGCCGCGACGGCCTGAACTGGACGCGCTACCCGCGGCCGGCGTATGTGGGAATCGGTGACGAGGACGGCTACCCGATGCGGCGTTCCTACCTCGGCGCCGGGATGGTGCGGCGCGGCCGGCAGATCTGGCATTATTCCTACACGCGCTCGACCTATCACGACGCCTGGACGAAAAAGGCGCCGGCGCCGGATGTGATTCATCGGCTCGTGCAGCGGGTCGACGGTTTCGTCTCCCTGGATGCACCCTACACCGGCGGCACGTTCGCGACCCGGCCGCTGCGTTTCACGGGCAACCGGCTCGTGCTCAACATCGACACCGATGCCGCCGGCTTTGCCCAGTTCGGCCTGATTGACGAGCGCGGCGCGCCGGTGCCCGGGTTCTCGATTGACGACTGCGTCTATGTGAACGGCGACGAGATCGACTACGAAGTCGAGTGGCTCACCCCGGATGGCAAGCGGACCAAGGATGTGTCGGCCCTGGCGGGCAAGCCGGTGCAGCTGGTGGCGCGAATGCGGGGTGCGAGCCTTTATGCGCTGCAATTTGTGACCGCGGGCAGCCGGTCGGATGGGCGATGAAAATCTTATCTGCGGTCAAAATTATCGGCGCTGGCGGGATTCTTTCCCCTGACCGGCTGCCAAGGCAACGCTGCGCGTTGCCCGGAACAGCACTTTGCTCGTTACTTTCGCCGCAGCGCGGCGAATGAGGGAGTTTGTCGGCGAGGCGGGTTCGGCCTGCGGAACAAGCCGCGGAATCTCGCAACTTTCGATCAAAGTCCGACAAACTCCCAGCCGATGAAATCATATTTTCTCGCTGATGACCTGAGCGGCGCACTCGATGCGGCGGCGGCATTTCACCACGCGGGGCGAGCCGTGAGGATTTCGCTCTCGGCGGACGACTGGACGGCGGCCGGTGAAAGTGAGGTCGTGGGCGTCACAACGGAGTCGCGCAACGCGGAGCCGGCGGCCGCCGCGGCGCTGGTTGGGCGCGCGCTCGAGCGCGGTCGGGCGCAGGCCGCGCAGCTGGTGTACAAGAAGATCGATTCGACGCTGCGCGGTCCGGTCGCCGCCGAGTTGGCCGTGATCGCGGCGGCGATGCCGGAGGCGGCGATCTTGTTTGCGCCGGCCAATCCGGGCGTGGGCCGCACGGTGCGCGACGGCGTGCTGCTCGTGCGCGGCGTGCCGGTTGCGGAGACCGATTTCGGACGGGATCCCTTGTGCCCCGTGAACGAGAGCTCGATCCGGCGTTTACTGGGTGGAATCGCGCCGGGGCGGATCGTCGTGCCCGACACGGAAACCGCTGAGGATCTGGTCGCCGCCGTGGAGCGCATCGCCCGTGACGGGCGCGAGTGGGTGGGGGTTGGCTCGGGCGCACTGGCGCGGGCCGTGGCGGCGCGACAGGTAACTCCACAGTCCGCGGCGGGGCAGCCGTCGCTTGGCCTGCGGTCCGGCCCGATCTTGCTGATCGGCGGCAGCGCCCATCCCGCGAATCGCACGCAGATCGATTGTCTTGCCCGCACGCGCGGGGTGCCGGTTCATGAGCTCACGCTCGCCGATCCGATGGCCGTCGTGGGCGGACTCGTGGCGAGCCTGCGCCGATCGCACGCCGCGGTGTTGCGACTCGAGTCGCGCCGTTCCGAAAGCGGCACCGTGCTTGCCGCCGTGACGGCTGTGGCGGCAAAGGTGGTCGGCGAGTGTGGTGTGCAACGCGTGTTCCTGACCGGCGGCGAAACCGCCTTTGCCCTTTGCCAGGCGCTGGGCATCTCCGCGTTGAATTTTAGGGCCGAGATTGAGCCTGGGTTGGGCCTCGCCAGCGGCGTGGCCCGCAGCGGTCCCATGTTGTTGGCGGTCAAGCCCGGCGGATTTGGCGACGAGCGGACGTGGGTGCGGGCGTGGGAGCGACTCCGCGGGGAATGACGCCTGCTTGATCCTGCCGGTCGCCGTCGTCCCGGAGTTTTCGGGCCGGGCCGACTGCTCGCATCCCGAACGCGCTCCGATACACTGCGACACAATTTCTCGCGGATGTGCGTTCGGTCCCGCCGCTCACGTGGCGGGCTACGCCGTAGTTGTAGCCCTGCGCGTGAGCGCAGGGATGCAGCGATCCGTAAACAATTTTGGCGCCAGGTATAATTGCGCGGGATCGGGCACATTGGGGCAAATCACGGGACAATGGTTGGGGCGCTCCCGCCATCCTATGATTTTACGATCCAGACCCGTTTGGTTTTTGATCACCCGGGTGGCCCGCGCTTATGGTTTTATCGACCCCGTGGCGCTGCTGGCGAATCTGCGCGGGTTCGCCAAGCCTTCGGAGGTCGCCGAGCCCATCGAGTTGCTGCGCGCGGGCATGCTTTTTCACGCCCGCGGCCTGGTGAACACCAAGGCGATCCAGAACAACCTCGATTGGGTCTGGCCCTATTGGGTCGAGCGGCAGTTCAACCCGGCGGACGCGTCCTTCATCCCGCGCGCCTTTTCCTTCAGCCATATCAACCTGACGCATCGCAACTGGACTGCCGTCGGGGTGCCGGATGTGCCGTTTTATCCCATTGTCGACCCCCGGGGGCTCGTGACTCCGCTGTTCGATGGGTGGTCGCTCGATTTTTGGTTCGTGCCGGAACACGGCCCAATCCTCCTGCCTTCGAAACTCGACGGCTTCGAACAACAGCTTTTGCTCCACCCTTCGACTGGCTCGGGGCCGGCTCCTTCGCCGGATGCCGGGCAGGAGCTGCAAGTCCGTTCGGTCGCCGCCGACGCGGGCGTGACGCTCGAGAGCGTCGTGACCATGGAACTCACGAACGGCCAGCCGCAGTGCCGGATCCACGTCCAGGCAAAAGGCGCGACCGCCGGATCCATCGCGGTCGCTCTGCGCCCCTACAATCCCGAATGGGTAAGCCCCGATCAAAGACATCGAAATACTGGCCGATCGCCCTGGCTGGCGGGTCAATGGCCGGAACCTCGTCACCTTCGATCGGGCCCCGGTGCGGTATTTGCTTTCGACCTACGCCGAGGGCGACGTGCTGCTGCGGCTTGGCGATGCGCCCGGGGACGATAGCCGGGCCACGAGCGCGACGTGTCTCGTGAGCATGGCGACGGCGGTGGCGCTTTTCCCGGTGGCGAACTCGGCCGGCGCGCCTCTCCGGATTTCCGTGCCGATTTACGACGAACTCGAACCGAAGCGCCGGCCATCCTCAACGCGCTGCTCTCGCTCGGCGGGGTCGAGCGTACGCGCCGCGCCCTGCGCGAGTTCGTGCCGCGCCAGCGGCGGGACGGCTATTTCCTCTCGCAGGAGGGCGAGTGGGACAGCAATGGCGAGGTGCTCTGGTTCTATCACCGGTTCACGGCGCTGACCGGTGAGCCTTCGGGCCCCGAATGGCTCCAGGCGATCGCGAAAGGGGCGCGCTGGATCAGCCGCAAACGTCTCCCCGCCCATCCGCCACGGCTGGAAGCCGGGTTGCTGCCGGCGGGATTCAGCGCGGAACACCTCGGACCCAACGACTACTACTATTGGGATGACTTCTGGGCGGTCGCCGGCCTGCGCGCCGCGGGCCAGCTCCTGCGCGCGTCCGATCCCGAACACGCCGACGCCTGCCGGCGCGAGGCGGACGAATTTCTTGCCACGATCCGAAAGTCATTCCCCGTGGGAGCCAACCGACGGTTTCCGGGTGCCATCCCCGCGGCGCCGCACTGGCGGATGGACTCGGGCGCGGTGGGCTCGCTGGTTGCGGATTACCCCTTGCAGCTCTTTCCGCCCAACGATCCATGGATCGCCAGGACCACCGACTACCTGTGCGCGCATCACCTGCACAAAGGCGGATTTTTTCAGAACATGATTCATTCGGGGATCAACGCCTACCTCACGCTGCATCTGGCCCAGGTGAGGTTGCGCGCGGGCAATGCCGCCGCCGCGTGGGCGTTGCTGGATCGGGTGGCCGCATTCGCGTCGCCCACGGGCCAATGGCCGGAGGCGATCCATCCGCTCACGGGTGGCGGGTGCATGGGCGACGGCCAGCACATCTGGGCGGCGTCGGAGTGGCTGATGTTTGTGCGGCATCTCTTCGTCCGCGAGGAAGGGGACGCGCTCGTAATCGGCGCCTGGGTACGACCCGAATGGTGGCGCTCGGCCGGCCCGGAGGACGAGATCAGCTTCGGCCCGACCCTCACCCCGCACGGCGCGGTGACCGTGCGGTTGGCGGTGCGCCCGGGAGGCTTGCGCGTGCGGTTCGAAGGCGCGTGGCGCGGCCCGGGTGCGCCGCGGCGTGAGCTGAGCGTGCCGGGCTGCGTGCCCCTTTCCGTGGCGGCCGGCGACGGCACGTCGGAATTTCTTCTTTCCCTCCAATCATGAATCTTTGCCTGATGACCAACACCTACCTGCCGCATGTCGGCGGGGTGGCCCGCTCGGTGAGCACATTTGCCGAGGAGTTTCGAAAACGAAAACACCGCGTGCTCGTCATCGCGCCCGAGTTCGAGGGCAAGCCGCTCTCGGCTCGCGAGGCGGCGATCGTCGAGCGCGTGCCCGCGATCCAGAAATTCAACGGCAGTGACTTTTCCGTGAAGCTGCCCCTGGTCGGCGGCCTTTCCGACCGGATCGATGCCTTCCCGGCGGACATCATCCACGCGCACCACCCGTTTCTGCTGGGCGATACGGCACTGCGAATCGCGGCGAAGAAGAACGTGCCGGTGATCTTCACGCATCACACGCGCTATGAAGATTACACCCACTACGTTCCGTTCGACTCCCCCACGCTGAAGGACGTGGCGATTAACCTCTCGACGCATTTCGCGAACCTCTGCGACGGCGTGATCGCGCCGAGCGAGAGCATCGCGCGGCTGATCAAGCGACGCGGCGTTGAGACGCCAGTCCGCGTGGTCCCGACAGGCATTGACGTCAAGGCGTTCGCGAGCGGCGACGGCGCGCGGTTTCGGCGCAAGTTCAAGCTGCCGGCTGCCGCGTTCGTGGTTGGCCACGTGGGCCGTCTCGCCCTGGAGAAAAACCTCGAGTATCTGGCCGAGTCCGTGGCGCTGTTCGTGCAGCGCACACCCCAGGCCCGTTTCCTGTCGTCGTCGGCGGACCGTCCGAGGAAAAATTGCGGGAGATCTTTACCCGGCATGGCATCGCGGATCGCTTGATCCTCGCGGGCAAACAGACCGGGCGTGCGCTCGCCGACGCCTACAACGCGATGGATGTGTTTGGTTTCGCCTCGTTCAGCGAGACCCAGGGCATGGTGCGCGCGGAGGCGATGGCCGCGAGACTGCCGGTGGTCGCGCTCAATGCCGCCGGCGTGCGCGAGGTCATGCGGGACGCGGAGAACGGCTACATGCTCGGCAAGGGCGCGCCCCCGCTGCGCTTCGCCGCGCACCTGGCGATGTTGCACCGGGATCGAAGGCGGCGCCGCGCGTTTGCCCTGGCCGCCCGGCGCACGGCGGAGTTGTTTGCCCGCGAGCGCTGTGCCGATCGGGCGCTGGCCTTCTACGACGACATTCGCCGGCAGACGCGGCGCTCCCGGCTGATGGTCGATCGCAGCCCGTGGGGCAAACTGATCGAACGGGTCAGTGTGGAGTGGAGCATGTTGGTCGAGAAAACCCAGTCGGTCGCGCAGGCGGTCGGCGGGCGCTGATCCGGCGCGTCGTCATGTTTGCCCGCCTTGAAGCCATCGTGCACCGCCTGCGGAGGCGGCTCAGTCGCAACGAGTGGGCGATTCGCAATCTCGGGCTCATCCCGTCGGAGGGCACGAGCGAGGCTCCCGGCCTGCTGCTGATCCAAATCGACGGCCTCGCTCGCCGGCAGTTCGAGGCGGCGGTGGCGGCGGGGCGGATGCCGTTCCTGCAACGGCTGATGCGGCACGATGTTTACCGGTTGCACACGTTTTATCCGGGGCTGCCGACCACTACCCCCGCGGTGCAGGCCGAGCTTTACTATGGGGTGCGCGGGGCGGTTCCGGCGTTCAGTTTCTTCGACCGGGTGCGGAAAAAAATGGGACGCATGTGGGACCCGGAATGGGCCAAGGACCGCGAAGCCGGCTATGCGCTCGAGGCGGAGGGGTTGCTGCGGGGCGGCAGTTCCTGGTCGAACATTTATACCGGCGGGGCGGCGCCCGAGGAGAGCCACTTTTGCGCGGCGAGCATCGGGATCGGCGACATGTGGCGCACCGGCAAGATCCGGAACATCTTCGTTTTTGTGGTGCTGCAATTGCCGGCGGCGTTGCGGGTTTTCTGGCTGTTGCTGACCGAGTTGGTGGTCGCGATTTGGGACGGCGTGGTTGCGATCGCACGCGGATGCAAGCCGTCGCTCGAACTGCTGGTGCTGTTGTCGCGGGTGCTGGTCTCGGTCGGGTTGCGCGAGCTGCTGCGGATCAGCGGGGAAATCGATGTCACGCGCGGCCTGCCGATTGTGCATCTCAATTTCGTCGGTTACGACGAACAAGCGCACCAGCGCGGTCCGGGCTCGCGCTTCGCGCATTTCGGGCTGCGCGGCATCGACCGGGCGATCCGCCGAATCGTGTATGCGGCGCATCGGTCGCGGCGCCGCGACTACGCGATCTGGATTTTCTCGGATCATGGCCAGGAGGCGACGCGGCCGTTTCCGCCCGAAAATCCCGGCGGGATTGAAGCGGTGATCCGCGGCTGTTTCGACCATTCCCAGCAGCGCGACCCCGCCTGGCGCGCGCGGTCCCAGCGCCGGCCGGTGATGGCCATGCCCTGGTTGTCGCGCAGCGAGCGTCATCGCGTCCGGCTCGAGCACCTGCGCGCCGAGGAGCAGCTCACGCTGGAGGAAGGCCGGACCTTCAGTGTCGCGGCGATGGGCCCGGTGGGCCACGTGTATTTTGCGCAGCCGATGACGGCCGGGCAACGGGGCGCCCTCGCGCGGCGGCTGGTCGCAGAGGGCCGCGTGCCGGGCGCGGCCAGGCCCGTGAATTGCAGCCAGAACCAATCGCGGCCAGTGGTGGTGGACGCAACGTGGCGGGCCGTGGATGGACGCTTTTTCCGCCGGAAATTGCGGATCATATTCAACAGTTGGACCATCGGATTTCGATCTCGACCGACGCCGGGTGAGGCGGTTCCCGCCCCGCGAATGAATTGTTACCTTTTTCGCCAGTGACGGTCTGTCGTTGCGTCGCCCTGCGGCGATCCAACTGGATGCTCCCGCCACGCCGTTCTTCCTCGTCGCCTGTCCTTGCCGACCCAGCGTCACTGCGGGCTGGGCTGCGCCTCGGGGGCAGTTTCCGCGAGCATTTGCTCTTCGGTCGCATAAAGAGGTCGCGTGCCTTTTGGATGTGGGGCGGCGTGCTCGCCCTCGTGGTCGCGGGCGGCGCGATCCTGGCTTGGCACTCGGGCTTTGATTGGCGGGCGTTGACCCGGCTGCTGGATGAAAAATTGAGCCGGCTGAGTCCGGCCATCGTGCTTCCGCTGATGGCGCTGCTCCCGGTGGCGGGCTTCCCCATCATGATTGTCTACCTCGTCGCGGGCGCCCGATTTGGCCCGGCGGTGGGTGGTCTGGTGGTCGCGGGGGTGACGTCGGTGCACCTCTTGTTGTCGTATGCCATCACGCGGAGCTTTTTGCGCGCCCCGTTGCAGCGATTTCTCGCCCGGCGGCACCGGCACTTTCCGCAGGTGGAGGCGGACGAACATGCGGCGGTCGCGCTCATCGCCACGCTGGTCCCCGGGCTGCCGTACGTGGTGCGCAACTACGCGCTCGCCCTCGCCGGGGTCCGGCTGGCGGTTTACTTCTGGGTCTGCCTGCCCGTCTACGTTGCCCGGTCGTATGTGACGATCTTCCTCGGTGACATGGGCAGTGATCCCACCCGGGCGAAACTGCTCATCCTAATCGGGATCGACGTGCTGAAGGTGGCGATTTGCGCGGGGCTGCTGTGGTGGCTGCGGGTGCATCACCGGCGTTTCCACGGCGCCCCCGTGCGGGCCAGCGTGATTTCTTGAATTTCGGGGGGCTTTGTGGCGTGGTAGGCGGCCACGAGGAACTTTTCGCCTCGATTTAACCCAACCCTCCCCGGAATCGCTGCTCCCATGACACACGAAGATCGCCTTGCCCAACTTAACCTGGTGCTTCCTGCCGCGCCCCGTCCGTCCGGTGTCTATCGGCCGGTGGTCGTTGTGCAGGGCGTCGCCTACGTCTCGGGGCACGGCCCAGTCCGCCCGGACGGCACGGTCATCAAGGGTCGGGTCGGCGCTGACCTCACGCTTGAGCAAGGCAACGCCGCCGCCCGGCAGGTGGGTCTCACGATTCTGGCGACGCTGCGCGCTCACTTCGGTTCGCTCAACGCGATCAAGCGGGTGGTCAAGGTGCTCGGCATGGTCAACTCCGCGCCGGACTTCTATGACCACCCGAAAGTGATCAACGGATGCAGCCAGCTCTTTGCCGACGTGTTTGGCGAGGCCGACGGCATCGGGGCGCGCAGTGCCGTGGGCATGGTTGCACTGCCCGGCAATATCGCCGTGGAGGTTGAGGTCATCCTCGAACTGGCCTGACCCATGACGCCCTCATGGATGCTCCTGGAGAATGAAGCCGAGGCGCCTTC
The DNA here is from genome assembly GCA_044344465.1 of Opitutaceae bacterium. Taxonomy (GTDB): domain Bacteria; phylum Verrucomicrobiota; class Verrucomicrobiia; order Opitutales; family Opitutaceae; genus ER46. The sequence continues at coordinate 25,742 of JBIJCX010000012.1, forward strand.
TCCGTCCCTGCTGATTTATCCGGATCGGGTGGACGAAAACCTCCGCCGGATGATCGCCCTCGTCGGAACCCCGGCGCGGCTGCGGCCCCACGTCAAGACGCACAAGCTTCCGCAAATCGTGGCCCGCCAGGTGGAGCTGGGCATCACGAAATGCAAGTGCGCGACGATTGCGGAGGCGGAGATGGCGGCCCGCGCCGGAGCGAGCGACGTGCTCCTGGCGGCCCAGCTTGTCGGCCCCAACCCGGCGCGTTTTCTCGCGCTCATGCGGGCATTCCCGCAGGTCGCCTTCTCCACGCTCTCCGACGACGCGCAGATACTCGTGACCCTGAACCGAGCGGCCCTCGCCGCCGGCACCGTCATCGAAGTGCTCCTCGATCTCGACGTGGGGCAGCATCGCACGGGCGTCGAGCCCGGACCGGCGGCGGTCGAGTTGTACCGTCAGCTGGCATCATCGCCGGGACTGCGCGCGGGCGGGCTGCACGCCTACGACGGCCATATGCACCAAAGCAATCGCGCCGAGCGGACGGCCGCCTCCGATGTTGCAGCCGCTCAGGTCAGCGCGCTGCAGGCCGAATTGATCCGGCAAGGTTTGCCGGTGCCGCGCGTGGTGTGCGGTGGCACGCCGACGTTTCCCATTCACGCGGGCAGGGCGGGGGTGGAGTGCAGTCCGGGCACCTGCGTCCTGTGGGATGCGAGCTATGGCGGGAAATTGCCCGACCTCGATTTTCAAAACGCCGCGGTGTTGCTGACCCGGGTGGTGAGCCGACCCACCTCGAACCGGCTCTGCGTCGACCTCGGGCACAAGTCCGTGGCGAGCGAGATGCCGCATCCGCGCGTGGTTTTTCCCGAGTTGCCCGATGCGCGGGCGGTCGGGCACAACGAGGAACATCTGGTGCTGGAGACGGCGCGCGCGGGAGAGTTTCGCGTCGGCTCCGTGCTCTACGGCTTGCCGTGGCACATCTGCCCGACGGTGGCCCTGCATGATCGCGTGCAGGTCGTGCGGGAGGGGCGCATCGCGGAAGAGTGGCCTGTCACGGCGCGGGCGCGCCGGCTGACATTTTAGGCGGGCAAGGCGATTACGTTTCTTGCGTCAAAGACGGGCCCAGCGGAAAGGGATAAATTCTCGCTTGCGCTTGGGCCGGGAACTTCGCTTCTTCTCGCCTTCTTTCACGCACCTGTAGCTCAACTGGATAGAGCGCCAGACTACGAATCTGGAGGTTAGGGGTTCGACTCCCTTCAGGTGCGCCAGTGTGAGAGGAGGCGGATTTACCGCATGCAGGGCGCATACAAGTCACACCAGGACGCTGCCCTGTGGGATATCGGGCCTCTCTCGGCCGGTGGGCGCAGTTGCCCGGTCCTTGGAATTCAATCCGGTGGGTCCACATCGCCGCCCCGGCTTCACCGCGCATTTCGTCGGCAAGAGCATGGGTGGTTGTCGCGTGCTTCAATGGATTAACGACCACGAGATGCCGCTCCGACTCGTAGCCCGGTGCCCTTCTGTTTCAGGACGTGGCTTATCACTTCAATTAATGCCTCGGCATACGATGCGCAGCTATTCGCATGGCCTGCAAAGTCAGGACCGGTAAATTGTCGGGGCATGAACCATTCGTGGCTGCCCCTCCCGAGGCAGGCGTTCTGCCATACTCGGGCGGCGACCGTGCCAGCGCAAATGACTCTGGTGATTGACTCCTGCGCGAGGGCGGGCGCGGGATTCGGAGTCTGCGCGCTCCGGTCATCCCTGCCGGAACGATGGCACGGTGGAGCAAGAGGCCGCACACGATTCCAGGTTGAGGCCATTCGGGAGGAAAGATGAACGAGACTTCCGATTGCGATCTGGTGGACGGTTCGCGGGTGGCGGTGATTGGCGGAGGACCGGCGGGATCGCTGTTCAGTTTTTTCTTGCTGCAAATGGCCGAGCGGGCCGGCCTCCGACTTGAAGTCGACATCTACGAACCACGCGATTTCAGCCGCCCCGGTCCGGCCGGTTGCAACAATTGCGGTGGAATTATTTCCGAGTGGCTCGTCCAAGCCCTCGCGATGGAGGGCGTGGCGTTGCCCCCAAACGTCGTGCAGCGCGGCATCGAGTCGTACACCATGCATCTGGATGTCGGCTCCGTCCGCTTTGAACCGCCCACGCATGAGAAGCGAATCGCGGCACTCCATCGCGGCGGAGGGCCCAAGGATGCGAAACAAAGCCAGTGGGGCAGTTTTGATGCGCATCTGCTCGGCCTGGCGCAGGACCGCGGAGCGCGCTGGATCCGGGCCCGGGTCGACGCGGTGCGTTACGCCGAAGGCAAGATCCAAGTCAGGACGGGCGGAAAAGAATTCCAGACCTACGATTTGGTCACCGCTGCAACGGGCAAGCATATCCAGTCGTTCAAACTCTTCGAAGGCCTCGGGACGGGATACAAACCACCCCGGATGTCGCGCACCTACATCGCCGAGATCCATCTGGGCAATGCCGCGATCAACGAGCACCTCGGAAATTCGATGCACCTGTTTCTGCCCGACGTGCCCAACATCAAGTTCGGAGCGCTCATTCCCAAGGGAGACTACGTGACGCTGTGCCTCCTCGGGCGGGAGATCACGCGGGAAACGGTTGCCGCCTTTGTCGCGTCAGCCGGCGTCGATCGCTGCATGCCGCCCGGCTGGGTCCTGCCCGAGGATCTTTGCCACTGCACGCCGAGCATTTCCATCGCAGGTGCGATTCGGCCATATGCCGATCGGCTGGTCTTTGTCGGGGACTGTTCGGTGAGCCGACTCTACAAGGATGGAATTGGCGCCGCCTACCGGGCGGCGAAGGCCGCAGCGACGACCGTTGTCTTCTATGGAGTCTCGGAGCGGGCGTTGGAGCAACACTACTGGCCAACCTTGCGCAGCATCGGACGCGACAACCTCTTCGGTCAGATCATCTACCTTGTGACCACGATCATTCAGCGCGTGCGCTACATCCGTCCGGGTGTTCTCCGCATGGTCCGGCGCGAACAGGCGCATCCGGACGCCCCGGCACGCATGAGTTCCATTCTTTGGGACACGTTCACCGGCAGTGCGCCCTACCGGGATGTGTTTATCCGCACGCTTCATCCGGCGTTTATCCTCCAGTTTCTGGCCGACATCGTAGTCGGTGTGTTTGTGCGAGGCGAAGCCCCAACAAAGGAACCGAAGTCATGAATTCAGAATCCCTCGGAAGAGTATATCAGGATCGCGAGTTGATCATCCGACAGGGTGAGGTTGGAAACTGCATGTATGTGATCCAGTCCGGGCAGGTGGACATTTTCCGGGAGGAGGATGGAAAGGAGGTGCGTCTGCGCGTGGCCGGCGTCAACGAGTTCTTCGGTGAAATGGCCATCGTCGATCACGATGTGCGTTCCGCCAGTGCGCGCGCGATTGGCCGGGCCACCGTCCTGACCGTCGACAAACGAACCTTTCTCCGTCGGGTGCACGAGGACCCTTCGCTTGCCTACCGGATCATGGAGACGATGTCCCACCGGATTCGCCAACTGGCCGAGGAGGTGGCGCGCTTGAAGACCCGGACCCCTTTCTGACCGCGCCGCCGGTCGCGGCGGGTCCGGCCGGACCCGGGTTCAGCGACGCCTCCCGCCGACGCGACGCGGGCAGGAACGGCTGAACCGGCTTCCCTCCGCCGGGGGGGCGATGCGAAGTTCGCCGGGCCCGACTGCCGTTGGCCGAGACTCACAATGTTGCAGGCGGGCCCGCATCCGGGGGCAGGCCACTCGCCTTGATGTGCTCCAGATGCCGGCCAAACCGGTGCATGACCACGAGATGAAAGAGGGCTTGGGTGAACCGGTATATAATCCACGGCAGCGTGGGAGTGTAGTCATGGATCGCCACCAGCATGCAGCGACGGTCGAGGATTTCACGAAACTCAATCCGTCCCTTCGGGTTGTTCCTGGTCCGGGCCAGGGCTCCGCCCGTGATGTAAAGCAACTGGCGGTCCTCCGAACTGCGATGCGGTGCGCAGGTGAACTCGATCAGACGCCAGCGCGTAAACCCGAGAAAAACCCGCACCGAGACCCAGGGCTCGATGTCGCAGCGCAGCAAAGGGCGGACCGAACCGGGCAGCCAACGGTAATATTCGGCGGTCACCTGACGCGCGGTCCATCCGTCAGGGAGTGGCAGGCGCTGGACCGAGCGAACCCGCTGCGCCTTGAGCATGGCCCGGTCATCGATGGCCCGGATGGGTTCGCGCGGGTCCGGGAACATGCGCCCCTGCTTGTCGAACGATTCGCGCAGGGCCACATCGAAAGACTTGGTGCCGGCCGCCAGCGCCGTCTGCACCGGATTGGCCTTCGCCACCATCGGTCCGCGCAGGCTGTCGACCAACGGTCCCACCAGGTAGTGTGAGGCACCCCCCAGCAGGGTGACCCACACCTTTGACAGGAGCGGCGCATGGAACGGAACCGGCACCATCACACATTTCCTTCCCAGCGCGCCGGCCGTACGTTCCAACATTTCCCGAAAGGTCATCACGTCGGGACCTCCGATGTCGTATCGCCCGCCGAAATACTGCGGAGCGCCCAGGCAGATTTGCACGGCCCTTACGATGTCATCGATCGCAATGGGCTGAGTCTGCGTCCGGTTCCACTGCGGCAGGATCATGACGGACAACCGGCGCACGAGGTTGATCATGAGGCGAAGGGATGAACCACCGGGGCCGACGATGAGTCCGGCTCGCAGGGTCGTCACGGGAGTGCTTCCGGAGCCGAGCGCTTGCTCAATTTCCATCCGGCCGCTTGGACGTTCGGTCAGACAGAGCTCCGTCGGGCTGATCCGGCCCAGGTAGAGAATGTGCTTCACCCCGCAGAACTGCGCCGCCCGGGCAAAATTATCGGCCATGATCAGGTCGATATCCTCGACGGTCCCCTGGACCAGGCGGGACGACGGCAGGCGCGCACTCGCCAGGTAGATCGCGTAGTCCGCGCCCTGCATCGTTCGCTCAAGATCGAGGAGTGAAAAAAGGTCGCAACTTCGCCACTCCGTAGCGTCTCCGCTTCCGTTGTCGCGCATGATCTGCCCGATGTCGGCCGCCGATCGAGTAAGCCCAACCAGACGAAAATGGGGTGCCAGGCCGAGCCGCAAAGCCGTGCCGACGAACCCGGTGGCACCGGTCATCACTACTGTAAGCCTTGAGTCGTTTGTTTGTGACACTCGATCGCTAGGTTATGGCTTCCCGGCCGTCCTGCCAAACTGAAATCCGGGTAAAACGGTCTCGGAGGCGCAATTCACCTTTTGCGCGGTCGGTCGGACGAATTCGTTGGTAGTCCCGCCTTTAGACCGCGAGGCACGCGTTTTTTCCGGCTGAAGCCGGGACTACAAGCCAGCGCTCAAGAGCTGATGTGCGCCCCGGCCTCGGTTTTTGTACCGCCGGGCAATCAACCGCTGCATAACGGTGGCCGTTGAACCTTGATGGCTTGGTTTCGACCAAAATTGTGCTGGTAACTCCACCGAGGGCTCATCTGCCGGTTGGCGGTCCGCGCTAATGGAGGGGTCCGCCGGATGCGCTGGCTAAGGCGCCACGTGCATCATCCCGCGCATGACGACCCAGTGGCCCGGATACGTGCAGATGTACGGGTAATCCCCGGCCGCCTTGGGCGCCCGGAAGCGCAGCACCTCGATTCTACCCGGGTCCACCAGCTTGGTGTGGAAGAGGACTTTGGCGGACGTCGGAACAAAGTCCTTCTTGATGCCGTCAGGATCCTTGGCCATCTCGTTGCCGGCCGTGCCGACTTCAGTCTCCGCGCCTGGTGCGACGATGACCACGTTGTGGGCCATGGCATCCGGATTGGTGAAGGTGAGTTTCACCGGTTGGCCGGCCTTCACGGAGAACGCGGTCACGTCGTAGATCATGCGTCCGGGCACGGCCGCGAGATTGATCCTGGCCACGTCGTTCTGTTTGTCGAAGGCGGCATCCTGCGCGACACGGGACGGCCCGACCTCTCCCCCGCGGAGCTTGTCGGCGCGTGACCGTTCGTCGCGCGGAGCCACGCTGCCCACGGTGCCGTACTTGGCCACTTCCTGATCGAAATTCACGAAGAACGCCGAAATCTGACGCGCCGTTGGATCGCTGGCCTCGTTGCGGTTCCAAAATCGGGCCAGATTCTCCGACGCCAGCGCCGTGCGAATCGCGTACCGCAGGTGCCGGCCCATCGGCCGGTCCAGCACGCCGAGCACAGCTTCGAGCGCCTCACGCGTTCCGATGTAACTCGCGGCGATCACGGCCTCCATGCGCACGAGACTGTTGTCGTCGTTGGCCCGCTGGCGGAGCTGCTCGATGCCGTCGCCCAGTTCGCCGGACCAGTAACGCAGCTGCCCGGTGGCCGCGCTGCGCGCGAGGTGGGAGTCGCTGTTTAGAACTTCCCGGAGGAGTGCGGCATTGACGCCGCCGACGGTGCGATAAGTCCAGATTGCTTCCACTTGATGATGGCGAAAATCGGGGTCCTTCGGATCGAGCCGCGCCACCCAGGTGTCCAGCGCAGCCGTGACCTCCGCGGTGGGACGCTCGTGCAGCTCGCGCTTGGCCCAGTAACGGTACCGGTAGTGCGGGCTTTTCAACAATTCGAGTAACACGGGAACCGGCGCGCCCGCGATCTGGGGCGGATGGGCGAGTTTCGCCCCTTTCGGCACCACGCGCCAGATGCGGCCGAACTTGCTGCCGCGGCGCTCGTCGCGGAGCGAAAATGTCGTCTGACCGATAATCGGATTATAAAAGTCGCAGATGTACATGTCGCCGCGCGGGCCGACCTTCACGTCGGTCGGGACGAAACTCAGATCCTTCGAGAAGATGATGTCGCCCAGGTAGTCCTCTTCGTAGTGATCGTCTTTCTCCACCCAGCGGTGCATTTCGATGCGCACGGACGGCTTGTAGCGGGCCTTGATGAAACCGCCCTGGAGTTCCTTCGGCCAGAAATCGAAATCGACGAACTCGTGGCCGGCGGTGCCGTTGTAACCGGAAATGCCCGCCGCGGCCGGGTGCTGCTCCGGATAGGGCGGATTCGTGGCGTGAAAACTGTTCGCGAAGATGGGATGGCTCGTCACGTGGTGACCCCAGCCGTCAAACGTTACCCCCCAGGGATTCGTGGAGGGATAGTTGCCGAACGAGACCAGCTTGTGCGTCTCCGGACGGAAGCGAAACCACGCGGAGTTATAGGCGCGGACCGGGCCGTACGGAGTCTCCACCTGGGTGTGGAGAAAGATGGAGTCGCGGAAGAGCAGATCGCCGTCCGGCGTCCAGACGAAGTCGTGCAGCCCGTGATGCGAGTCCTCGATCCCGAAACCGGTGAGAACCTGGCGGCGGAAGTCCGCCTTGCCGTCGCCATCCGTGTCCTTGAGGAAAAGGAGGTGCGGCGCGCCCGTGACGTACACGCCGCCATCGCCGAATTCGAAGGCGAGGGGGATCCGGAGCTGGTCCGCAAAGACCGAGCACGTGTCCGCCTTGCCGTCGGCATTGGTGTCCTCGAGGATGATGATCCGGTCGCGCGGCCCGGCGCCATAAATATCTGGATACGACGGGGAGCAGCTGACCCACAGGCGGCCGCGCTGGTCCCAGCGCATCTGGATCGGATTCGCCAGTTCGGGGAACTGCTCCTCGGACGCGAAGAGATTCACGTCAAAGCGCGGATCGATCTTGAAGGCGGCGAATTCGTCCTGCGGGCTCAACGGTGCGACGGGCAGCGGCGCCTTGGCCGTCGGGGGCAGCGGCGGCACGTTGGCATCGTCGACCGGGCGGCCACCGAATGACCTGCCCCGGGCGATTTCCCAGATGCGTTGATCCCGGTTTGCGACCTTGAGATCGAAATTGCGCATCACGGGCAGGAAGTCGCCCTCGCCGAAAGCCTTGTTGCGATCGCCCGTATAGTAAAAAACGTCGAGCGGCCGGTAGCGGCGGAAGAGGAAGTGGTTCTTGTCGACGATGGCCGCGCGCAGCTCGGCGTTTCCCTTGGGGGCGGCGGTGCCGAACGTCTCGCGATACAGCACGTCGCCCAGGATCGCGTAGCCGGACTCCTCGAGATGAACGCCATTGAAGGTCAGGTCGGTGCCGGGGCTGGCCATCGCGGCGAGGGTGGCGTTGAAAACATTGGCAAAACCGACCTTTTGTTCCGTCGCCACCGCGGCCATGGCCCGGGTGTAGCCGGCAAGGCGGGCGTTGTTGAGATCGGCCGCGGGCACGCCGGGCACGTTTTCATTGGCGGTGGGCGAAACCAGCACGATGCGCGGCGCGGTGCGGCCGTTGTAGGCGCTGGCCTTCAGCTCCTGGATGAACGTGGCGAGCCGCTGCCGGAATTCGGGGAGCTTTTCGAGGCCGGCAAAGGATTCGTTGAACCCGAACGCGGCAAAGATGACATCGGCCTTCTGAAACGTGAGATGCTGATGGATCGTGCCGAAGTTCTTGGGCCGCGGCATCAGACCCGGTTCATCCGCCGACCACGCCAGCGTGCGAATTACCAGGTTGTGCTTCGGGTGCCCGAGTTGGAGCAGGGCCTCGAAGTGGGGAAACTGCGCGCCGCGGTCGAAGAGCGTGTTGCCGATAAAGACGACGTGATCGCCTGGCTGCAGACGCAGCGGCAGGGCCGTGTCGACCGGGGCGGCCTTGGCCGGCAGCGGGGCTGACTCCTCGTAGATGCCGTACTTCTTCAGCGCCGCGCCCGAATCCTCCGCCTTCGGCTTGGCCGCGACGTGGTCGTGATGATCCATCTTGGCACAGCCGCATAACACCAATGCGCCCAGCCAACAGGCGGCGACCGACCAGACGACGGAGTGGAAAACTTTCATGAGGGAGGGGTGGGCGGCGCGAACCGGGGAGTGGTCTCGCACCGCTGGCGGTTCGTGTATTTTGCCCGGCGGGTGCCGTCAATCGCGATTGCAGATGCCTGCCCTCACGTTTTCACTCCGTACTTATAGATCGTTCACCATGCTGACCCCCGAAAGCCGCCGCCGCGATTTTCCCACGCTCGCGTCGCTCACCTATCTCAATACCGCCGCCGAGAGCATCCCGCCAGTGTGCGTCGGCGAGGCGGTTCAGACTTACTGGCAGGACAAAGTTTGCGGCATGAGCGGCCGGAGTGGACATTTTGCCCAGGTGGAGGCCTGCCGCGAAATCTGCGCGCGGATGCTGGGCCGTGGGACGGACGAGGTGGGTTTTGCCTCGTGCAGTTCAGAGGCGTACAATCTCCTGGCGACGGCGTTGAACCTGCACCCGGAGGACGAGGTGATCGTGACAGATCTCGATTTTCCCGCCGGCGCCACGCCGTGGTTGCGCGCCGCGCAACCACCGCGCGTTCGGCTCTGGGCATCGCGGGAGGGCGAGTTGCACCTCGACGACCTGGTGCCACTGCTGAATGAGCGCACGCAACTCGTCCAGGTTTCGCTCGTGAGTTTTTATAACGGCCATCGAATCCCGTGGGCGCCGCTGCAGGAGGCCGTCCGGCGACTGGCGCCGCAGGCCGTGTTGTCCGCCGATATCACGCAGGCCCTGGGTCGCGTGCCGCTCGACTGCACGGACGCCGACGTTGTGATTTCCAGCACGCACAAGTGGACGCTCGGGATTCACGGGGGCTGCATCATCGGCATCCCCCGTACGCGGGCGAACCGGCTCACGACCCATGCGGGCGGCTGGTATCACCTGGCCAATGCATTTGAGGCGGATCGCTTCCAGCGGGCGATCCCGAAGGAAGGTGCAGCCAGCTATTCGGTGGGAATGCCGAATTTCGTTTCCCTGTACGCGCTCAATGCCTCGTTGCGCTATATTGAGAGCATCGGCGTGGAGGCGATCGCGCGGCACGCGAATCCTTTGGTGGTGCAGGCGCATCTCGGCCTGCAGGAGTTGGGGCTGGCGCCGATGGCGCCGTACCGGCCGGAGCATCCCTCCGGCATCCTGGCGTTCCGGCATCCGCAGTCCGTGGCACTGCACGCGGCGCTGGAGCGCGAGGATATTCACGTGATGCACAGTTCCGGCCGGCTCCGGATCGCGGTGCATGGCTACAATACCGAGGACGACGTAAAGAGGCTGCTGGCGGTTCTGGGCCAGGCGCTGCGGCGGCGGTGAGACCACGTGGTTCAATGGGCTGATATCGATCCGGATCGTGCATGTTTGCGACGATCTCAAATCTTTCTCTTTCCTCTTTATCTTTCTCTTTCGTCAGGGGATCGGCGATTTTCCGGAAGAGAAAGATTATGAGAAAGAGGAAAGAGAAAGAGGAAAGAGAAAGAGGAAAGAGAAAGAGGAAAGAGAAAGAGGAAAGAGAAAGATGCGGCAGGGACCGCCTTCGGTTGCGGCTGCCGCGGTGTGATTGATGGGTCTTACCCGGCGAAGAAGACCTTCTCCGCCGTCCGGCGCAAAATCCACGCGCGGTCCGCGGCGGATAGAAAATCCAGCCGGTCGCGAATCAGCGCGATGGAATTGGCGTAGGTGTGGCCGTTTTGCACCTGGAACGGGCAATCACTGGCCCACATCAGCCGTTCCGCCCCGAAAGCGTCACGCAGCCGTTGTATCATCGGCCCGAGATCGGTGTAGGGCGCCCGCTTTTTTCCCAGCGCATAGAAGGCGGACGTCTTCACATGGGTGTGCGGAAACCGCGCAAGGCGGCACAACGCCGTCAGGTCCGATTCGCGGATCTCGCCGTCCGTGCCGATCCGGGAGCAGTGGTCGATTACGACGGGCGTGCGGGGAAAGCGGGTGCAAAGTCGATCGATCGCCGGCAGGGCGGCGGGATTGATGAGCGGGCACAGCGCGAGGCCCTGGTCGGCGCCTGCCGTCCACATCGCCGCCATGCCGGCTGAATCGTTCCACGAGGCCCCGTTGGGTTCGGGCGGGCGAATGCGAAAGCCGCGGACGCCCCCGCGCGCCAGCTCACGCATCCGGTCCTGCGGCCGCGGTGCGCTGTCATCGACGATGCCCACGCCGGAGAAGACGCCGGGAAACCGTTGGATGCAGTCGAGCATATAGCGGTTATCGAACCGGTAGAAACTCATCTGGATCAAAACCACGCGGTCCACGCCGCTGGGCCGCATGTGCACGAACAATTCCTCCGGGGTGAAACTCGGCGGCCGCATGTCGGCTTTCGCGAAGCCTTCGACCAGCGGGTAGCGCGTCGTGTCCGGCGTCCAGACGTGGCTGTGCGCATCGATCGCGCCGGTGCGGGCGCCGGAGGGATTGGACTGGCAACCGGTGGCGAGGCTTACGGCGGACACGGTGGTGGTGGTGATGAAGTCGCGGCGCGAGCAGCCCGAAATGGGGGGGGGATTTGTATTCATTCGCGAAGGGTTCGCTACTCAAACCGCCGGATGAAGGCTTGGTAAAACTCAAAGGCATGCATGACCTGATCGGTTTCGACGTATTCGACCGCGGCGTGCGCGCGGTCAATGCTGCCGGGGCCAAAGACCACGCTGGGCAGACCCTGACGCGAGAGCTTGCTGGCGTCGCTGCCAAAGGGAACTCCGGCCGGCGCGCCGTTGAGTCCGAGTTCGCGCAGCACCTGGCCCGCCAGGTGTACGGGCGGCGAGTCCGCCGCTGTCTCCAGTGCCTCGTCGATTAACAGCGGCGGCGACTCCATCGTGGCGGCGAAGCCCGGGTGCCGTGCTTTCAGCTCGTCGAGCAATCGCTGGTAGCGGGCGAGGACCGCGTCGACGCGTTCGCCCGGGAGCAGGCGCCGATCGATTTCGATGACGCACGAGTCGGGCACAAAGTTGACCTGCACCCCGCCCTTGATGATGCCGACATTGCCGGTCGCCGCTCCAAGAAAAGGGTGGGGGTGCTGCGCGAGTTGCCGGTGCTCCGCCTCGAGCGCGAGGATGAGCCGGGCCATATGATCGATGGCATTGATGCCGAGATGCGGCTTGGAGCTGTGGGCTGAGCGGCCGTGAACATGGATGCGCCAGCGGAGCACGCCCTTGCTCGCAATCACGAGGCGGAGTTCCGTCGGCTCGGCGACAATCGCGGCGTCGCCGGTCAAGCCGGCGCACAGCCGCACCACGCCGCGAAACGAAAACTCCTCGTCCACGACGGCCGCGAGCCAGACCTCACAGGGAGGTGTCACGCCGTCGGCCTTGAGCGCGGCGAGGGCGTGCATCATGCCGGCGAGGCCGGCCTTCGTATCGCAGGAACCGCGACCGTACAGCCGGCCGCCGGCCACGGTCGGTTCGAAGGGCGGGATGGTCATGCCCTTGACCGAGACCGTGTCGGTGTGTGCCTCGAGAATGATCCGGCGCTGCGGATTCCGGCCGGGCAGCCGGGCGATGAGATTCGGGCGCCCCGGAAAAACCTCCTGCTCCCAGGTCTCGATCCCGCGCCCGCGGAAAAACTCGCGCAGATAGGCGACCACTCCCGCCTCGGACGTCCCGTCCTCGTAGGCGGTATTGATGCTATTGATCCGAACCAGGTCGGCGAGAGTTTCGAGTACAGCGGGGGTGCTCACGGTTAGGATTTTGTCGGCTGCACCGACCAGTTCAACGGCGCGATGCGCGCGACGAGCAACACGTAGGCGACCATGCCGGCGAGCAGCACGATCGAGGCGGCGCCGAAGGCGAGGTAGAACGAACCGGTTTCAGTGACGATCCAGCCGGTGAGCGCGGGGGAGACCACGCCGCCCAGATTGCCGATGGCGTTCTGCAGCCCCGTCCATTTGCCGGCCGCGTGACTGCCCGCCAGCGTTTGCGTCACGGCCCAGACGTTGGAAGTGTAAAACCCAAGCGAGGCACAGGCGGCGACGAGAAATCCGACGGAATATTGCGGGCTTGCGACGATGACAGCGGGGAACATGAAGACGGCGCACAGTCCGAAACCCACCAGCAGAAAGGTTTTTCGGACCCGCGTGGGCGAGGCTCCGGCGAGGATCCAGCGATCGGAAAGCCAGCCGCCGGTCAAAGACGTGAGGGCCATCGCCCAGAACGGCAGCGAGCCGAGGACGGCCATTGCCTCTTTCGAGAAACCGCGCTCCTCGACAAGGTAAGAGGGCAGCCATGAGATCAGAAAATACCAGACATAGCCGAGGCAGAACATCCCGAGGGAGGTGCCCCAGACTTCCCGCCGCACCAGCAGTTCCGACAGTTTGACATTGGTGTCGCCCTGCGCGGCCGCGGGTTCGCCGTTGGCCAGGCTTTTTTGCGATGGCACGAGAGCCAGCCACGGGATGAGCCAGAACAGGCTGCCCAGACCGACGACAATGAAGAGCATGCGCCAGCCAAAGTGGGCCACGACGAGTCCGCCGACCAAGGTGCTCAGCGCCGGTCCGAGCTTGGAGCCGGCGTCGACGAGGGCGTTGGCGAAACCCCGTTTCTCCTCGGGAAAATTGGCCGCGAGGATGCGCGAGGTGGCGGGATAGGCGACGCTTTCCCCGATGCCGAGCAAAAGGCGCAGAATAAAAAAGGCGGCGAAGCTGGAAAAGAATCCCATCGCGACGGTGGCCAGTGACCAGACGAGAAAGCCGATGGCGTAGACCCATTTGACATCGAACCGGTCGACGAGCGCGCCGGCCACGAGCTGAAACAGGGCGTAGCTCCAGAAAAACGCGGAGAACAGGAAACCCATCTGCGTGGGATTCAGGCTGAACTCGCGGGCCATGTCCGGCTTCGCCACGGACAGGCTGCCGCGATCGAGGTAATTGATGCCGACCGCCAGCACCAGCAAAGTCAGGATCGTGAAATGCTTGGAGCGGGGCACAAGATCGTGGGTTGGGGCATTGCGGTGAGGGCGCACGAAGTTCGACCCGGGTCGGCACCGCGGCAATGTGTTTTTCGGTGAAGATTTGTGTGGATTCGGCGTTTCAACGTGTTCGTCTTGGTGCCCCTCAATGCGATGGCGCCGCTTTCCCTGGCCGGTCGCCGCCCCTCCGTCTTTTCTTTTTTCCCTTATGATTACGTCCCTGTCATCACCCCGCCTCTTCACCGTCGCGCTTCTACTCGCAGCGCTTCCGTCGGCCGTCCCCGGCCAGACGACCACCAAGGCGATCGTCCCGACGGCGCCGATCGTCCTCTTCAACGGCAAGGATCTGACCAATTTCTACACTTATCTGGTCGATCACAAACACCAGGATCCCGACCGGGTCTTCACCGTGGTGGATCAAATCGATGGCGCACCCGCGATCCGATCCAGCGGCCAGCACTACGGCGGGCTGATTACCAAGGAAAGCTACGCCAATTACCGGCTGATCACCGAGTTTCGCTGGGGCGACGTCACCTGGGCCCCAAGAAAAGACAAGACCCGCGACAGCGGAATCCTGCTCCACTGCCAGGGGCCGGATGGCAATTCGAAGGCGGATTTCAACGGACCGTGGATGCGCTCGATCGAGTTTCAGATCATTGAAGGCGGCACCGGCGACATCCTCCTCGTGGGGGGCTACGACAAGCCCGGTGGCCCGCGGATCACGCACAGCATGGTCGCTCCGCTGAAGGCCGGTACGCCCGCCAACGTGCGCGTCTGGGATCCGAAGGGCACGCCGACCGAGTGCACGGGTCGCATCAATTGGTACGGTCGCGCCCCCGATTGGAAGGATGTGCTGGGCTTCCGGGGCAGCCAGGACGTCGAGAAACCGGTGGGGCAGTGGAGCCACCTCGAGGCGATCGTCGATGGCAACTCGGTTGTTTACTACGTCAACGGCGTCAAGGTGAACGAAGCCACGCGCAGCTCGCTCAGCGACGGAAAGCTTTTGTTTCAATCCGAGGGCGCCGAGATTTTCTTCCGGAAGATCGAGCTGCATCCGCTGAAGAAGTGAACATCCCCGGAGCAAGCTCCGGGGCATTTGCCGAAAACTGTAGGAGCGGCTTTATGCCGCGATTTTACAATCCATCGCGGCATAAAGCCGCTCCTACAGCCAACCAAGCCGAAACAAGCTTCGGGGTATCGGAGCCAAAGCGAATGAGCCGGGCTTTTTCCCGGCTTTCGCCGGGGAAAAGCGGCGCGGGGCGCTGGCAGTCAGTAGTTCTGCCTTCCGCTCAGGATTGGGTTGGGGTAGCCTTTGCCACTGAGTTCCGGCGTCCAGCCTGAGTTCGGTCATACTCCCTTCCCACCATGCCTACTGCCATCGTACTTCTAAAGATTTCCCCCGCCAAAATCACCGGCACGGCGGAGAAGCTTTTGGACATCCCGGCGGTCACCGATGTCTACTCGATCTCGGGCCGCTACGATTTGCTGGTGATTATCAAGTGCGATTCGATCGAGATGATCGAGGCCGTGATCACGGATCACTTGCTCAAGACCGAGGGCATCGTCGAGAGCGAGACGATGTTTGCTTTCCGCAGCTACGACAAAAGGGAAGGCGGGAATTCGATCGATGTAGATTAGGGAGTGGACGCTCAAACGATTGCCTGGTTGAGCGAAGATTGGTCCGCCTGATGGCACTTCCAAGCGGCCCGGTGAACCCGGCGGGCCGCCGCCACGTTGGCCGGGACCGGTTTCCCTTCCGCCACCGCGGATAGAAAGGCGGCCAGAGACTCTCGCATCCCCTCAAACCCGTAAACCGGTTGAGAAGCCGGTGCCAGGCCGGTCACCCACTCCGCATGGTCAGCCCGCCGCAGGCGAGATTCCCCGGTTTTCAGATTCGCTTCCATTTCCCCTTCCGTGCCGGTCAGGTGAGCAGTGATCTGCAATCCGGTGACCGCCACCAGGCTGTAATGGAACTGTCCGGTCATCCCCCCGGGGAAGGATAGCAGTGCGGTGCCGTGGTCCATCAGGGAACCGTTCATGGCCCGGCACCCGCTGACCGCCACCTGCGTCGGCTCCGCCGCGAAAAGGGCATCAAGCACGTCGAGATACCACGTCCCCAACCACAGGAAGAACCCTTCGGAGGCCGGGTCCTGATTCCATTTGCCGCCGCCGTATCCCCAGTCACACCACAGTTTCACCCGGGCTGACAGGGGCGAACCGAAATCTCCCGCCGCCAAACGGCTGCGCATTTCTTTCACGACCGGCAGGCAGCGCAGTTCCAAATCAGCTTGGAAGACGTGGGAACTGGTTTCCGCGGCCGCGAGTACGGCTTCGATTTCCGCCTCACGGAGACCCAGCGGTGGCTCGATCCACACGTGTTTCTGGGCCTGGATGGCCTCCAGCGTGACGGCGTGATGCTGCGGATTGGGCAGGGCAATCATCACCGCAGAAAGGCGCGGGTCCGCCAGCAAATCGGCGTAATCGGCATAGAGGGCCGTCCGGGGGCCGAAGTGTTGTCGGGCGAAGGCGCGAGTCTTCTCACTGCGCGCCGCCACCGCGACTACTTCCACGTCCGGTCGCTCCAGCAGCAACGGCAGATAGGTTTCCCGGGGCCAGTGGCCCAAACCGATGAGACCTAACGGAACAGGAGGCATGGCGAGATTTTCGTTCAATGACAAAGTTGGATGCATCGCTCGGTTCCGGCGGTGCGCCGGCCGGCGTTTGGTTTTCGGTCGAACCTCTGACGTCACAAAACCGCAGACTTCCGGACCCTCGCGGTCAAGCGACGAGTTTTCACCTTGATTCCGTCGCGTCGGCTGGCGCGTCGTCGCCGGCGATGACGGCTGCCTCGATGAGAGTGCGCGCGTTGGTCGCCCGCCTCGAAACGCCGGCCGTGAGCATCTGCGACTACTCGCTTCAACTGCTGCCCGAGTGCGGTCACAAAGGTCATCGATCTCGTCAAGGGGCCGTCCATAGAGTGTCCATCCGATGAACTCCCGCGCCCAGATCCTCAAACCGCTCCTTGCGGCCTTCTGCATCAGCCTGCTGGCCGGCGCGCGCGCCGCCTCGCTCGGCATCTTCGAGCAAGCCACCGACGTCGGCAACATCACGCTCCCCGGCTCATCAGAATTTATCTCCGCCCAGGGCCAATACCGCATCACCGGCAGCGGCCAGAACATGTGGGCGAAGGAGGACGCATTTCAATTCCTCTGGAAAAAACTCTCCGGCGATCTCGCGTTCACCATGGACGTGGTCTGGGAAGGCGCGGGCAAGGAAGCCCACCGCAAGGCCTGTGCCCTCGTGCGCCCAAGCCTCGAGGCCGACGCCCCGTACGTCGATGTCGCGGTCCATGGCGATGGGCTGATCGAGCTTCAGTATCGCAAGACCAAGGGCGGCGAAACCTTTGGCATCCGCACTCCCATCAAGGCACCGGCGACCGTAAAATTGGAGCGCGACGGCGATGTTTTCACCGCCTCGGTGGCGAAGTCCGGCGGGCCATTTCAACCCGTCGGCGCGATTTCGCTCGTGCTGGCCGACCCGGTGTACGTCGGCCTGGGCGTGTGTGCGCACAACGCCAGGAACTCCGAGACCGCGCTGATCTCGAATGTCGTCCTCAACAACCGGGTCGCGCCGGCGAACGAAAAGCGCGTCCGTGAGACCAGCCTCGAGGTTCTCACGATCGAGACGGGCGAGCGAAAGCTCGTGCATCGCGAGCGCTCCGTCTTCGAAGCGCCGAATTGGTCGCGGGACGGAAGGCAATTCTATATCAATCGCGCCGGAATCATATACACGATTCCCGTCACCGGGGGCGAGCCCCGGCGCCTCGACACCGGCGCCATCGACAAGTGCAACAACGACCACGGCCTCTCCTTCGATGGCAAATGGCTCGCGCTCAGCTCGGGCGGCGGAAAGGACGGTTCCAGAATCTACGTCGTCCCCGCCGCGGGCGGCGAACCGCGCCTCGTCACGCCCACCGGCCCCTCGTACTGGCATGGTTGGTCGCCCGACGGCCAGACCCTCACGTACTGCGCCAAGCGCAACGACAATTACGATATCTATACGATCCCGGCTGCCGGTGGCGCCGAACAGCGGCTTACGATGGCGGAAGGACTGGACGATGGGTCCGAATACAGCGCCGACGGGAGCAAAATCTATTTCAACTCCGAGCGCACCGGCGTAATGCAGATCTGGCGGATGAATCCCGACGGCACCGCGCAGGAGCAGGTGACGACCGACCCGAATTTTGCGGACTGGTTTGCGCATCCGTCGCCCGACGGAAAATGGCTCGTGTTTCTTTCGTTCGACAAAGCCGTCAAAGGCCATCCGGCGAACCAAAACGTGACGTTGCGCCTTATGCCCTTGGCCGGCGGCAAACCCAGGATCATCGCGACGCTCTTCGGCGGGCAGGGCACCATCAATGTCCCTTCGTGGTCACCCGACAGCAAGCAGATCGCCTTCGTCAGCTACCGCAACGTCTTGCCGTGACGATGCCGTTAGGTGGTGGGCCGTGAGCTCCGCGCGCGGCCGGGCGACGGACGGGGCCGAGGCCGCGCACGGAGTGCAGGGCCCACCCTTTGGTTTTCGCACGACAGAGGCAGAGACGCTCCGGTTGCATCGTCACCGCCACGGCGTTTCGGCCGGCAGTGGCCGCCGCAGCCATCGCGCGACGTTCGCACCCGCGATCTTCGCGCGTACGGCGTCGGATAGCGACGCGCGCGCCAGAAACTCGCTGGCGACAGCGCTGCTCTCGCAGGGGTAATCGACCGAAAACATGACGCGGTCCGCGGCGAGATTCGCCGCCGCTGCAGGCTGGCATTAATCTGATTCCCTGCCACGCTGACGGGACGTTTATGGATACCTGCAAATCCCGTTTGAATCGAGCCATCAACCAGCCCACGCGCCGGGATTTTCTGCGGGGAGCTGCCGCGGTTTCTGCGTTTACGATCATCCCGCGCCATGTTTTGGGCGGAGTCGAAAAACCGGCTCCGAGTGGAAGAGTCAACGTGGCGATCATCGGGACGGGCGGCCAGGGGATCGTCAACATGAAGCAATTGTTCAGCGAGCCCGATGTGCACATCGCGGCGCTCTGCGACCTCAATAACGAAAGCGACTACAGCAGTTTCTACTACGGCGGCACCGCGGGCCTCAAACCGGCCCTGGCACTGGTCCGGGAGAAATACGGTCAACCGTGTCCGACCTATCGCGACTACCGCGAGATGCTCGAGAAGGAGGACATCGACGCCGTACTGTTGGCTACGCCGGACCACTCGCACGCGGCCATCTCGCTTGAGGTCATCCGCAGGGGGAAGCATCTGTACTGCGAGAAACCGCTTTGCCGCACCGTGCAGGAAACGCGGATGGTCACCCAGGCGGCCCGCCAGGCCGGTGTCGCCACCCAACTGGGCAACTTCGGGCATTCCAGCGAAGACATCCGCATGTTGTGCGAATGGATTTGGGACGGAGCCATCGGCGACGTCCGCGAGGTGCATGCCTGGACCAGTACGGGCGCCCGCCGCTGGACCAGCCTGACCGACCGGCCCACGGAGACGCCGCCGGTACCCGCCGGATTCGATTGGGAACGCTGGCTGGATCCCGTGCCGCCGCGTCCATACCATCCCGACTACGCCCCGGTTCGCTGGCGCGCCTGGTGGGAGTTCGGTTCGGGCACGATCGGCGACTTCGCCTGTCATCACCTCGACCCGGTCTTCTGGGCCTTGAAACTGGATCAAGCCGAGAAGTTCCAGGTCGAGGCCAGTTCCTACGGTGCGACCAAGGAAGTCTGCCCGGCGGCGTCCTTGATCCACTTCCATGTCCCGGCCCGGGCCGGCATGCCGCCGCTTCGAATCTCGTGGTACGAGGGGGGAATCATGCCGCCGCGTCCCGCCGAACTGGAACCTGGTCGGAGCCTGGGCGACAACGGGATCCTGTACATCGGTACCCGCGGAACGATTCTGGGCGGTGGCTGGAGCCGTTCGCCCCGGATCATCCCGGAAAGCAGGATGCAGGAGTACAAGCGCCCGCCCAAAATCCTGACGCGGGTCACCGGGCATCATCGCGACTGGCTCAATGCCTGCAAGGGCCAGGGCAAGGCCAGCAACCACTTCGATTACTCCGGGCCGCTGACCGAGTTCACTCTCATGGGCAACGTCGCCCTGCGGGCGGGAAAAGCCCTGGAATTCGACTGGAAGGGCATGCAGATCACCAATGTCCCGGAAGCCAACCAGTATCTGAAACCTGAATTGCGCGCCGGGCGCACGCTTTAGGTATCGAGCGAAAGGCGAGCTCTCCAGCGGCGCGGTCGAAGGCTTGAACAATAAAGTCCGTGTGGTGACCAGACGTTCACACGGTTTTCGAACCTATAGAGCAATGGAGGTCGCCCTATATCATACCAGCGCAGGAGGGTGTCCACGGCGAACCGGTGTCGCATATCGTGGATCCGCGGACCGTGTTTGGCGCCCGGTGCGCGCAGCCCGATCTGCGTCGCCAGCTTCCGGAAGTCCCGGCCGACATTGTTTCTGCGACACAGAGTTCCGCCGCACGTGACAAAGAAACGAGGTAATCCCTGCGCCTGCTTGGCAAAGAACCGATCTCGGCGTTTTGCGTAGCTTCGCAGTCTATTGAGGGTCGACGGATGCACCGGAACGAGGCGGGATTTGAGGAACTTCGTACTGTTGATTCCCAGTACGCCTTCCGACCAATCGATGTCCTCGGACTTGAGCCCCGTCGCCTCACTGATGCGCATGCCGGTCACCGCCAAAAGTCCGAGGATAGAGTGCAGGGCCCAAGGCTTGAGGTCGTATCGTGCCATGCACCGCACGGCGCACAGGTATCCGATCTTCGTGCGTGGCGCCCATTGCTTCTGCTCGGTCGCAAACTGGAGTGCGAGGGCCGTAGTAATGTGCGAAGTCCCTTTTTCATCCAAGAACGAGAGGAAGCGTCGCAGCCGGGTCTCAAGCCGATCCAGCTTGTACCCAAAATCGCGCCGCAGCTTGAGGTATTCCGTCAGGGCGTTGGTCAGTGAGTTCATCGGCCACCTCCCGCCCAGGGCAGGGCCAGTTGTCGCAAGGCCTCGATTTCGACCTTGGCGTAGATCGTCGTCGTATCCGGACTCTTGTGGCGAAGCACCCGACCAATCTCCTCCAGGGAAGCGCCCTTTCTCAACAGGTCCGTCGCCAGCGTGTGGCGGAACGTGTGCGCGCCCTTGCGGGCGTTCTCCAGGCCCGAGGTACCGTTGTCATCGAAACTGGGCTGCCGTTTATCCAGCGGAATGTTAAACTTGATGCCGCGCCGGGCGATGTAGGGGGTGTGGTCGCCGTCCGCCAGATCCGTGATCGCGCCGGCCGCGGCGATCTCACCGAGGTGGATCCCGCCGTACATCGCGCCGATCCGGTCGCCGCCGATGACCCAGTAGCCTCGCTTGCCGTTGTTCCGGGTGTTCCGGAGGGCATAGGCCTGCTCGCGCACGGCGCCTGAGCTTTGGCCGCCGCGGTCCCGCAGGAGCGTCAGCACCGGAAGGGACGTGTGCTGCGCCAGGACGACGTAACAAGGCTCCGGCGACGCCGGCAGTTCCGCGAGCGGCTTCAGGGTGGCCGGATTGTGCCCGAGGGCACGGAGGGTCTTCTGCAGTTCCCGGGCCGAGAAGGTGATCGCGGGTTCCGTGTGGTCGTAGTAGACGACAATCGCCTCGCGCGGCGCCGGAGCTGGTGCCGGGCGGGTGGTGGCCGGCGGCGTGCCGGCGCCGAGCACTTGGGCCGCCAGCAGCGCGGAAATAAATGCCACCAGGATTCCAATTTTGGTCGTCATGTTCGTGGTCAAAGGCGGGTTCAATACAGCGTGATCACCACGAAACACACTAAAGACACGAAAAGAAGACCGTCGACGGCGAGGCCTGCTCCGTCAGCCCGCAACGCGTGGTGAGGCCAGGCAGTGCGTCTGGTCTCCCCGCAACTATATCATTTGGTGTATTTCGTGGTTTTTCCGGGTTTCTCAGGCAATACGTAACGATTCAGTCGGCCGTAGGTCAGAGCGTTTGCGCGCGCTCCGAAAGCGCGCCCGCAAGCGGGCTGCCTACGAAGTCACCATTCAGCTTTCGAATCTACGAGGGCAATCGCGGCCGACTGAATGGACACAGGTAGGGCGGATTCCTGAAGGGCGCGGCTTTGGGCCACGGAGCGGGGCGAGGGGAGGTTCACCTCGTTCCGAGGGCCGATCCTCAACGCACGGTGGCGCGTTTCAGTTCGATCTTCGCCTGCTTCTCAAAATGGCGCACCAGCGCGCCGTGATCGCAGTCTCCCATGTCGTCGATCCTCAACGCTTGCATGATTTCCATCACAGAGGCCGTGAGGGGCAGCGGCGCGCCGAATTGGTGTCCGGTCTCCAGCGCGTTGTTGAGGTCTTTGATGTGCAGGTTGATTCGGAAACCGGGGTTGAACTTGCGGTCGAGCATGAGGGGCGCCTTGGCTTCCATCACCGTGCTGCCGGCCAGGCCGCCGCGAATGGCCTGGAAAACCAGCTCGGGCTCCACGCCGGCCTTCGCCGCCAAGACCAGCGCCTCGGAGACGGCGGCGATGTTGAGTGCGACGACGACTTGGTTGGCCAGCTTGGCCACGTTGCCCGCGCCGATGTCGCCCACGCGTACGACCGACGCCGCCATCGCCTTGAACACCGGCAGGCACCGATCGAAGATTTCCTGTTTGCCCCCGACCATGACCGACAGCGTGCCGTCGATCGCCTTGGGCTGGCCGCCACTGACGGGAGCATCGAGCATCTCGACGCCCTTCTCCGCCAGTTTGGCCGCAACCTCGCGGCTGGCCAGCGGTGCGATCGAACTCATGTCGGCAACGATCAAGCCGGCTTTGGCGCCCTCCAGGATGCCGGCGGGGCCCAGCACCACCTGCTTCACCTCGGGGGAGTTGGGCAGCATGGTGATGACGAGTTCGACTTGCTGTACGATGTCGCGTGGCGTCGCGGCCGACTGGGCGCCGGCGGCAACGACTTCCTCGACCGCGCCGCGGTTGATGTCGCAGACGACGAGCGCGTGCCCAGCCTTGAGCAGGTTTTTGCTCATGGGCTTGCCCATGATTCCGAGTCCGATGAATCCAATTTTCATGTTGTTTCCTTGAATGAGTGTTTTGAGTGCGGAAAAGTGAATGGCGAAGCCGAGGCTACGCTTTGAAACCGTGGTCGCGCAGCCAGCCCAACGAACCGGCCGTATCGGGTGTGGGCGCGTACTCCAACCCGACGTAGCCGGGATAATTCAGCTCGTCGAGCCGCCGGAAGAGGAAGGGGAAGTTGATTTCCCCGGTGCCCGGCTGGTGCCGGCCGGGATTGTCGGCGATCTGAATGTGACCAATGCGCGCCAGATTCTTTGCGAGGGTGGCGGCCAGCTCGCCTTCTTCGCGCTGGGCGTGGTAGACGTCGTATTGCAGCCGCACGTTGGGCTGGGCAATTTCGTCCAGCAGTCGGAGGGTGTCCCCGGTGCGGTTGAGGAAGAAGCCGGGCATATCGAAGTGGTTGATCGGCTCGATGAGCAGTTCGAGCCCGTGCGGCGCGAGTTCCGTCGCCGCGAACCGCGCGTTCTGGACGAGCGTTTGCCAGTGGTCCGCATCGCTGCGGCCGGCCACGCGCTTGCCGGCGAGGCAGTTCAGCCGGGGCACGCCCAGGACGCGGGCGTATTCGATGGCCTTGGACACTCCGGCGCGGAACTCCGCCTCGCGTCCGGGCGCGGCGCCGATGCCGCGGTCGCCCGCGGCCCAGTCCCCGGCGGGCAGGTTGAACAGGACCTGTTGCAGCGCGTGTTGCTCGAGTTCGGCTGCCAGGTCCGCCGGCTTGAAGGCGTACGGGAACAAGTACTCGACGTGAGTGAATCCGGCCGCGCGGGCCAGGGCGAAACGTTCCAGGAAGGGCGCTTCGGTGAAGAGCATGGTCAGGTTGGCGGCGAATCTGGGCATGGTTGGTTTGGTTGCTACTGGCTTTGGTGGATGTACGACGCGAGGAGGCCGCACAAAAAGATGATCAACGCCCCGCCGATGCTGGTGGAGATGCGGGCAAACGGCATGAGCTGCATGCGCTTGCTCGCGGACAGCACGGCGACATCCCCGGTGCCGCCCATGTTGGTCATGCACAAACCGGCGGTGATTGCCGACTCAACGAAGTACAACCCCACCAGCCGGCCGACCAAACCCGCCCCGATACTTGCGCCGACCACGACGGTTGCGCACAGGAGGACGTAGTAGGGCGTGATGGACCGGATGACTTCGCCCAGGTCGGTGAAGACGACGCCGATGGCGAGCAGCACGACGCCGACGAAGGCTTTCACGACGAATTTGAACCACGAGTAACAGGCGCTGATGATGTAGGCGGGGACGATGCGGGCGAGGTTGCACAAGGCCACGACCAGAACCATCCAGGCCAGGTTGTGCACCGACGGTATGAAATGGTTGAGGATTTTTCCGGATGCGTAGAAGCCACAGGCGACGGCGCCGCCGATGACGAGGTTCCCAACGGAGAACTCAATCTTCGGTTCCTCCTGCACGACCGTGGGGTCTTGCAGGAGCAGCCCGTTGCCGCTCAGCGTGGGAAATTGCTTCCCCAGCCGATCGAGCAGGGCGGCGGCGATGATGGAGAACACGTTGCCCAGAATGACGGCCGGCACGAATACGGACAAGACCTGCTTCATATCCTGACCGGTGATTTGATTCACGACTTTCGCCATCGGTACCGCGCCGCCGCCCATGCCACCGCCAAGAATGGGGAAGCCGATGTTGAGGACCAGTTCCTTCCAGCTCCGGCCTGCCGCCAGCCCCACCAGCGCCAGCAGCGCACAACTGAGGATGACTCCGCCCAACACCGGCGCCGCGTAGCGGAGGCCGGCCTTGAGCAACATCTTGGAATGGATGCCCAGGATCGCGCCCGTGATCAGGCTGCAGATGAAGAAATCCAGGAAGTTGCTGCCCGATTCCTTCATGAAAGCGTCAAACGACTTTGTCACCGCCGGTGGAAGAATTCTGAAATGCACCAGCCCCGCCCCCAGGAACATGAGGAGCAACGGCGCGCCGCCCAGATAGTCCTTCAGAATTGGGATTCGCTCCGCCAGCGGCTCGAGGATAAACGCGAGCGGCAGGAGCAAACACGCGACTCCGATAATTCCGGTGGGCAGGACCCCGAGGTACATCGCCAGCAAGGCCAGCGCGAGGAACAGGTAGATCGGTCCGCGGAGGAACCTGGTTTCGGGATTGGGACTGGGCGTCATGGTGGATCAGGTCAGGGTGCGACGGAGGGGGGCAGCGCCGCCAGATGCGCGCACGCGCCAGAACGCCAGCAACGCGAGCAGCGTGGCGACTGGCAGCGCGGCCACGAGCGCCGAGAGTGCAATGCTGTCCGCGAGAGGAGTGTAGGCTTGGGTCCACGTCATGGGAGGTAAGAGGAAGGAAACTGGATGAGGCGAGGTTTTGCGGCTTGGGCAGTGCCACGGGCGATTTCGATGTCGCGATCGACCTCGGGGAAGAAGCGCGACCAGGAAAAGACTTCGCCGGCATTGGTGGGCATGCGAGGTTTGTTAAAACGCGTGGCGGCGGCGGACAGCTCGCGCCAGTAGGCGGCGGCTTTTTCGAGCTGGGCGATCGCCTCGGCTTGCCGGGCGGGTTCGCCGGTCTGGCGGAAGGTGGCGAGGGCCACGCCGCCGCGCAGTTTGGCGGCGAAATAGCGGCCGTGGGCGCTCCACGCATCGATGTCGGCGAGTTCCGCGTCGAGGGTGGGCGAGATCTTTTTCCCGGCGCGGACGGTGCTGGCCAAGCGTTGGGCCTCGGCCATGTCGCGCTCCAATTCTTCCGCCAGTGCCAGCGGCGAGATTTTTCCGGCCGGCGCGACCCCTCCCGCTGCGACAAAGTCGGCGATGTTGATATACTTCGTGTCGAGCACCGGGTGCTTGATGATATTCTCAATGTCGAAAAAGCGGAACGCGTCGTTGTCACGCCACGCGGTGAAACCTTCCGTGTAGAGAGTGCCATCGGTGCGCCCCTGATGAAAGGCGGCGAAGCGCAGTTGGGCGCGGCTGGCGAGGGTCCAGGCCTTGAGCAGGGCGGGTGCCTGGGCCGCTCCGAACCGTTCCGCCAACAGTCCCTCGAAGGTCTTATCGGGCGTGTCCGGCTGGTACAGCAAGCGCCCCCACAGAGCATAAAAGAGCCATTGCCGCTCAAAGGCCCAGGTCCAGGCCTTGTGCTTCCCCTCGAAGGTGATGTAGTCCTTGGCGGGGATGTAGCATTCCGATCCCGCCAGCACTCCCCCGACGTGCGGCGCGCCGTTGTTGGCGATGAACTCGCGGATGAAGTCGGGCGCCCCCAGCGCAGCACGTAGAAGTCCTCGTTACGGACCGTCCATACGACCTGGTGGCGCGTGGGCGGCGGATTCCAGTAGGCGTCGGAGAGTTTGCCGCCGTGCACGATGAAAAGGCTCGGCGACGAGTGGCCGTGCGACCAGTTGTACTTAAACTCGGTGAAAACGGGTGCGATGATGTTGGGATTGGCCCGGAGGCCCTCGATCTGCGCGCGCGTGCGACGATCGTTTTCCTCGCTCGTGGTCCCGCCGGAGCGGGAATCAGCCGAGAGCGGTGCTCGGTAGATGAACTTCACCGGTCGCTTCGCGGCGGCGATGCCGGAGAAAAATGCGTCGTCGAGCCACTTCCGGCGCCATTCCGGCCTGACCCCGTTCCCTCGAACGTCGAGTGAGTCGAACTGCCGAACACGCTCGGCATGTCGCACTATGCCGATGGCGGCATCATGGCTTCGAAGCCCTATGCCGCGACCGGGAAATACATCCAGCGCATGAGCAACTACTGCGCCGGCCGCGGTTTGGCCCGCACCGGCACGTGCACCTCGGAACGTTTGGCAAACCACGGGGTAAAGGGTCCATGCCAGAACACGCCATACGGCTCCCCGGCCGCTTCAATGTCCGTTTGCCGGGCGATCCATGCCATCAGCGTGTCGCGGGCTTTTTCGAAGTTGCCGCGCGAGTAACTGCCCTTGGACCCGAGGCTGGCGACGCGCCGCTCGGGGATGCGCTGCACCTCCACCGCTCCCTCGCTGCCCGCGACCTTGGCGTGCTGGCTCTCCGCCACCCAGAAATACATCGCTGCATCGTCGATCCGCGCCTCGACCGGCGTGGTCATCGCGATGTTGTGCTTCGAAATGTAGCGAAAGAGCGGCATGAACAGGCCGTCGGACTGTTCAAAGTAGTTGCCCCGGCCCGTCGACTTGAGGAGCACCCCCGCGGGCAGGGTTTTTACTTCGGTGACGCCGGGCGCGGTCGGCGGAAAGGCCTGTTCAGTAGCCATGGCGGGTGCGATCAGCAGAACGAAGAGCAGGAAGCAACGTGTCAGGGAAGGCATGGTCGATGCAAGAGTTGCGCACGTATCGGGGTTACGGATGCTGTGGCGGAGTTGGCATGAGGTTGCCGCGCGGCGAAACGCGCAGGGGAGCTAACGCGCGATGGGCCGGGCGAAACTCAGAATTTCCACTCGAGCGCGGCGCTGACGTAGGGAGCGGCGCGCTCGGATTTTACGCGGTAGCTGCGCTGGTGGTAGTCGGCGTTGAGGATCGGAACGGCGCCAACGGAGGCGCGGGCGGAAAAGGTGGGCGAGGCGCGCCACGCGATGGCGGGACCGACGCGGACGGATTGGTATTCGAGGCGCGTGCGGTTAAGGGCGGGTTTGTTGCGGCCGCCGGGGAGCGGGTCGTCGGTGACATAGAAGGAGCCGAAGTCGGCCTCGGCGGTGAACTCGAAATCGAGTTCGGGGCTGAAGGTATAGATCACGCCGGTGCGCGGGAAGCCGAGGCTGACGCGCCAGGCGGGGGCGGGTGTCCAGTTGAAGGTAGCGACCGGAATGATACGGCCAGTGCCTTTCGAGAGGGAGTCGTAGACGAAACCGAAGCCGGCGCCGAAGTCGGGGGTGAATTTTCGGCTGGCGATGGCGAGGACGCCCACCCCGAGGCCTTTCGACGAGAAGTCGGATCCGGCGTTGTGGACACCGGGACTCACGCTCGCGAGGAGCGACCAGTCGGCGTCGAGTTTGCTGAAAACGGTTAACGCCGCGCTGAGGGATTTGAGACGGTCGGGCAGGGGCGTGACGGCGTCGCGGTCGAGGGAGTAGTCACGATAGCGGAGACTGACGATGGGGAAAAGGTTGCCGCCGACGGGCGGAAGTGGGACGGCGACCTCGGCTCCGAATTGGGCGACGGAGAAACTGCCGGCGGAGGCGCCCCGGGCTGCGAACGGGGTGTCGCCGGTGTAGGCGGGGTCAAATTTGAGCGTGACGGCTGAGTTGGCGGGGCGGCCTGAGGCGGTGGGGGCCGGGGCGGCTGACGCAGGGTTTTGGGCGGTCGCGGGGAGGGCGGCGAAACTGGCGACGGCGGTGAGCGTGAAAATGAGGCGGGCGTGGAGACGAAGGATCATGGTGGCAGCGGTAAATACGGGCAGGACGGGGACGCGGATGCGGGCGTCAGGGAGATTCTCGCTGAAAACGGCATCGCCGCCGCAGCTCAGAATGGGCGTGCGCCAAAAAGAAAGGCCGGAGCTTTCGCTTCGGCTTGGGCTGGTCAATCGCTCGGCTGGCGGTAATCGAGCTTGGCCATGAACAGCAGGCCGGCCGCGGCAGAGTAGGCGAACAGAAACACGAGCTGTGATTCGCCACCGCTCGACTGGTGCAAATATTCAGCCCACGTTCGCGAAGTTCTTTTGTCGGTCTATTCTCGCGCCTCGACGTAAGCGGTCGCTTTGCTGTTCTCGATCTGATCTCAGGGCACCAGCAAAGAAAGCGATTGCCGCCCAAGCCGCCGATAAATGCGAAAATCTTCTGTGTCGGTTGTCACGACGGTGTGCTCTCGATGTAGTTCCGAGAGCCGAACGAGGCACGCATCGGGATAGTCCATCCTCTGGCCGTAACGCGAAAGCAGGGCGCGGCGTCCGGTCATTCGAAGGTGGGATTGGCGCCGGTGAATGGGTTGCGCGTTCGCGATTTCTTGTCGATGGTCGCGCGGAAATGGGGATGGCTGCGGGTCACTTGATCAAAGGTGACGCGGTCGAGCACATAGAGATCGCAAAATGTCACGGCCCGGGCGGTGGCATTTCGCGCCTGATTGGTGAGCAATGCCAACTCGCCAAAGAAATCGCCGTCGTGCAGGCGAGCCAGGAGCGTGTCGTTTTCATCCAAGATCTCGATTTCGCCACGCACGATGAAATACATTTCATCGCCAGGCGTGCCCTTGCGGCAAATGATGTTGCCCGGCAGATAGACGATCTGGCGAAGCACGACCACCAGATCGCGCAGCACGTCCTGGCTGGCGTCCTGGAGCAGTGGCACCTTGGCCAGGAGATCGCGATGCAGGTACATGGCCAGATCGGCGCGCAGTCCGAGCGGTAGACTGTTGAAAACTTCGGCGTCGTTGTAGCCACCCTTGTTGGACCACAGATACTTGAAGTACCCGCGCACCCGTTGGCGCAAGGTGGGCGGCACGTCGTGGTACTGCATGAAGAACTCGACGCGGTCGCGCACCTCCTCCTGATGCTGCCGGGCCGCATCCAGGCGGAGCATGAGGGTGGCGATGTTGCTGAGGATGTAGCCGAAGGAGGCGACGCCTGTGATCATGCTGGTGCAGGCGTAGAACATCTGGGGAATGGTCTTGGGCACGATGTCGCCATAGCCCACCGTCGCCATGGTGGTGATCGCCCAGTACACGGCGCGCACCGAACGCAGTTCGAGGGCGCTTGTTTCGGCATCACCTCCCAGCACCAGCCAGCCGGTGGCGGCTCACCAGACCATGAGGGGCAGGATGATGGCCAGGGCCAGCAACCGCCCGGCGGCGGGTGGGATGGCGTCGCTACGCGTCGACAGCGACGTCAATCTCGCCAGGTGAAACAGAGCGAGGACCTTCAGCGCCCACAACCACACGCTCGGGGCGTGATCGACATTGAACAGCGTCCAAAGCGGGAGCGCGATGGTGAGATCGCGGACGACGCGCAGCCCACGGCGCCAGCCAGAGTGCTCA
>JBIJCX010000488.1:0-5359 GCA_044344465.1 Opitutaceae bacterium
CGCGCGGAGCGCCCGGCCCACCCATTGGTGCCCGTCGGCTCACGCTCAAATCGGCGTTCGACTGCATGGATGCGGCTTGGGTGTTTGATTCCAAGGGGCGTTCAAAATTGGACGACCACCGGGTTTTTGTAGAAACCTGCTCGCCGGCGAATTTACTTGGTTCGTGCCGGGATTATCGCCTGAGCGGACTGGCAGCGATTCGGACGGATCAAGGTGATCGAGATTCCTCCCGTCCCACCCTCAACGCCCGCCCGAACAGCGATCGCCCTGACCCCGTTTTTCCGGCCACCCCTGCGGTTTTGGACCGGAACGAAGCGCTTGACGGGCGTACGTCAACACGTACGTTGGCGCCATGACTTCGATCCCAGTCACCCAAGCCCGCTCCAGGCTTTATCAGTTGGTCGACGACGCGGCTGCTTCGCACGAGCCCATTCAGATCACTGGCAAGCGCAGTAATGCCGTTTTGGTGGCGGAGGAGGATTGGCGGAGCATTCAGGAGACGCTTTACCTCCTGGCGGTGCCCGGCATGCGAGAATCAATCCGCCAGGGCATGCAGGAACCATTGAGCAAGACCTCAACCAAGCTGCGCTGGTGAGCTGGCAGGTGCACTATACCAAGCAGGCGCAGAGGGATGCCAAGAAACTCGCCTCGTCGAACCTCCGTCCCCACGCCGAAAAGCTCCTGGAGATCCTAAAGCAGGATCCGTTTCAATCGCCGCCACCGTTCGAGAAGTTGAAGGGCGATCTGGCGGGGGCCTACTCCCGGCGGATCAACATCCAGCACCGTCTGGTTTACCAACTGTATGTCGAAAAGCAGGCCGTGAAAATTATTCGGATGTGGACCCACTATGAGTAACAAGCTTCGGAGCAGGATCCGAGGGATGGGGGATTCGATCCAAATTGGACTTTTCCCGGCGACGTGCCTCCACTCGCTTCCACCCGTGCCTCACCTATCCCAACCATGAAACATCATCTCCGGTTTCTTTTCGCGGCCGCTCTCCTGGCGTTGGCCGCATTGCCCTTGCGGGCCCAGCTCGCCACCAAACCAACCCTCACGCTGGAGTTGGCGAAGAAAATTGCCGCCCAGGCCGCGGTTGAGGCGGCGAAAAACAAGTGGACCGTCGTCATCGCGATCGTCGATGACGGGGCCCATCTGGTCTACCTGGAAAAGATCGACGGCACCCAAATCGGCAGCATCGAGGTCGCGCAGGAAAAGGCGAAGACGGCGTTAAAGTTCAAGCGGCCGACCAAGGCGTTCGAAGACCTGGTGGCCGGAGGGCGCACCGCGATGCTGTCGCTGCCCGGCGTCGTGGCAGTGGAGGGCGGGCTGCCACTCATGGTCGATGGCACGCCAATTGGGGCAATCGGGGTCAGCGGCGTGAAGTCGAGCGAGGACGGCGTGATCGCCGCGGCGGGCGCTTCGGTGCTCGCCCAGCTGAAGAAATGAGCCGCGCTCCCGCGTCAACCCATCATGATCTTGTTCCCTCGCGTTTCGCGACGCCACGACATCTCTCGCCTCCGACTGCCGGCCTGCCTGCTGCTGTGCGGCGCATGCGCCTTCGGCCAGCCGACATCGCCCGCGCCTGCCGGCCTCACCACCGCCGCCAGCACGACCTCGTCGGCCCGCGAGAACTACTCGAAGTACGATTACCGGATCGCGATGCGCGACGGCACCAGACTCTTCACGTCAGTTTATATCCCCAAGGATGTCCAAACGGACGGCAAGAAGTACCCCATCCTGCTGCAGCGGACGCCGTATAGCGTGCGGCCCTATGGCGTCGATCAGTTCCCCTCGTCGCTGGGTCCTTCGGAGCTCTACGCCAAGGACAAGTTCATCTTCGTCTACCAGGACGTCCGGGGGCGCTACATGAGCGAAGGTGAGTTCACGCTGACGCGGCCGTACCTGCCGAACAAGAATGGGCCGAAGGACATCGACGAAACCAGCGACGCCTACGACACGATCGACTGGCTGGTGAAAAACGTCCCCGGCAACTCGGGCAAGGTTGGCATGTGGGGCGTTTCGCAGCCCGGCTTCTTTGTCAGTGCCGCGATGATCGACGCACATCCGGCGCTCATCGCCGTTTCGCCGCAGGCACCCGTCACCGATTATTATCTCGGCGATGACAGCTACCACAACGGGGCCTTCATGCTCGCGCACCGGTTTCGCTTTTACCAGGGCTTCAAGCAGCGGGAGGGCGATCCGTCGCCGCCGCCGCCGGCCCCGCCCGGCGTCGATCTCGGCACGCCCGACGGGTACGAATTTTTTCTCAATCTCGGCGGCCTGGCCAATGCCGAGGAAAAATACTTCAAGCGCCAGCAGCCGTTTTGGACGGCCCACATGGAGAACACCGCGTACACGGAGTTCTGGAAATCCCGCTCCATCTGGCGCCACTTCAAAGCCATCAAGCCGGCCGTGCTGACCGTGGGCGGATGGTTTGACGCCGAGGATCCGGTGGGCCCGCTCCGGACATTCAAGGAGGTGGAGAAAAATGGACCGGTTGGGCGGAACATGCTCGTCATGGGGCCCTGGACCCACGGTGGATTTGCCCGGGGCGACGGCGATCGCGTTGGCAACGTCAACTTCGGGTCGAAGACGGGGCAGTTCTATCGCGAGAAGATCGAGTTCCCGTTTTTCCAGCATTTCTTGAAGGGCAAGAGTGACAGCAGTCTGGCCAAGGCGTGGGTCTTTGAGACCGGGGTGAACCAATGGCGGCGTTTCGATGCCTGGCCGCCGAAGCAATCGGTCGCGCGGAAAATGTTCCTGGCCGGCGAGGGCAAGCTGAGCCTGGACGCCGCGCCCGCCTCGGGGTTCGAGGAGTACATCGCCGATCCGAACCGCCCCGTGCCGTATCTCGCGCACGTTACCATGGCCGTGCCTTCGAGCTACATGACCGAGGACCAGCGCTTTGCCGCGACGCGGCCGGACGTGCTCGTGTTCAAGACCGCACCGCTGGAAGGAGACGTCACGCTGATGGGTCCGATTGGCGTCGACCTAAAGGTGTCGACCACCGGCACCGACGCGGACTTCGTCGTCAAACTCATCGACGTTTACCCGGGCGATTACCCCGACTTCAACAACCCGCCGGCCGCGGTGGGAGCGCCGGCCCGCTCGGAGCCCGTCAACGCGATCAAGATGGGCAGCTACCAGCAGCTCGTGCGCGGCGAACCGTTCCGCGGCAAATACCGGCAGAGCTTCGAAAAGCCGGTGCCCTTCGTGCCAGGTCAACCCGAGCGCATCACGTTCGAGTTGCCCGATGTCGCGCACACGTTTCGGCGTGGGCACCGCATCATGGTCCAGGTGCAGAGCTCCTGGTTTCCGTTGACTGACCGCAACCCGCAAAAATTCATGGATATTCCGAAGGCCCGCGCGACCGACTTTCAGAAAGCGACCCAGCGGGTCTTCATCGGCGGCGACGATGGCTCGCGCCTCGATTTGCGGGTCCTCGAATAGCGGGTTGATCACGCGGGCCAGTTCGGGCACAACGCCGCCATGACTCCCCGTCAACTGTTCCTCCGTTTCGTCGCGCTGCTCCTCGTGGTCGCATCATCCGCCCTCGCGGCCAACGCGCCGCTCAACACGCTCACGAGCGCCGAAAAGAGCGCCAGCTGGAAGCTCCTCTTCGACGGCCAATCGCTCGCCGGCTGGCGCAGCCTCAAGAAGTCCGGTCCGCCGGCGACAGGCTGGGTGGTGAAGGACGGCGTGCTCACATGCACGGCCGGCGGCAATGGCGGGGACCTCATCACGGACCAGACGTTCGACAACTTCGAATTCTCGTGGGAATGGGCCATGCCGCCGAAATCGAACAATGGCGTGAAGTACTTCATCATCGAGGCGCGCGGCGGGATTGGCCACGAATACCAGATGATCGATGACTCGCTCGAGAAGGATCACGCTGAGAGCAGCACGGCGTCCTTCTACCTCGTCGTCGCGCCGGACGCCTTAAAAAAGAAGGTCAAGCCCTTCGGCGAATGGAACCATTCCCGCATCGTCGTCCAGGGCAACCACGTCGAGCATTGGCTCAATGGGGCGAAGGTCGTGGAATACGAGTGTGGCAGCCCCGCGATTCTGGAGCAGGTGAAGAAGACGAAATTCAACAAGACCGAGGGATTCGGGAAAAAAGTCCGCGGTCATCTGCTGCTCACCTACCACAAGGACGAAGCCTCGTTCCGGAATCTGAAGCTGCGCGAGCTGCCGGCGAAATAGGACGCGGGGCGGGGGATGGTCTGAGTACGGGTTCGTCCAGGCGAATTCAGAGGGACCCAAACCGGTGGCCCACGGAACACACGGAACACACGGAAAAGCGGGCGATTCAGGGTTCCGTGTATTCCGTGTGTTCCGTGGGCAATAACCGCTCCGTTCCTTCGATCGCCGCTCACTTCTCCGGCACGACCGTCGGTTCGCCGGTGCGCACGGCGTAATTGTAGACGTGCTCGTTCATGAACATCTCGATCTCGCGAAAGACGCGGGTTGAGGCGCTCGGCCGCCAGTTGGCGTGGCCTTCGCTCGGCAGCTCCAGATACGAAACGGCGGCACCGGCTCTTTGGAGGGCGTTGCGCATCCGCACGGAATGGGCCGGCGGCACGATTTGATCCCTGGCTCCGTGGATCAGCAGCACCGGGGCCTTCACCGCGGCCACGTGCGTCAGGGGCGACATCGCCTTGAGCGGCCCATATTGCGTGCCAAACAGCGCCCGGCGGACCGCGGTGCGAAACGAATCCGGCGCGGGCAGGCTCACCTCGGTTGAGGCCTCCGGCTGCTGGTTGATCCAGACGGGCAAATCCGTCGGGGCGTTGAGGGCCACGGCGGCGCGGAATTTTTCCGGATGAAGCTGGATCGCGCGCAGCGCCAGGTAACCTCCGTAACCGGTGCCGAGCGTGGCCACGAGACGGCGGCTCAGCGGCATTTGTGGGGCGAGGAAATCCAGCGCGGCGAGCGCATCGTCAACGGCGGCCCGATCGAAATCGGTCTTGGTGCCGGCGAGGTGCTGGAGACCGTAGCCGCCCGAGCCACGGTAGTTCACCTGCACGACGGCAAAGCCCATCGTCGCCAGCGCTTGCGCCCCGCGATTGAAACCCGGCACGTCGCGCCCCCACGGGCCGTCATGAAAGTAAATCAACACGGGCGGCGGATTCAGCCGCGGACCGCGCGGATAGGTGACGATGCCCGAGAGACGCCGGCCGCCGCCCGGGGCGGCAAACGAAAACGGAAGCGAACGGTTCAGCAGCTCAGGCGTCAGCTCGGGCGCACAGCGGGCCCGCTCCTGCAGCTTGGTTTCGGTGGGGCGAAAAATCGCGAATGCGCCGGGATCGTTCTCGCCCGCGAGATGCACCAGGAAGTTCTCCCGTTTCGCATCCCACTC
>JBIJCX010000489.1:0-5351 GCA_044344465.1 Opitutaceae bacterium
ATCCGGAAATTCAACGTAGAAGGCCAAGCCAAAGACCTCAGGCTTTAGTGTGCCACGAGCGAAAGGACAAAACGATGAAATGATGTTCTAAGCGAAACTGTACGACCGATGAGGGTAGGCCCCTCGGGGCCGGCCGGCAGGGCTGGTCTCAAATCGCCGCTGGCTGCGTTGGTCAAAAGCCAACGTGGTGAACGCAGACGGAAAAGGCCCGGTGCACCGGGTCAGATGAGTGACCGAGAGATGAACGCAAGTGAACCCCTGATGAAGTGTCGAAAAGGTCAAGATGAGGTCGGAATCGAGAGCTAAGGCAATCTCGAGATAAGCATGGATGTGAACTGCAATCAGACCATGCGGCCTCCGGCATTGAAGTGGCATGACTCTGTCACGCGGCGGTTGTGCGGAACGTGGGAACCTTCCGCGCCGATGTTAACCGAGCGGGAAGCGGTGCGAAGGGGCGGATCAGCCCGTAGTAGCGAGGAAGTCCCCGATAAAGGGATGGAGCCAAGGGGCTGTGATCATGGCGGCTGGATTGTCGTGCCAACCGGCAACGGGAGGAGCCGATGAACCAGCCAGAGTCGAAGCCGTTCAGTATCTCCAAGCACGCCGTGCTGGAGGCATGGAAACGGGTGAAGGCGAATCGGGGAGCTGCTGGTGTCGACGAGGAATCGATTCGGGACTTTGAGTGCAAGCTCAGGGACAACCTGTATCGAATCTGGAATCGCATGTCATCGGGCAGCTACCAGCCGCCTCCGGTCAGGACCGTGGAAATAGAAAAAGCCGGAGGCGGAATGCGAAAGTTAGGCATACCGACCGTCAGCGACCGGGTGGCGCAGATGGTGGTCAAGATGCAGTTGGAGCCGGCGCTTGAGCCGCTCTTTCATGCCGACAGTTATGGCTACCGGCCGTTCAAATCCGCGCACGACGCGGTGGGACGATGTCGGGAGCGCTGCTGGCGGTACGACTGGGTGCTCGATCTGGATATCAAAGGCTTCTTCGACAACCTCCCGTGGGACCTCATGATGAAGGCGGTGCGCAAGCACAGCCGGGACCCATGGGTCGTGCTCTATATTGAACGGTGGCTGCAAGCCCCCACGCAAGACGAGCAGGGAAATCTGACGCCGAGGAACAAGGGGACCCCGCAGGGTTCGGTCATCTCGCCCCTGTTGAGTAACCTGTTCCTGCATTACGCCCTGGATCAATGGATGGCGAAACATCATCCGACAAATCCGTTTGAGCGGTACGCGGATGATGCGATCATGCACTGCCGGACGCAGGAAGAAGCCGAGCACATGCGCGAGGCGATCAACCAGCGCCTGCAAGCGTGCGGACTGGAACTCAACCTCCAGAAAACCAAAATCGCCTATTGCCGGGATGCGAACCGGAGGGAAAACCACGAAACCCAACGCTTCACGTTCCTGGGTTTCGAGTTCCGGCCCCGCAGTGCGAGAAATCGCCATGGGGTCGTCTTCCTCAGCTTCGCTCCTGCGATTAGCGACAAGGCGACCAAGCGCATCCGGGACGAGGTTCGGACCTGGCGACTGCATCAACGCAGTGACCAGTCTCTCCTCGAATTGGCAGAGTGGTGCAATCCGAAGATCCGAGGTTGGGTGCAATACTATGGACGGTACAATCGCTCCCGCCTGCACTACGTGTTCCGGCCTTTGCAGTTCGCCCTGATCCGGTGGGCGTGCCGGAAGTACAAGAAACTCCGTCGTCATCGTGTCCGGGCCGCGCTCTGGTTACAGCGACTCTCCCAGCGAGAGCCGCTGCTCTGGGCGCACTGGAACCTCGGAGTCAAGGAATCGATTCATGAGGGAGCTGGATGAACCGAGAGGTTCACGTCCAGTTCTTCGAGCGCGCAGGGGTGAAACTCCCCTGCGCGACTCACCCCATATTTCACGAGAAGCGGGCTGGTCGCATGGTTGGGCGCTTGCTACCGCAGTCCGCAGACAAGCTTGCTCATGTAGAACGGTGATCACATCGCGGAAATCGGGTGCGCCGCAAACGAACGTCATGGAAACGGCTACGCCGGTTTTTTAGCCTTCCGACCGGCTTTCCGGCAAAATTGGGAGTTTCCCAGACGGTGCCTCTTGGGACGCGCCACTTTGGCGCAAAATACCGCGACGGCTTCGTTCACGCCGACGCGGCAGGTGCCTAATCCGGGGAGAAGAACCTCGCGATCTGTTGGTTCCATGAAGCAGGACAGCGTGGGGCCGGATCCTCGATGCAAGGCCTATGCGGAGTGGCTCCGAGCGCCTTCAGCTCGGGACAAAATTGATGCAAATAATGGCGTCGTGACGGCAGCAGATGGGGATGCGGTGATTGGAATCACCCCTCGTCAGCAGCGCGTGCGCATGGATTCCCGGGCGCGTTCCGCCGCGGCCGGCGAGGGAAATTTGGTTCCCGAACGCTCCCAGAGCTTCGCGATGTAAGGCACCGCGTTCGGGGTCTGGCAGGCCGTGTCGCCATGGTCGACCTCGACCCGGCCGATGCGCTTCGCCGCCGCCGTCGCCGCCGTGCGGAGTGCGGCGCTGCGTCCGCCGATCGCGATCAGCGCCCCGTTCATCGCATGTTTCACCCGGCTGGCCGCCGTGTGGATCGACTGCTCGATCTGCGCGAGGTGCCTGGCAAAAGTGTCATCGGGCGACTGTTCGTCGCGGTTGGCCAGTACCCCGATCAACGTCCACCCCGCAGCGCGCAGCCGGTCATCCGAGGATGCGAGCCATTCCCGCGCCTTCGCCGCCCCGTGGGGCGACTCCTGGGCTAGGCTGCCGACGTAGAGCAGGCACATCCCCATGGAGTTCTCGAGCGCCCAACGATCGAGGTCAGACGGCGCGATCGCCAACGGATCGGCGATCTTCATCGCCAGATTGCGCGCGTCAACGTTACCGGTGTCCCAGAGCTTCAACGCGAGTTCGTGATCGACGCGAATGCGCTTTTGGAGGGTGCTCAGTGTCGCGAAACTCACGCCGTACATGGGGCCCGTGGCTCCGTGGCGGGTGTAGGTCTTCCGGGTCTGCTCGGAACCGGACTTCTCCAGCGTGCGCATCACATCCTCGAGGGATAGGGACTCGCCCGGCTTTCTTGGCTTGCCGCTGGAACTGGTGGGGGACTTTGCCGCGGGCTTGACGGTCGCACGTGCCCAGGCCTTTGCGGCCGGCTTCTTGGTTTTCTGTGTAGATGGCATGGTGGGGTGGAGTGCTGTACTGGGTCCAATTCGTACCATTTCGCAAGGTCAGAGGGACACGACATCTTGGTGCATTCAACGCCTGCGGAATCGTAGAAGCAGAATGACGCCAACAATGACCAGAATCACGACGAACTCCGGGAATTCCAAACCTCTCAACCCTGCGATTGGGTGCGCCATGTTGATGGCATTCATCTCGACGATGGTTCCTCAGCGCACGAGCTCAAAAAACCCGAGTGCGCCGAAGACCAACAATTGGGAACGTCCTCCTCGTCGGCAGCCGCCCGCGATTCGTTTCTCCCGTCGTCAAGGTCATCAAGACCTCAAGGCCGCGTTGAAAATTGCAGGATTCGTGGCAATCTGGCGGCAATGTCTACCACCGATAAGAAAAAGGAGTTGAAGGAAGCGCGCGCCAAGGCGGCAAGCATGGTGAAGGCCATCGAGTCCGAGTTGAACAAGGAACTGGCGACCTTGCCGGCGAGGTATGGATTCGGATCGGTGGCCGACTTTTTCGCTGCGGTCACCAAGGCGATGGGCAAGCGGGGAATGCGCAAGGCAGGTAAGAACCCGACGAGACCCGCGACGGGAGGCAAGGGGAACGACCAACTGTGGGCCGTCCTGCGCTACAAGACTCCCGCCGAAAGAAGCAGGCTGACCATCGCCGGGTTAGAGGCGGCGCGGCGGCGCGGAACGCGGCTCGGTCGACCGCCGTTGGATCCGAAAACCGTGCGGCGGATCCACGCCGCGGCATCACGAATGGGTCATCATGTGCGAGCGATTGCCCGCAAGATTCAGGTTCCTCCCAGCACCGTATACCGAGTGTTGGCGAGAGGCCGTTAAGGAGCGAGTCTGCCCGCCAGCGGGGGGGGGGCGGTTCCACGGCGATGCCGGGCAGCCAGACGCCGCGCCCGTTGAGAGTGATTGCGTTTAGGACGCCATGACCTGCAGCGCGGAAAGCCCGTTCCAGACACCGTCCGTTTTTGGCACAAGCCGACCCATGGACGATCAGATCAACGATTTACGAGAGAGTGAACGTCGCGTAAATCGTTGAACGTAGTTATGTGCCGAATACGGTGGGTAATGGAACGCGCCAAATCGGCGCTGATTGTCGTCCTTTGAATATGATTTCAACCGCCGCCGCTGAGCCTGTGTTCTGGACCGGCGGCGCCGAGCAGCCCGATCCAACCGATGACTTTGTCCGTGCCGACCTGTCTGCGTGCGACGTACCGGCAGACGCGCTGGAGTCAGTTGGAAAAATCGCAGTTTGACAGCGAGCGGCCGGAGGTCTGTCTCTTCGCATCGTGACTGCCACGATTGACGTCCGAACATCCGCGTGCGCGGGGCCAACATCGGACGTTCAATTTTCAATCAATAGGCGGCTGTTTCTCAGGAGTAAATGAAACGCGATAGGACATGGGAATTCATAGACGAATCTACCTATGGCTGATCGCTTCCCGCCGGAGGATAGTTGCCGTTGCGTTAGCGATGTTAGTTGTTTCCGTCGGTGCGGTTCTCGATCTTGATAGGGTAATCGCGTATGCCATTATCGGCCTTAAGGTCGGTGGCGCGCTCGTCCTCCTTGCGCTCATTGTGGCAATTTTTCCGAAAGAATCGCATGAGAAGACAGTTTGGCGCGACCGCACCACCGGGAAGGTCGTCGGGGAATCCCCTTGGATATACCGCGGTTTGGCTGGACCAAATCTGGAGTGGCCTATCTTTGCACTGGTTTTCCCTCTAACAGTGCCGATTTTTGGAGTGCTTATCGCAGCGGTGGCAAACTCTGCGGGTTTCGTTACCGGCTTGTCGGACCGTTACGCCGTCAGCAGGACTCTAAATTTGGAACGACCAAACGAGCAAAATCGAATCAGTCACGGCTTGGGATTTTCGATAGTCGTCCCCGCAGGTTGGACTATCAGATCCGACAAAGATGGCTTGGGTGCTTTCGCGCCTTCTGGCGAGGCAGCGCTTTTCGTCGGGTCTACTTGGGGCAAGAATGTCTCCAAATTCACACCGCAAATCTTCCAAGGAAGGCCGGCATGGGTGGATTGGCATCCCGGCGATCCCGAGCAACGGTACTCCTCCAATAGGTTTCACCAAAAAGTGGTCTTCGAAGCTGGCGAGCGGTATTGGCACCTGCATTTTGAGGCGACTAACTTCGTCGGAA
>JBIJCX010000490.1:0-5349 GCA_044344465.1 Opitutaceae bacterium
AACTCGCCGTTCATCGCGAGGAGGGCGTCCATCCGTCCGCGTGGATTTGGGTCCACGCGCAAAATGCGAAGGATCCCGCGGCGCTCACGACCGCGGCGCGGGCCGGCGCGTGGCTCTCGTTTGACGGCATCGCCCCGCAATCCTTGGCCCGGCATGTCGCCGCGGTCGTCGATCTCAGGCGCCAGGGGTTTCTCGATCAACTGCTCGTTTCGCACGACGCCGGCTGGTACCGGCCCGGCGAGCCGGACGGCGGAAAATTTCGCGGCTACGATGCCCTGTTCCGCGCGTTCCTGCCCGCGTTGCGGAAGGAGGGTTTCACCGCCGCCGAGATCGCCCGCCTCACGGTGGCCAACCCCGCCCGGGCGTTCGCCATCCGGGTCCGGGTTGCCGGCGCCGGCGATTAGGCAAAGAGCAATTCGGAGCGTTCAGGTTCGCGGCGACTTGTCGCGGGGGCGGTACCAAGCGAAAGGACGCAGCCGAATTGCCGACCAGATGGGTTTTTGCGCCGCAAAAACCCCGCCTACAGCGCCGCGAGCATCCCGCCGTCGACGTAGAGGATCTGGCCGTTGACAAAATCCGACGCGGGCGCGGCAAGGAAGACCGCCGCGCCCACCAGCTCCGCGGGCTGACCCCAGCGGCCCGCCGGCGTGCGCTTGCAGACCCAGGCGTTGAACTCGGGATTCCCGACCAGCGACCGGTTCAGTTCCGTCACGATGTAGCCGGGTCCGAGGCCGTTGCACTGCAGGCCGTGCCGCGCCCATTCGACGGCCATCGCCCGGGTGAGCATCTTCAGGCCGCCCTTGGCCGCCGCATAATTCGCGATCGTCGGCCGGCTCACCTCGCTCATCACCGAGCAGGTGTTGATGATCTTGCCGGCGCGCCGCGCGATCATTCCCGGCGCGATCGCCCGCGCGAGGAGGAAGGCGCTCGTGAGATTCGTATCGATCACCTCGCGCCAGTGCGCGGCCGTCATCTCCGCCAGGGGCGCGCGGCGCTGGATGCCGGCGTTGTTGATCAGGATGTCGATCGGCGCGACCTCCGCCTCGACCCGCGCCACTTCGCGTCCAATCGCGGCCTCGTCGGTCACGTCAAACGCCGCGATCGCCACGCGCGCGCCATCCGCCCGCAATTCCGCGGCGGCCGCGCTGAGTTTCTGTTCGTCGCGGCCATTGAGGACGACCGACGCGCCCGCCTGGGCGAGCCCGCGCGCGAGCACCAAGCCGATGCCCTGGCTCGAGCCGGTGATGAGCGCCGTGCGTCCGGTGAGATCGAAAAGCGGATTTTGTGCAGCCATGCCTTGCGCTATTCCACACGACCGCCGGCGAGGCAACCCCGATCAACGAGCGTCCGGCGGAGCAGGCGCGAATCACCCGGTTGAGAGTGGCGCGGAGCTTCAGCCCGCATCGCCCAATTTGAGAAGCGCGGGCGGTAGCTCCGCACTACGCCAGCACGCTCATCCGCGGCAACCGCCAACCCACGAGATGTGTCCGGCCGGAATCATGCGGATCGCGCCGACAGTCGCTACCAGAGACGGGACGGATAGCAGCCCGCCTGCACCAGCGCCGCAATGGCCGCCTCGACCCGCGAGCGGTCCTCCCGATAGGTGACGCCAAACCATTTGCCCTCGGTCGCCAGCACCCGCACGGACGCCTGGCCGCGTTCAATCATGGCCGACACCACCGCGGGAAGATAAAACTCCGCCTTGCTCGGATCGATCCCGGGCGCGGCGGATGCGGGCGCCCGCCCGCCAAGCGTGGCGAGAAATTCGCGAAACTGGGCGTCGAGCCCGGTGAAGAGCGCCGGCGTGAAGCCCCAGCAGTTCAACGACACGATTTCGTCGCCGCGGTATTCCCGGCCGGCGCCGGTATTGTCTCGGCTGATATTCGTCCGCTCGACGATGGAACGGAGCAGCCCGTCGGCGCCCTCCGCGCAAACGCCGCGCGCCACGGTGCCATGTTCGGAGAGCGTGTTGGCCAACCGGAAGCCCACCATCGCAAACGCCGCCTGCGCCGCACGTGGCGATTCCGGCGCCATCGCGCCGGCCGCCGCCGGAGCCAGGAATTCCCCGAGCTGCCGGAAGGAGTCGGCGCCGTAAAAATCATCGGCGTTGATCACCGCGAAATTGTCCCGCACGACCTCGCGCGCGCACCAGACGGCGTGGCCCGTGCCCCACGGTTTCTCACGCCCGGCCGGAACGGCAAAACCCGGCGGCACATCCGCGAGCGACTGGAAGACGTAATCGACCGCGATGCGGCCGGCATAGCGGGCGCCGAATTTTTCGCGGAACAGCGCTTCGAAATCGCGGCGGATCACAAAGACCACGCGGGTGAAGCCGGCGCGAATCGCATCGAACACCGCGTAGTCGAGCACCGTTTCGCCCGACGGGCCGACCGGTTCGATTTGTTTGAGTCCGCCGTAACGCGAACCCATGCCGGCGGCGAGAACGACAAGCGTGAGTGACATCGCTGGGAGGAGAAGCGATTGCGCCCCACCGTCAACTCCCGGCCCACAGGCGCGCCTGGGATTCGACAAACCGGCCGACAATCGGGCCGTGCAAGGCATGCCGGCCGTTGGCCAGTCGCTGGCGCGCCCCGATCCACACGTCCTTGATCGCGCGCCGTTCCAGCGCGAACACGACATTCGCGAGCAACGATCCCGCGTCGGCACCGGCGATCGCAGGGTCGAAGAGATTGACAGTGAAGAAATCCGCCGGCCGGCCGACTTCGAGCGCCCCGCCGGTGGCGCCGAGACTGCGGGCGCCCGTGAACGTCGCCGCATGAAACAAGGTCGTGGCCACGTCCGCGCCGATCACCGCCCGTTGCTGGCGCTGCGTGCGCAACTGGTACTCGAGCAGCCGAGCGTCCTTCAACAAGTCGATCTGCACCTGGCTGTCAGTTCCGAGGGCAACGCCGGCGCCGGCGGCGATCAGCTTGTCCACCGGCGCGGTGCCGAGCCCGAGATTGTGTCCGGTGATCGGGCAGGCGCAGACCATGGCCCGCGCCGCGCCCAGCAGCCTCACCTCGTCGTCGGTGAGGTGGGCCGCGTCGATGGCGGTGAACCGCTTGTCGATCAGCCCGTGCTCCGCCAGCAGCGCCACGGGGGTGCGGCCGTACTCGGCGGCACATGCGGTATTTTCCTCGGCCCGCGTCGACACGTGCACGTGCAACCGCAGCCGTTGGCTGTGCGCATACGCGCCGATCGCCTTGAGTTGATCGAGCGGCACGGCGGCCAGGCTGAACGGCGCGACGCCCATCCACGCGTCGTCGGCCGGATAATTCTTCGCCACCCAGGT
This sequence comes from Opitutaceae bacterium, assembly GCA_044344465.1. GTDB lineage: Bacteria > Verrucomicrobiota > Verrucomicrobiia > Opitutales > Opitutaceae > ER46. The sequence continues at coordinate 3,293 of JBIJCX010000490.1, forward strand.
CCGGAGCGCGTCCGCATCCCGCACGAATTGATCCGTCGCGCCGGTGGCGGACCGCGCGGGCGCCGAGCCGGCCACCGCACGGAAATCCGAGCGCACCCAGGCGGCCTTGAGCAGCGCAATCCTTATGCCGATGTCATGGGCCGCCCGGATCACTTCCTGGCTGATCAGATTCGGATCCGGCTGCGGTGCGCCGTCGGGCCGGTGGTGCAGATAGTGAAATTCGCCCACGCACGTGATGCCCGACAGCAGCATTTCCATGAACGCCATCCGGGCCGTGTCGAAGATGTCCTCCTCGGAAAGCCGCGTCGCCGCGTGATCCAGCGCCTCCCGCCAACTGGAAAGCGCATCGCGATCCGCGCGCCCACGCTGCTCGGCGCGGCCCCGGACGGCACGGTGAAACGCATGCGAGTGGGTGTTGACCAGCCCCGGCAACGCGGCTTGGCCGGCCAACCGCCGCGCAATCGCCAGGTCCGCCGGCTCGCGCGAGAACCGCGTAATCCGGCCCAGCGCGTCAGCGAAAAACGCGAGGCCCGACTCGAATTTGTCACCCGTGTAGACGCAGTCCGGCAGCCAGCCGTTCTCGACCGGACCGCGCGGGGCGCCCGGTTTTGGACCGGCCGCCGGCGCGCTTCCGGCCGGGGAATCACGCGGAGTGTTGTCGGGTTTGCGGTCGCGCGAATCAGGTTTCATAAGGCAGGAGCGTGACGTTCAGGCGGGAGCCGGTTCCCCGCAAACCCAATGTCACGCCGCCCGCGCGATCTGGGGCGGCCTCCAGTCGACCGGCTGGCGGGCGAGCACGTCTTCGTGGACGCGGGGATCGATGTTGCGACCGCAGAGCGGGAGCACGATCGACCGGCCCGGGATTTTTCCCGCGAGCACGGCCGCGAGTCCGGCGGCACCCGCGCCCTCGACCACGGCGCCGGCCCGTCGGGCGAGCAGCGCGATGGCAGCGGCGATTTCGTCTTCGGCCACGGTCACGACATCGTCGACGAGCGGCGCGGCGAGCGCGAACGTCGTGGCGCCCATCCGGGCCACGGCGAGCCCGTCCGCCAGCGTCGGCGCGAGCGTGGCGGCGGCCGGGGCACCGTGCAGATAAGCGGCGACGAAACTCGCCGCGTGTTCGGGCTCGACGGCAATCACGCGCACGCGTGGGCGCAACGCCTTCACCACGGTTGCGACGCCGGCCAGCAAGCCGCCGCCGCCGACCGGCACCACGATGGCATCGAACTCGGGCGTCTGCTCGAGGATCTCGAGCGCCATCGTGCCCTGCCCCGCGATCACGCGCAGATCGTCGAAGGGATGGATCAGGCAGGCGCCACTCGCACCGGCGAGATCCACGGCGTGCGCCTGCGCTTGCTCAAAATTTTCCCCGCACACGACGACGTCGGCGCCGAGACCGCGGCAGCGGGCGATCTTCACCGCGGGGGCATTGGCAGGCATGACCACCGTCACTCGCACCCCAAGTTGCGCGCCGTGGAAGGCGAGCCCGAGGGCATGATTGCCAGCGGAGGCGGCCACGACGCCGCGGGCGCGCCCGGCGGTGTCGAGGCCGAGCAGCGCATGCCGGGCCCCGCGTTCCTTGAACGAGCCCGTGCGCTGGAGGTCGTCGCGTTTCAGCCAAATCTTCCGACCCATGATCTCCGAGATCGCCGGGGCGATGAGGCACGGCGTCAGACGAAGCCCGGTCGCGATGCGACCGCGGGCGGTTGCGACATCAGCCAGGCTGAGGGTCGGGACGGGGGTGGTTTTCATGGGCAACAAAAAAGCCCTGAGCGGGATGCTCAGGGCTTCGGAAAGTGGTGGTTGTATTATCGGTGATTTATCCAGCCACGCGCCGCCGCCCTGATTCCGGGGGAATCATAATCATGACGGCAATAATGACGGCGCGAAGGTTCATGCGAACGGAGACGAGAGAACCATGCCGCGGCCCGATGTCGAGCCCGTTGCGGGTCAGCGCGAAAATGAGGGCGCATCCCAGTTTCTGGCAGCTGCTCTCCGTGGTGGGGGGGGGGGGCCGCCCCGGCCCCCCAGGCCAGACCCCGCCGGCGCGCGGGACC
>JBIJCX010000508.1:0-5024 GCA_044344465.1 Opitutaceae bacterium
GCACTCACGTGCCCGCGGCCGGTTTGGGCTAACAAATCCCGGGATTAGAACGCGCGCTGCACGGACACATAGGCGAGCGGACCACTGAAGTCCGCGAAGCCGCCGCGCGTGGAGTTTTGGCTGTCATAATAGCCCAGCTTGCCGCTGAGCACCGTCTTGTCGTCCAGCTTGTGCCGCACGCCGACGCTAATGGTCGACTCCTTGGCGCTGGCGCCGAGGGGCATCCCGACGGCGGCATACTCCGCGTCGAAGTTGTTGGAGCGATAGTAGGTGGCTTGGATCATTCCGGTCGTCTTCTTGTCGATCGAGAAACCCACGGTCGCATCGCCCGTGACGTAGTTGTTGTCGGAGTTGCGGAAATTGCGCTTCGCATTGCCGCTGATCCACGGATACATCGTCTGCATCTGGTCGTACACCACCGTGCCATTCGCCTGGACGTAGGCGTCCTTGGAGACGCTCCAGGTGATGCCCTCGGAGAAGCTGTGGCGGGTGGCGTCTTTGCCATCGACCGTGCCGTTGATGGCGCCCGCGGTGACCAGGCCGCTGTGGAAGACCGAGGACTTGCTCCGATGGAGTATGTAACGCGAAGTGAGATTCACCGTGTTGCTCGGCTTCACCACGGCGGTGAGCTTCGTGCCATAGATGTCGTAGTTCAGAATGTAGTTTCTGCCGGCGACATCGTCGTAGCCGGCAAAGTTATTCTCGTGATCCTTGGTGAACAGCTCGGCCCGCAGGTTCAGCGCGGGGTTGAGCGACCAAGCGAGACCGACGGTGGCGTTGGTATGGGTCTCCTCGATGTTCTTGCCGATCATATCGAGCTCGTTGGCCTTGGTCTGGCCGTTCAAGCCCTCGTAGCGCACATGCTCATCCTGTTTCGCGGTGCGAAATTCCCAGTTCGCGTAGAGCGCCACGTTCTTGATGCCGGTATAGCGGAAATCCACGGTGGGAGTCCACGGCTTCTCGACGTTTTGCACGCCGTGCTGGCCCTTGGAGGCATACGAGGTGACCGCGCCGGTGGCGAGCGTCACACCCTGCGACGAGTAGTCGGCGAAGTTGCGGCCGGAATCCTCCCACCGCTCACCGCGGAGGGCGACCTCGAAGGCGAGGTTCGGATTCGGGTTGAATCGCGCGCCGAGATTGCCGGTGAGCACGTTGAATTCGAGATCACCCTTCGCCACGAGGTGATAGGGCGCACGGGCGGCGGCACCGGTGTTGGTGAAACCGCCGGGATAGTCACGAACGCCGTTCGCCGCAGCGATGGTCGCCGTGAGCTGGCGCGATGTCGCGATCTCGACGTCGGCCGTGTGATACTGCAGGCCGCCGAACAGCGTGAACTTGGGGTCAATCACCGTTTCAAAGGTGGCGGAAGCATGGTAGCCGTCCTCCTCATGCCGCTGGGTCATCGTCGTGCGTCGCGGGCTGGCGGCCCGGACGTTGTTAATGGTCGGCGTCGTGAAGACGGGCGCGGGGAACACCGTGAGTTCGCCGATGGTCTGCTGCATCTCGCGCACATTCAGATTCTTGATGGCATTGCCGCCGACCGATACGACCGCCGAGGTGTTGCCTACCTTGTGGCGGGCGCTGATCTCCCACGCGTCGTTCTTCTCATCGAGATCCACGTAGGTCGGGAGCAGTTTCCGCAAGGCGGCGATCGGATTCACGGCGCCCGGGCCGGCGTAGATCGGAATGCCGGTCAGGTTGGTGTCGCCATAGCTCGTGCTGTCCTTGCGGCCATCGCGGGTGCTGTGCGTGTATTTGAACGTGTACACCGGCGCTTTCGGGAGGGCGATGGTGCCTTGCACGAACAACTGGCCGCGATCCACATAAAGCGGACGGCTGAACAGCGGCATCCACACATTCCCGATCGGGAAGAAGCCCCCCGCGCCGTCGTAGAACGTGCGGAACGTCTTATACCCGACCTCGACCGAGCCGACTTCCTCCTTGGTCAGTTTGAAGCTGAGCAGGTAGTCTTCCTGGCCGGCGAGAGCGCGACCGGTGACCGCAAGCGTGGTCTTGTCCTTCAGGTCGTAATCGAAGCGCATGTCTTCGATGCCCGCCGCGCCGGTCTTCGCATGGGAGGTCCTCGCCTGGTAGGCCGCCTTGCTGCCATTGATATCGGCGCCGCCCGCGGAGAACGTGATGTAGTTGGTGTCGAACGTCGGGAGCGCATCGGTTTCCGCGGCGCCGACGGTGAAAGACAGAAGCGCCAGACCGGCCGCCAGGCCAGTGGTGCGCAGAGCAAAGGTGAATGAATTCATTTGGGTGTCGGTTGGCGGGTTAGAAACGCAGGGCGTGGCTAACGTTGGAGCCGTGCATCGCCTCGTGGCAGCCGGTGACCCAACAGGAGCCGTTGACCGGATTGCCGGCGTGGTCGCGTCCACCCGCGAAGAGCATGCCGGGGCTCGAGCCGGTGGCATGGCACTGCAAGCACAGATTTGAATCCGGCGCGTTGAGCATCTTCTGGTTCACCGAGCCGTGCGGGTTGTGGCACGAGGTGCAGCCTTCCTTCATAGCGTTGTGCTTGAAAATGAACGGCCCCTTTTGCGCCGTGTGGCACTCGGTGCAGGACTCGGCCTGCGTGTGCAGCGAGGCGCCCGTGCCCTTCACCGCTTTACCCTGATGCGGGTCGTGGCACTCACCGCAGCTCATCTTCCCGGTCGAGACCGCATGCGCATACGGCAGGCTGAACTGGCCGCGCTTGTCGAGGTGGCATGCATAGCAGGTCTCGGGCGACTTATCTGGGTTGACGATGGTGCTCTTGCTGCCGCCGGCCTTCACGTGGAGGCTGCCGGCGCCGTGGCAGGACTCGCAGCCGGTGGTGCCGATCTTCGAGCCCGGCTCGGCGAGCGAGATCTTGCCGTGAGTCGCCGAACCGAAGTGTCCGGTCTGATCTTCGTGACATTCCGCGCAGGCCTTGTCGCCGACAAAGGTCGCGCCGGGGATAGAGGGAGGGGCCATGAGCGTGCGGTCGGCTGTGACGCACGATACCAGGAGGAGGCCCCAGAGGGCGACTCCTCCGAAGAGGAGGGAATTTTTGGTCAGGTCCATTCGTAATTTCATAGCGGAGGTCTTTCAGGTTGGCTGGATCGGCAAGTGAATCAGGGAAACCAAGACTAGCATCATTGTTATGCCGCAATTGGGAGATACTGACTGCGCATTGGTTGGCGAGCCTGCCGCATCCGTTGGCGAAGTTCGTGCTCCACGTTCGCAGATATCTGATAGCATGACTGTTTATAGACCATGCCAGTTCTCATCCTGAGATTGCGGTGCCGACAAAACGGGCCATCAACCGCCGCGACTGTGGAGGGGAACATCCGGCCGTGGTCGGCGGGAGGCCGTGGAACCGGCGAAAGACGCGGGTAAAATGAAACGGATTCACGAAGCCCAGCGTGTCGCTCACTTCGCTCACCCTCCATGACTGGGTTTTGATCATGGAGGCGAAGTGAGCCGGGGAGTTTCCGGTGCGGGATTTCATGAGCGGCGAGACCATTTCGGTGGGTGGCCGCCGGATCGCACTCGTCGTGCCCGCGGGATATCGTGACTGTGACTGTCCGCGCTCTGAAGAACGCCGACCAAACGTCGAGGTCGTGGTTGCGTTTGAGCGCTTCAGTGGAGCGCCCGTTTCCGGCGTCCGACTTGCGGTAGTGCCAATAATCCGTTTCGTGCGAGCCAATCACCCCATGAAACTGCGATTTGCCCTTATGGTCCTGGCGGCGTCGGCCGCCTTCCTGCGCGCGGAGAATCCCGCCGACTTCACCGTCGAGTCGGCGGTGGATGCCTCACGGTTTGTCCTTTCCTCGCACCGCGGGAAGATTGTGGCCCTCCATTTCCTGCTGAAGACCGAGTGCCCGTATTGCCTGCGGCACACCCACGCCTATGCCGCGCTGGCGGCGGGCACTCCGGAGGTCGTGCACGTTTTTCTCAAGCCGGACAGCGCGGACGAAATCAAGCAGTGGGCGGGTAAGATCAAGGAGGAGGGCCTGGAAGGCCGGCCGGTAATCTACCGCGACCCCGACGCCAAGCTGGCCAAGGCCTACGGCATCCCCGACGGCTACAAGTTTCACGGGCAGGTAGTGCATTATCCGGCGCTGGTGGTGCTAGATGTCGATGGCCGGGAACTGTTCCGCCATGTCGGCAAGAACAACTCCGACCGCCTGGTGCCGGCAAGCTTCACAACGAGGTTGGCGGAAGTGAAAGCGAAGAAATGACCCCGCGCCGTCGCGATGGCGGGCCGGCGTTCGGGAAAAGGGCCAAGCCAAAGATCTCAGGCCTTATGGGGGCGTCATGTTCGGCGAGCGAGAGCGCGCAAGGGTGTTGGTGAAGTCAATGTTGCGGGCGGAGTGAAGCAGGGTCGACTGCGTGGGAATCCGGACTAGGCCGGCGGCATGGCGCTCATGTGGACGAGTTCCCAATGATGGCCGTCGGGGTCATCGAAGCCCTGTAGATACATGAAGCCGTGATCCGTTGGTTCCGGTTCTTTCGAGCCGCCGGCCGCCACGACCCTGGCGATGAGTTCATCGACCTGAGCGCGGCTCTCGCAACTTAGGCAAAGCGAGACTTCGGCGGACGTCGAGGTATCGCATATGGCCTTTGGCGTAAACCCACGCCACTTCGCGTGCGCGAGTGCCATGAGGTAAATCTCCTCGCTGATGACGATGCAGGCAGCGGTGTCATCGGTGAACTGCGGGTTTTGGACGTAACCGAGTGCTTTCCAGAAGGATTTGGAAACTATCACCACGAACCTCGGCCTCCGTTGCTGCCACCGCAATAAGCCGAGGAGATTCGCCTCGGTCATGCCCGACCCGGGCATCTTCCGTCCTTCCTTTTTGTGCCATTCTGCCCTGGTCAGTTGCCGGCGACAATTTCCGGTCGCCTTGCAACCGCCAATTGATGAAAATTGCGGCCACGCTTGGGGCTGCACCCCGGCGGATTTTCTGAGAGCGTCGCTCCACTCCAAGCCATGACCTCCGCCACCCGCTGCACGCTTCTTCCTCTTGCCCGCACCGGCCGCTTCGCGATCGCCG
>JBIJCX010000388.1:0-7452 GCA_044344465.1 Opitutaceae bacterium
TGATGCCGATGTAGCCGTCGGGTTCCTGCGTCTTGATCGTCTCGGTCACGAGCTGCTCTTTCAAAGCCAGCACCCGCGGATCACCGGTGTGCGCGGCAAATTTCACCGCCGCATCGATCAGCTTGCCGAGCCCGATGTAGCCGCCCTTGCCGGACTTGTTCCGGAACGGCGTCAGGAAATCGCGCTCGGCATCGAGAACGAGCAGGTTGTTCGCGACGGTGATGCTAATCCGCCGGCCGATCTCACCGCCGACCTGGACCTCGCTCAGGCCGAGCGGCGTGAAGGTGTCCGCCGCCGGCATCCGCCCGTAAAGGCAGCAGGCGATCGCCAACAGCGCGAACAGACGGAAAAACAGATTCGGCGCCACCAGTCGCGGGATCAGCGGGAGAGTTCTCATGCTTCGTTCCTCGAGCGGGAAAATCGTCACTGCCGCCGGACCACGCGCGGATTGCTCGCACCCCAGATCGTGTACATCTCGACCAGGATCGTTCCCGCGCTCTCCTCCAGTTCCGCTTGCGTGACCTCGCTGGCACCTTGTTTCCCGAACAACACAACCTCATCGCCAGCAATCACCGCGGGGTCGTCGGTGACGTCGACCAGGATACTGTTCATCGTCACCCGCCCGACCACCGGGCGGCGCTGCCCCCGGATCACGACAAAGGCGCGATTGGAGAACGCCCGCCGGTAGCCGTCCGAGTACCCCACCGGCACATTCGCGAGCCGGGACTCACGCTGCAGTTGAAACGTGCGGTCGTAGCTTACGGTGTTGCCCGCGGAGTAGACATTCACCGCCGCCACCCGCGACTTGAACTGCATCACCCGCCGGTACTCGGTATAACTCGGTACGGTGTCGCCGTAAAGCAACCCGCCGGGCCGGACCAGATCGAGCCGCGACTCCGGTACTTCGAGGGTGGCGAACGAGTTCGCGCAGTGCAGGACGATCTTGCGGCGGTCGAGCCCGGCTTGCGCGATGACCCAGCCCGCTTCCGCTTCGAAGGTCTTCAGTCCGCGGGTCACATCCGTTTTGTCCTCGACCGGAAAGTGACTCATGATCCCGACGATCTCGAGGCCGGGCAATTTCGCGATCTGCAGGGCGTCATTCTGGCCTTGGGTCGTCTTCATCTCGATCCCATGACGGCTCATGCCGCCGGAATTAAGCGCGAGATGCACGCGGATGATCCGGCCCCGCTGGCGGGCGATGGCGGCCGCCGCCTTGGCCAGCGCGAAATTGCCGAGCGACTCTTCGATGTCGTATGCCGTCCCGGCGGAGATCTCCTCCGCCGTTGCGGTCCGAATCCGCATGAGTTGCTGCGTGAAGCCGCCGGCCCGCACGAGGCGAGCTTCCTCGTTGCTGGCAATCCCGATCCAAGGCACCTTGGCCGCGATGATCGATGGCATCAGCAGTGCAATGCCATGGCCGTAGGCATCGGCTTTCAGCACGGCGCAGATTTTCGTCTTGGGCCCGAGTACCGCCTGCAGGGTCCGGAGGTTGCCTTCAAAGGCGTCGAGATCGATTTCGAGCCACGCGTGGCCCGCCGTCGCTTCGGCCGCCGGCAACTCGGCCCGAGCCGCGCTGAAGGAGTCACGGCCAGGCCTCGATGCCTCCGCACGATCCCGCGCCCGGCCTTCGATCGGGAAAAAACCGGCGCAGACGATTGCAGCCGCAGCGATGGACCAGTGAACGAAGCGCACGGCCGAATGACTACGGGCGAATGCTCACCTTGCGAATCACCGGCGGGGTCAGCGGCTTGCTCATCCCGCCATCATTTCCCATCGCGGTGGGCATCGTGGCCAAGGCGTCGACGACTTCGATGCCCTTCGTCACCTGGCCGAAGATCACGTAGTTGGGCGCGAGGGGATAATCCTGGTGCATGATGAAGAACTGGCTGCCGTTCGTGTCGGGTCCCGCGTTGGCCATCGCCAGCAGACCGCGCCGGTAGCCGCGGCGATAGAGCGCGGAGTCCCGCTGGATCTCGTCGGGGAACTTGCCGCCCCAGGCGCTCTCGCCGCCGCTCCCGTTGCCCGCGGGATCGCCGCCCTGAATCATGAAGCCCTTGACGATGCGATGAAAGGTCAGGCCGTTGTAGTAGCCGTGCTCGGCGAGCAGCCGGAAATTCTCGACCGCCTTGGGCGAGTCCGTCGCCAGAAATTCGATCTCGATCGATCCCTTTTCCGTTTCCATCACCGCATGCAGACCGCCCGAACTGCGGGCCCCAGCGGGGACTTTCGGATTGCCCCCGGTTCCTGGCGGGCGGCAGCCGGTTGACAGCAAAATGGCCAAACCGAGCAGCAGGGCCGGGACCGGACTCAGGGTGCGAAAAACCAAGGATATTCTGTCGTGGGTCATCACCCACTTCTTATAGCGCCGCTCCGCAAGTCAAGGGTCGCTAGGCCTTGGCCGCCCGCGGCCGAGTTTTCCGTTGGCCGGCGAGGGCCTGCTGCTTCTCGGCTGCGCAGCAGGCATGGTAGGTCACGAGATACTCCAAATCGCTCAGGTTAAGCCCGCGAATCCACGTTCGCCTCTCACGCAGACCGAGCGGCCGCAGGTCGCACAACGGGCAGTTGCCCGGATTCGCTCCGTCGACCGGGCAGCGCTTGGACAAAGCGAGAGCCTGCCGCTCCAGCACGACCCGGCGACCGCCCGGGGAGACGGATTCCTTGGTTTTCATTTTTCTTGGGGGAAAGTGAAGGAGAGGAAGGTGTCGGAGCCTGCAAACGGACCCGACGGGGGATCCCATCAATCGGTGCGACCTTAACAGAAATTCTCATCCGTGGCTCCGCACATTTTGACAAAAAGCATCTTTCCGACCGCATCCACCTCCGCAGGCAGGGCAAAGCCATTTCCGATTTGGCGGAAGCGCGGTTGGCCAATCAAACGCTGATCGCCCTTCGCCACTACGCCCGGTACCGTTGCAATCCCGTTTGCCAATGGCTGCTCGCCAACGCATCGCTTCGGGAGTGAGCACCGTGCAGGAAATCAAGTCCGCCATCGAGCAACTCCCGCTCGACGACATCCTCGACCAGTCGTGAAAATTGCGAGCCGCGGCACGGCGGAATTCTGGCGCCTCCGCAGTCTCGATGGTGCGCGTTACGTTTCGCCGGCCAGGGAAATTGCCCGGTCAATCAAATCGTCGCTCACGTAGGCGCCGCTGCCGCGCAGTTTCTCCAGTGTCGGCCGCGCGGATGGAATAAGACCGAGCTCCTTCGCCTTGACGATTACGCGCAGCGACCCGACCACCGGTACGCCCTGCTGCGCTGCCAGTCGGCGCGCCGCCCGGTCGTCCAGCACAGCGACAAAACCGGGATGGGCCAGTGCCCATGAAATGACTTCCGCTTCGCCGGCTCCACCGCTCCATGCGGCCAAGGCCGCGTGCAATGGGGGCGCAGATCGAACGAACCTCCCGCCTTCTCCTGCCAGCCATGCACGTCCGGCGTCGGCCATCCGGCCCTGTTGCACCTCGGCGACAACACCTGCGGGCACAACCAACTCGTCACAGAGCAAAGGGAGCAGATGAATCACTCCCGCCTTGCCAAGCAGGATGACAGGCGAGGCATTGATGACCCAGCGGTCAGCCATGCTGGAAGTCCGCTTCCAGATCGGCAGTCGTCATCTGAACCGGCGAAACCCGATGGGCATTCAGCAAATCGAAAAACTCCCCGCGATTCACTCCGAGGAGACAGGCCGCCTGGCCTTGCGAGATCCGGCCCTCCTCGAACCAATGCACGACAGCAGCCTCCCGTAATTCCTGCGGGAGTCGTTCGGGCCGGAAGTCCAGGGTTTTCATCGCCTCCTCTGGGAATTCGACTGTGACCTGTCGGGTCATGGCAGAAAACTAGGTCAGGCCGGTTTGACGGTCAAACGAATAGCCGCGAATTGCCCCCGCTTCCACTCAACCAAAGGTGCTGCCACTCCGACCGGCGCTTCGCAGGTTACGCCACCGGGCAGATAGAGCACGACCTGCGGTGCCGCCGGTGCCGGCAGAGACGGCCGCGCAGTTATCGTTGTGATTCTGGTGGCGGACGGCGTTGCCGGGTTCATCACCCGCGAGAATACCAGCCCACGAGCACCGCGTCACCTCGTGCTAGTCCGACATGTTCGAATGACAGGGCTTTTTCGATACCTTCCTACATTGCAGCGCGCAGCGCCAGGATTTGTCGGGCGATGAGCCAGCGATAAACGTCCAGTTCTTCGGGCGACCAGAGGCCGTCGTGTTTGTACTTCGGCTGAACCCGGATGGCGTTCCAGACGAACTTCAATTCGCCTTCGGCGGCGAACGCGGCGGCCCGGGCCGCCGCGTTGGAGCTCTGCTTTGCCTCGGCGATGAGCTGCTCCAGCGTGTAAACGTAGCGGTAGTCATCGTAGCCCTCGCGATAGGCCTCCCACATCGCGACCGGCAGCGGGGTGCCGTCCGGTTCGCGGCGGTTGAAGAAGTCCATCGTGTATCCGTCGAGGTAGTTCATCGGATCGCCGGTACTCGAAGAATATATCCACGGGATCAGCGTGCGAAAGCCGGAGCGCCAGAAACCGAATCCGTATGTCATGCGCGCGCCGGCCACCGGCGTGTGATCGTTCTCGCCGTTGATGTGATTGGGGTAACACCAGTATTCGACCCGCCGGGCCTTGGTGTCAGCCAGGATGGTTTCGCGATCCGGCGCGAACGGCTGGGTGCACCAGACATCCACGTAGGGTCGCAGGGGGTCGAACTGCTCGTGCGTCGGATCCGCGGTGATGTACGTGCGCACCCCGGCGGCCCGGCACGCCTGCAAGACCTTCAGCATGAAGTTCACCGCCGCCGCGTCGGTGCTGGGCTCGTCCACCGGATAATAGAGAAACTCGGGCCAGCCGCGTTGCTGCCGCTCGGTCTCGATCGCCTTCACCATCGCGGTCAGTTCGCGGCTGAATTCCGCGGGTGGATCCTTGACGCCGCGCAGGTGGCTGCCGTAGCGCTCCCCCATGTGCTTCGCATAAACGGCTTCCGTGCTGACGCCCATCACGATTGGGCCCTGGAAACCGTGCTTCCGCCCGAGCGCAATCTTCTCGGCCAGCAGCGGCCAATTGAACTTGAAGTTGCCCTGGGCATCGGCGGGCGCGCCCCCGCTGGACAGCACGACGTTGCGCGTGCCATGCGCGACCATGTCGGCATGCTCGAGGTCGGCCCTTCGGCGGAAATATTCCCGCGACACGTCGTCATCCGCGCCGGCGATCTGATCGAGAGGATGCCGGTAATAGATGCCGAAGAGCTTGCCCGGATCATCGCGCAACGTGAAGGGCAGGATGCGCAGCGTCACCGGTACCTCCGCTTTGCCGCCCGGGCCCGCCAGCGTGATCGTGCCGGAGTACGTGCCGGCGGGCGCGTCGTCGGGCACGCGCGCCGTCAGCCAGAAGCGCGCGTTCTCGCCGGCCTTGAGGTCGAGCGCATCAAAGTGCTCGAGCACGTCCGGCACCACGCGATAGCGGTAGCGGATGGTGTAATTGGGCCGCGCCCGCGTGAAGCGGACATGCCGGACGTCGATCCGGTCCGCGGGCACCGGCCCGATCGCGCTGACCGTGACTTTGACGCCGGCCAGATCCCGCAACGGATGCACGACAACGTTCATCGGCTCGGATTCGCCGGGCGTGGCAAAAAGTCGCAGCGTCGGATTGAGATCCTCGGCCCGGGGTTTCGTGGACGGATAAACGCACTCCAGATAGGAGCGCGAGTAAACGAGGAAGCCGCGCGTCCGGTCGGCCTCGCTCACCGGCGGCAGCGGGCCCGTGGCCGGCTCCGGCTCCTCTTTCCATTTGGCCCACTCGGCCGGCGGCATGCGAAACGTCCACTCCTCGAAGGGCGCGATGATTTCCTTTTCAACCCGGGCAGCGTCCGAGGCCGTCCAGGCGAGGATGGCATTCACCACCCATTTGCTCCGCGGGCTGAACCTGATGGCCAGCGGTTCGCCGGTCACGCGGGCGCGAAAGCGCAGCGGGCGAAACTGGTATCCACCCTCAAACTGCACGCGTTGCAGTTGCCCGCCCACCGACACGGTGAAATCGAAAAACTGGCTGCGCATCGCTTCGCTGGTTCCGCAGACCACGTAGAGTTCGTAGTCGCCCGGCGGAGCCCGAAAAACAAACGCGTTCCCCTGATCACCCAGGACGTCATCCTCGGTGATGGGATTGGTCCAGATGGGCGGCGGTTCGCTCGTGCCGCGACTCCGGTTTTCGACGAGTTCCGAATACGCGTGCGCCTGCGCTTTCAGCCCGGCGGCGGATTGCCAGCCGGCGCCGGTTTCGGGCGAAAACACCTCGGCCGGCGTGATGCGCGTGAAGCCTGGCCACACCGCCGACTGGGCCGTGCCCATGTCATAGAGAAATGGAGACGCGTGGCCGGAGCCGGCGCCGAGCAGGGCGAGGAGCAGGGTGAGGCGCTTCATAATCCCGCCCCCTTTCCCGGCCACGGCGAGTCGACGAGGCGCACGGTGGCGGTCGCCGCCGCGGTGCCGCCGGCGGCACGGGCCGTCAACTCGTACTCACCGGGTGGCAGTTTGGCCCGCGACACGTCGAGCAGCGTGCGCGCGGCGCCGCGCGTGGCCGTGACCTCGGCGCGCGCCACCACTTTACCCTCGCGCCGCAATTCGCAGACCACCGCGACGCTCGCACCCGGTTGCACTCCTGTCATTTGAAACCGCACCGGGATTTGCGGCGCATCGGCAAACATCACCGCGTGCTCGGCGGCGAAGTCGAGGAGCGTGGGCGTGGCGTAGCGGAGCAACACGACCTCGTCGAAATAGAAGTCCAGCTGGTCCTGGTGCCGGTATCTGGCTTCCGCGATATGAAGCTGCAGCTGGCGCACATCGTGGTGGCGCGGTACGTCGACCAGCGGGATCATGATCTCCACCCACTCGCCCCTGCGCAGCTCGTTGAGCGGCCGATTCAGCGCGCCGTTCCGGTCGGGTAAATAGAGGCCCAGGCCCACGGGCTCCGTCGGCAGGTTGGCGCGCGACGTTTCGGTGAGAACGCGCAGGCGCAGAAAATCCCAGCCCGACCAATCCCGCGCGGCATCCTTCAAGCCCCGCAACAGGCGCGGCCAGCCGATGGGATAATTCGGTTCGCCCGCGAAATGATCCACCGTGACGTGCCAGTGCAGCGCGGACCTTCCGCCCGGGGCGCGACCAGCCGATGTTTCCACGGTCGATTCGGCGGTGGACCAATCCCGGGGCGAGTCGGATCCGATCAACACCCGTTGCTCCATTGCGGCAACCGGCAACGAAGGCGACGCGGAATACAGCGTGGCTGCCAGCGGCAGCGAGCCAAGGCACGAGACCAGGAGAGGGTTCATGAGGTTTTTCAGGTGCGAGCGGTCGGAGCGGGCTTACCCCGCGATGGATGCGGTGCGGTCGCCAGAACGGTTGAATCGCGGCGTAAAGCCGCTCCTACAGCAACGGAGGGGCGCCCGGCGCCCGGCGCCCAAAACC
>JBIJCX010000315.1:0-10105 GCA_044344465.1 Opitutaceae bacterium
AGCTCCGCCGAGGCCGAAAACGGCACCCAACGAAGCGGCCCCGACGGAGCTCGGCCCTCCACACAATGGCGGAATCGGTTCCCGGCATCCGCGTTTATCCGTGTTCATCCGTGGCTTCCGATCAGGTTCTTACGCCTCACTTGGGCGCGAAGCCCGCGCGGATTTTTCCGTCCTGGCTGAGGAGCGGTTGCGGGTCGCTGATGCGCCCGAGCGGGCGGCACCCGGGACCGACTCCATCGAGACCGAGGTCGTTCTGCATCAGATCGGCGATTCCCTGCAGCTGCTTCACTACGCTGGCATTCGCCGCGGCGACGTTCGTGGTTTCGCCGATGTCGGTGTCGAGGTTGAACAATTGCAGCGCGGTCGGCCCGCCCTTGGCTTTCGGATTGGTGGCGGCGGCGAAGTGCAGCTTCCACGGACCCGAGCGGACCGCCTCGAGTTTCAAGCCACGGAAGAAATAAAAAACGTCGTGCGGCGACTTCGCGCCGGGCTGGCCGGCGAGCACGGGCCAGATGTCGGCGCCATCGAGTTTGCGATCGGTGGGCACGCGGCCGCCACCGAGTTTCACGAGCGTGGGCAGGAGGTCGAACATGCCGGCGATGGCAGCGGAGGAGGTGCCGGCGGGGACCTTCCCCGGCCACCACGCGATCGTCGGCTCGCGCATGCCCCCTTCCCAGGTGCTGCCCTTGAACCCACGCAACGGAGTGTTCACCGCGCGGGGCGTCCCGCCGTTGTCGGAGGTGAAGATGACCAGGGTTTTCGCGCCGAGCTTCAACTCGCGCAGCAGGTCGAGCACCTGGCCGACGCTCCAGTCGACCTCCTCGACCCAGTCGCCGTAGAGACCGTTGTTGGATTTTTTATGGAATTTCTTGCCGGGATAGAGCGGGAAATGGACCGCGTTGTGCGGCAGATAAAGGAAGAACGGCTTGCTCTGGTTGGCGCGAATGAACTTCAGAGCGGCGGTGGTGTAACGCTCCACGATGCCCTGCTGCTCGTCCTGCCGCACGCGCGCGATCACGCGCTCGTTTTCCAGCAACGGCAACGGCGGCTGGCTGGAGCCGGTGAGACCGGTCTCGGCCACCGCGCCTCCGACACCTTTCGCCGCCTTGGGCGCCGGGATGGGCGCGCCCAGATCGCTCTTCGAGCCATCTTCCCTCGTGCCCATGTCGTTCGAGTAAGGGATGCCGAGATAGTAATCAAAGCCCTGCCGGGTCGGCAGGAACGGCGGCTGATCGCCGAGGTGCCATTTGCCGATGCAGGCGGTCGCATAGCCGGCGTCACGGAGCAACTCGGCCACCGTGAGCTCGTCGGGATTCAAGCCCACGGCGCCGCCGGGAAAAAGTACGCCCGGGATCGGCAGCACGCGCTTGGGGTAGCAGCCGGTCATCAGCGCCGAACGCGAGGGCGAGCAAACCGGGGCCGCGTAGAAGGACGTCAGCTTGCGCCCCTCCTGTGCCATGCGATCGAGATGCGGGGTGCGGTTGAGCTTCGAACCAAACGGCCCGATGTCCGCGTAGCCCATATCATCGATGTTGATGACGATGAAATTCGGCTGGTCGGCGGCCCGGGCGGGCGGCGGCAGTGCCGCCAGCCCGAAACTCACAAGCACCAAGAGCCAGCGCACAGAATTCATCCCCGGACTCTGCCCGAGCGCTGCGCGTCTTCAAACCCCGTTTTCGCGGCCGGGACAGGCTCAGCCCAGCTTCTGCTTGAAGAACGCGATCGTCCGTGACCACGACAGCTCGGCCGCCGCCTGGTCGTAGCGCGGCGTGGTGTCGTTGTGAAAACCATGGTTCACTTTCGGATACATGTGCATCGTGTAGTCGATCTGGCTGGCCTTGAGCGCCGTCTCATAGGCCGCCCAGCCGGCGTTGATCCGGGTGTCGAGTTCGGCGTAATGGATGAGCAGTGAACCCTTGATCTTCGCCGCTTCGGCCGCGGAGGGCTGGCCGCCGTAGTACGGCACGGCGGCCTTGACGAGGTCGGGCAGCCGCCAGGCGAGGGTGTTCGCGACCGCGCCGCCGAAGCAGAAGCCGACGACGCCGAGCCGGCCGTTGCCGGCGGCGTGGCGGTGGAGGAACCCCGCCGCGGCGACGAAGTCCTCGATGACCTTGTTGCGGTCGAGCTTGCCCTGCAGGCTCCGGCCCTCGTCGTCGTTCCCGGGATAACCACCCGATGGATACAGCGCGTCCGGGGCGAACGCGAGGAAGCCGGCCAGCGCGACGCGGCGGGCGACATCCTCGATGTACGGGTTCAGCCCGCGGTTCTCGTGCACGACCACCACGCCGCCCAGTTTGCCGGTGGCGTTCGCCGGCCGGGCCAGCAGGCCGCGGCCTTCACCGTGGCCGGCGGGCGAGGGGAACTTCACGTATTCGGCCTTCACCCGCGCGTCCTCCTTCGGGACCTGCGCGGCCAGGACGTACTGCGGGCTCAGCATTTCCAGCAGCGCCGCGGCGGTGAGTCCGCCGATGGCGTACTTGGCGGCGCGATCGAGGAAAGTGCGGCGGTCAATGTGGCCGTGCACGTAGTAGTCGTAAAGATCCAGGAGTTCCTGATCGAAGTCGTTGGCGGTTTTTCGTTCCATGATGGGGAGGGGACCGGGAGGATTTGCCGTGCCCAGGGCAGAATGTCGCGACTGAAAACAAGCCGGCAAGACCATGGGGGTGAAAGACCTCAGGCCATACCCTTTACCTATTCGCACCGCAGATGGGGGTGAAAGACCTCAGGCCATACCCTTTACCTATTCGCACCGCAGAACTCTTACAAAGGAATGGGTAAGGCCTGGGGCGTTCGTCAGATCCCGCTTGTAGGGACGACTTGCAGTTGGCGGACCCAAACGCACCTTGACGCTACGTTTGGTATCGCCACGATACTGGAAATGCCGCGCAAGGTCCGTCAGTTGATCGCCGACTTGGAGCAAGCCGGGTTCGTCGATCGGGGCGGCAAGGGCAGTCACCGCAATTTCGTCCACCCCAAAGGGCCCCGCGTCACCGTTTCCGGCAATCCCGGCTCCGACGCGCACCATTACCAAGAGAAACAAGTCCGCCTCCGCATCGAGGAATCCCAAAGATGAAACCCACCGCCAGTCAGTGCAAAATCCAAGCCCGCCGCTACCTGAAGGTCGTCGAATGGAGTGAAGAGGATGGCGTCTACGTCGGCAGCGCTCCGCCGATCATCGGCCAATGCTGCCACGGCGACACCGAGGCCGAGGTATTGCGACAACTTGCTGACATCGTCGAGGAATGGGTGGCAATCTTCCTGCGCGACGGAAAACCGCTCCCTGCGCCATCTGCCGGCAAGACCTACAGCGGAAAGTTTCTGGTTCGAGTTTCACCTGAGATTCACCAAAAAGCTGCCCTCAAGGCACAAGCCCGGGGCGAAAGCCTTAACCAGTTCGTGGCCGAGGCAATCGCGAGCGCCTGAGTCCGTGCGTTGGGGGCGGCCGCGGGCGGAGCGCACGGACCACCTTTGGCGGCCCTGCCGTGAGGAATCAGCGCGTGGAGGTTGTCTCGATTCTCGATTTGACCCCTTCCCTCATCCCGGCGAATCCAGTTTCCCAATATGAAGTGTAAATCTGCCTCGTCATTCGTTTGCCGCCTCGCGGTGGCGGTTTGGGCCGGCGGCCCCGGTCTGGGCGCGGCGGAAAGAAATCTCTGGACGATCGGCATCCACACCGGGCCGTCGCCGTTGGCGCTTTCGACGCCGGCCAACGTGAAAAACCCGGTGCTGACGGGTGCCGATGTCACGGACATGAAGGATTTGAACATCGACACCGTGGCCCATCCCTTCCTGGTGGCGGCGGATTCCAGGTATTTTGTGTTCTTCACCGCGAAGGACATCAAGGCCGACAAGGGCGGCATCGGCCTGGCGGAGAGCGCGAACGGCCGGGAATGGAAATTCCGCCGGACGGTGGTCCGCGAGCCGTTCGTCCTGTCCCACCCGTTCGTCTTCAAGTGGCAGAACGAGTATTACATGATCCCGGAGGCGCACTCGGAGACATCGGTTCGGCTGTACCGCGCCACCGCGTTTCCCGATCGATGGAAACACGAGGGCGACTTGATCAAGGGCGGCACGTTCATCAGCCCGACCCTGGTGCACCATCAGGGCACGTGGTGGATGTTCACGTCGCCTTCCGGCAACGACACGCTCCGGCTGTTCCATGCGCGCGAGCTGAAGGGACCCTGGATCGAGCATCCACTCAGTCCCATCGTGAAAAAGGATCCGCGCAGCGCGCGGCCCGCGGGGCGGCCGTTTGTGCTGGGGGGGGCCCTGTTCCGTCTGGCCCAGGACTGTGTGCCGACCTACGGTTATCAGGTGCGGGCGTTCGAGGTCACGGACCTCAGCCCCACCACCTACGCCGACAAATTGGTGGAAGCGCCACTGGTGAAAGCGACCACCCAGGGCTGGAACGCCCGCGCGATGCACCATGTGGACGCGGTCCAAGTCGCAGACGGCCAGTGGCTCGCCGTGGTCGACGCGCTCGGCCGGTAAGCGGGGCGCCGCCCGCCAATCGGGAGGGGGCTAAGAAAGGGGTCAAATCGCGAATCGAGACAACGTTGCTGCTTGGAAACAGCTTCGTTGTAGCCCGCCGCGTGAGCGGCGGGAGTGCGGGAGGTCCCTGCGCTCCCACCTTCGCCAAGGCTTCGGCGGACAGGCACGCGCAGGGCTACAAAGCCCGACGTTTCTTCCTGTCCGGTGCAAAAACCTTTTGCGGTTGAGGCTGAATCGTCACGGCCCAGGTCAATTTTGAGCCATGGCTCAAAATTGAGCGCAAAGGCGGCGCGGGCTCGGACGCGCCGCCTTACAGCTTTTTCACCTTGAAGCTGCGAAAGCCCACCGGATCGTTGTGCCCGGCAAACCCGATGTGGCCGCTCGTCCGATCCAGGCCCTTGGGCAGGGTCTTCGGATTGAACTTGCTGCGATCGATCTTGTCCGTTTCGACGTCGAGAATCTTGGTGCCGTTGAGCGTGACCGTGATGTGGTTGCCGCGCACGACGATCTCCTCGTAATTCCATTCGCCGACCGGACGCAGGTAGCCGTGCTTGGCGCCGATCAGATTGTACAGCGAACCGTGGTACTGATACGGCTTCAGCGGTGCCTTGGGGTGGGCCGCATTGTAGCCGTCGCTGTCGATGACCTGCAGTTCGAATCCGTCCTGCGCGGGCCGCCCATTGGCGGGCGTGCGGATGGCGATGCCGTTATTGCCACCCTTCGGCAGAATAAACTCCGTGCGGATGATCATGTCGCCGTATTCCTGCTGGGAGAGCAGGTTGCCGCCCTTGCCGGGCTTGCAGTAGATCGCACCACTGCGGACCTCGTAGTTCTCGACCGCGCCCGTCCAGTTGCTGAGATCCTTGCCGTTGACGAGCTCGACGAATCCCTGCGCGTCACGGGCCGCAAGCGTCCGGGTGGCCTCCTCCGGGCTGATCTCGCGCACGAAAACATTGCGCCAGCGAATTTCGCTGCCGTGGGTCTGGAGTTGGATCGGGCCCCGGGCAAAAATCGGGTCGCGCATGTGGCCGGCCGGGGGCGGCGGCGCTTCCTTGCCGTCCTTGCCTTTCCCCTTGGCCGCCGGGGCCGCGAAGGCCACGTAGCCGCTTTTCTGATTCGCGAAGTAATTCTCCATCACGGCATGGTCGACGACCTTCACCCCGTTGAAGACCACGGTCACGCGCTCGCCAATCATCGTGATCTTAAAGCTGTTCCACTCGCCAAACGGTTTGTCCATTTTCTGCGACGGATCCTTGCCCGGCGAACCCTTGCTGTTGTTGAACAGCCCGCCCGACCCCTTGTCCTGGCCGAGCCCGCGCGGGTCGCCCACGGTGGCATCCCAGATCTGCACCTGCGGCACCCCGCGGAGGTAGACGCCGCTGTCGCCCTTCGGCAGCGCCTTGTACTCGAGCAGCAACTCAAAGTCGCCGTAGTCCTTGGCGGTGGTCAGGTAGAGGCCCTTGCCGTCGTTGACGAGTTCGTCGCCCTGGACCGACCAGTGCGCGTTGATGTGGTCGGCGACGGCCTTGCCCTTCTTGTCGGTCAGGCCGCCCGCGATCGACTGTTTCTTGTACGCCGCCTGCTGTTCGGGCGACATGGCCCAGAGCTCGCTGGGATCGCGGGTGCCCCAGCCGTACCAGCCGGAGAGATCCTTGCCGTTGAACAAAGCGGTGAAGCCAGCCGGAGCTTTTTGGGCCGCCACGGCCGGGAGCGCGAGGGCGAGAAAACCGGCGGCAACCGCCAGGGATGATTTCAGGGTATATGTTTTAGCCATTTGTCGGGTTTGGGGGCCGCCATTGGGGCGGGTTCGAGGTTCTGTTGTCGAGGGGATTTGTGCCGGAAAATCTTTGCGGCAGACCAGCCGCCCATAGCGGATCGATGGAATTTGACCACGATTGGACACGGATGAATTGTTCGGACAGCAGTGCAGACATTTTCCCGGAGTGGGCCGGGTAAACGAGGCGGCTCAGCCACGTACCAAACCCAAACATCGTGAAACGCGGAGTATAAACCTAGAAAACGCAGTTGGACACAGAGGCCACTGAGGCAAACCAGGAGGGCACAGAGGGATGAGGTGAGAAGGTTGCGGCAACGGTATTCAACCGATTACGCCAAGGTGTTCGCCTATTCCAATCTCGCGCGCATCCGCCGCGGCTCGGCCAGCGGGACCATCCTCGCGGGCAATACGACGCTGTTCTCTTTTCGCCGGGGCTCAGCCGCGCTCGAGGCCGTGCGCTTCGCCAGTGCGTTTTTTGGCAAAGGCCAGTTCACCGGCGACACGCTCGAGGTCCGCGACGGCCGCTACGTGCTGCGGCAAAAGCTCGACGGTCCTTACTTTCAGCCCCTTTCGAAAGAGCAGATCGCCGGCGGCGAACAGGTGAGGATGGCGCCCAACGGGACGCTCGCCACGGACAGCCGCGCCGCCCGCACCCGCAGCAACATCCAAGTCTTCGAGTCGGTCGTCGAAATCACCGAAACCGGCGGCAAGTTCGAACTCGCGATCTCGATCACCGGCACGGACGACGTCCCGGTGGCCGTGGAGCTCGCGTTTCGCTCCGGCGGGAAGCTCCACGGAGTCGAGCCCGTGCCCGACGTGAAGGATGCGTTTCTGCTCAAAAGCGGCACCGGCCGGTATGTGCACGACGGTGACACAATCGAGTTTGGGCCCGGCCGCGCGGAGCACACCTACACGCAGGTGCGCGGTGCCTTGCCGAAGTGGGACGGCCAGAGTGTCTATCTCACCGGGTTTACCCCTTTTCAGACCAAGCTGCGGATCGGCTGAGCGCGGGATTTGAAGGGGTCGAGGCGTTACATGTTACATGCTCCGGCGTTTCAAGTGCGACGTAACGCACACCTAGAAAACGCAGTTGGACACAGAGGCCACTGAGGCAAACCAGGAGGGCACAGAGGGATGAGGTGAGAAGGTTGCGGCAACGGTATTCACCCACCGCGTGAATACGTTCCGTGGGTCAGACGAATTTTTCAACCGTCGCTCTGTGAACTCCTTTTCCTCCTCCGTGACCTCTGTGACTCAATGCAACTGAGTAAAGTACGATAAAACGAATCTCCGCGTCCTCCGCGTTTAACACCTGCCTGGGGCAATGCGACAAACCTGTTGGTCGCTGCGCTCGAATAGCCAAGCGGAGCATAGGGATCACTTCGCCGGCAGCGCAAACGCCACGTACGCATCGTCGGATTTCGCGCCCAGCTTGCCGCCGCCGCAGGCAATCACGATGAACTGGCGCCCACCCGCGAGGTACGTGGTCGGGGTGGCGAACCCGGCCGTCGGCAACTTCGCCTGCCAGAGCATCCGCCCCGTCTTGCAATCGAAGGCACGGATCTTCTCGTCGGTGGTGGCCGCGATAAAGATCAACCCGCCCGCCGTCACGACGGGGCCGCCATAATTATCCGTCCCAGTCGGCGGAACGCCCATGGCGGCCAGGGCCGGGTACTCGCCGAGCGGCACTTTCCAGCGGTACTCGCCGGTGTTGAGATCGATG
The DNA here is from genome assembly GCA_044344465.1 of Opitutaceae bacterium. Lineage (GTDB taxonomy): Bacteria > Verrucomicrobiota > Verrucomicrobiia > Opitutales > Opitutaceae > ER46. The sequence goes on from JBIJCX010000315.1 coordinate 7,992, forward strand.
GCATTGAGCGTGCCCCACGGCGGCTGCACGTTGGGGAAGCCCTCCGCGTCGAGCCACCGGCCGCCCGCCGTGCGCACAAAGGGTACATCGTAATAATCCCGCGGACCCGCCGCCGGCTCCTTCGCATCGTTGCCGGCCACCGCCGGCGTGTTGGCGGCCGGTGGTTTGGTCAGGCCGAGGAGAAAGCCCGCGATTTCGGTCCGCGTGGTCTCGGGCAGAAAGGAAAACGACGGCATCGCCCCGCGCCCCTCGGCGAGCCGGGTCAGGACATCCGCCAGTGGCAGCCGCGCCGCGAGCCCGGTGAGCGCGGGAATATTCTGTGGGACATTGCCCGCCCGATCGATCCCGTGGCAGCCCGCGCAATAAAGCGTGTACGAATTGCGCCCCATCTCATGGGCCGATCCGCGTGCCCGGATTTCCACCAGGGTGAGCACCCACGCCAGATCGCTGGCGTTGACATACATCACGCCATCGGGATCGACCGCCGCCCCGCCCCACTCCGCGCCGCCATCGAGCCCCGGAATGATCAACGAGCCTTCGCGACTCGGAGGCTGGAACGGCACGTGCGGCTTGAACCGGGAGAACTGCTCGAGGGCAGCGCGATGGGCGGCCGGCGTGCGGGTCGTCAGCATGTCGTAGGTAACCGCCTGCCGGGAAAACGGCGCCGGCTTCGTCGGCAGCGGCTGCGTGGGCCAGACGATTTCGCCCGGAATGTCCGAGGACGGCACCGCCTGTTCCTCGATCGGAAAGAGCGGCTCGCCGGTCTCGCGGTGGAAGACGAAGACATGGCCCGACTTCGTCACCTGCGCCACGGCGGGGATATTTTTTCCGTCGCGCCGGACCGTGAGAAGATTCGGCGGCGCGGGCAGATCGCGATCCCAGATGTCGTGGTGCGTCATCTGAAAATGCCAGACGCGGCGGCCGGTCCGGGCCTCAAGGCAGATCAGCGAATTGCCAAATAAATTTTGCCCGGCCCGGTTGCCGCCCCAGAAATCGTAGGTCGGCGAGCCCGTCGGCACGAACACCAACCCGCGCTCTGCGTCCACCGCCATGCCGCCCCAGCAGTTGGCGCCGCCGGCGAACTTCCACGCCTCGGGTGGCCAGGTGTCGTAGCCGAATTCCCCCGGCTGGGGAATGGTGTGAAAGATCCACGCGACCTGGCCGGTGCGCACGTCGAACGCCCGGATGTGCCCCGGCGCCGAGGGCCCGGGCCCCTCGTTGGTGCGGATGGAAAGGATGAAAAGATTTTCGAACAGCGCGCCCGGCGTGGTCGACGAGTGCAGCGACATCTTCGTCGGGTCCCGACCCAGGCCCGCGTTGAAATCGACCCGCCCGCGGTCGCCGAAGGTCGCGATCGGCCGGCCCGTGCGGGCGTCGAGCGCGAAGAGGAAATGGCCCGCCGAGTGCAGGATGCGCCGGTCGTCACCATTGGCCCAATACGTCACGCCGCGGTTCCGGTTCGTGCTGAGCTCCCCTTTCGGCCGCCCGTCCTGCCGGGCGGCCGCATCGGCCTGCGCATCGAACCGCCAGAGCTCCCGGCCGGTGGCGGCGTCAAGCGCGACCAGTCGCGCCGAGGGCGTGGTCGCATACATCACGCCCTCGACCACCAGCGGATTGCACTGCATCTCACTGCGGAGGTCCGGGCGCGCCTCGCCCGTCCGAAAGGTCCAGGCGGGCGCAAGGTCCCCGACATTCGTCGCGTTAATCTGCGCCAGCGTCGAGTAATGACTGCGCCCCTCGTCGCCCAGATAGGACCGCCAGTCCCCGCCGCTTGCGCCGCGCCCGGTCGTCGCCAACGCCAGAAGCGAAAGGACGGAAGCCATGATTCTCTTAAAGGGCTTCGAAAAAGCCCTGTCATTCTGAGCGCAGCGAAGAATCCAGTTGGACCAACGCAGCAGTTCTCCGGCCGCGAACCTGCGATTGGATTCTTCGCTGGCTGCCAATGAACTCCCGTGTTTGTCATTCTGACCCGGAGCGGGAGCGGAGGGGAAGAATCCAGCAGGATCCTCGCATGCGGCCGTCGTGTTGGATCCTTCGCTGCGCTGCCAATGAACTCCCGTGTTTGTCATTCTGACCCGGAGCGGGAGCGGAGGGGAAGAATCCAGCAGGATCCT